>CAYOZW010000001.1:0-49616 GCA_964408495.1 uncultured Eubacteriales bacterium
CCGTCGAAGGGAAGACGGCCCTGGAAACGGCCCGGACGCCCCATCTTGACCGGCTGGCTTCCAAGGGGGCCTGCGGACTGACCGACCCCGTTTTCCGCGGCATCACGCCGGGGAGCGGCCCTTCGCATCTGGCCCTCTTCGGCTATGATCCGCTGCGCCATCAGCTCGGCCGCGGCATTTTGGAAGCCCTCGGCTCGGGAGTCGAGGTGGGCCGCAACGACCTGGTGGCCCGCGGCAACTACGCCACCCTCAAGGACAACCTGATCGTCGACCGCCGGGCCGGTCGGATCCCGACCTCCGAAAACGAGAGAATCTGCCGCCGCTTGAATGAGTCTCTTCAACCCCCTCCCGGGATCCGGATCGCGCTTTTCCCGGGCAAGGAACACCGCTTCGTGGTGAAGTTCAGCGGAGAAGGACTGAGCGACGCCCTGACCGACGCCGACCCCCAGAAGGACCACAAGCCGCCCGTCGCCGCTTCCGCGCTCTCTGCAGAAGCCACTGAAACCGTCGCCGTGGTCAGCCATTTCATCGAAGAGGCCACCCGGATCCTGAGTGACGAGCCGGTCGCCAACACAGTCCTGCTCCGAGGTTTTTCCCGATTCCCGGCCATCCCGAGCATGTCCGAGCTCTACAAAATCCAACCCGCGGCCGTGGCCAATTACCCGATGTACAAGGGACTGGCCCGACTGCTCGGCATGGAGGTCCTGCCCGTGGGAGGCGAAACGCGGGACCTTTTCGACGCCCTCGAATCCGGCTACAAAGATCATGATTTCTTCTACGTCCACTATAAAAAGACCGACGCGGCCGGCGAAGACGGGAGCTTCCCGGCCAAGGTCAAGGCCATCGAAGAGATCGACCCTTTCATCCCCCGGATCGAAGCCCTCGGCGCCGACGTGGTTGCGGTCACGGCCGATCACTCCACACCTTGCCTCCTGAAGTCGCACTCCTGGCATCCCAATCCCTTCTTGCTTTCGGCCCGGTCGGCCATGCCGGATGATGTCTTGGCCTTCTCGGAGCGGGCCTGCAGCCGCGGTTTCCTGGGACGCTTTCCCGCCCTCCAGGCCATGCCGCTCCTTCTTGCCCACGCCGGCAAGCTCCAGAAATATGGGGCCTGACAGGGAGCGATCATTTGAATAAAACATATCTATTTTATATTATAAGTAGGAATTGAGAGGCTCGGCTTTCGCGATGACACCAAAACACCCTTTCCCGGCCCTCTTAGCCGGCCTGTTTATGCTTTCATCCGCCTGGCCGTCGGGACAATCGACCGTCGAGGTTTATAACCTCCGCTCCTACACCCACCCCACTCATACCCGGGTCGTCGTCGATATCGGGAAGCTGCGGGAATACTCCTCAGCCGAGCTTAAGGACCCCGACCGAATCTACATCGATATTCACCAGGCCCGCCTTAATCCCATCCTGCACGGGAAGGCTTTCGCTGCCCAATGCGATTACATCAAAGAGGTCCGGATCGCCCAGAAAAATGAGAAGACCGTCCGGGTGGTCGTTGAACTTGACTTTGCCAAGGTCGCCCGCTACCAGGTTTTTCCACTCTTGGATCCTTTCCGGCTCGTCCTCGACATCTACCCTAAAGACTCGCCTCCCCCGTCCAAGTCACCCGAGACACCGGCGGAAAAACCGGCCCAGCCTCCAGAGCCGACCAAGGCCGGCTACAGCATGGCCCGCCAGCTCGGCCTGGGCATCCGGCGGGTCGTCCTCGACCCCGGACACGGCGGCCAGGACCCGGGAGCGATCGGCCGGAAGGGTCAGAAGGAAAAGGACGTCGTCTTGGCCGTCGCCACGGAGCTGAAGAATTTGCTCGTCGCCAACGGCCTGGAGGTGACCATGACGAGGGAGTCGGACATCTACGTCCCTCTTGAAAACAGAACGGTCATCGCCAACCAGCAGAAGGCCGATCTCTTCGTCTCGATCCATGCCAACGCCAACCGCAACAGGAAGAAAAAGGGCGTCCAAACGTTCTACCTCAACTTCAGCCCCGACCCGCAGGTGAACGAGATCGCCGCCATGGAGAACGCCACCTCCACCAAGACGATCGGCGCCATGCAGGACACCCTCAAAAAGATCGTCCAGAACAGCAAGATCCTGGAATCGCGCGACCTGGCTCAGAAGATCCACGAAAACCTGGTTAGATCGTTATCCCGGCATTATTCCGGCGTGGAGAGCCTGGGTGTGCGGGGCGGTCCCTTCTGGGTGCTCATCGGCGGCGATATGCCTTCGGTGCTGGTCGAGATCTCTCACTTGAGCCATGCTCAGGAGGAAGAAAGGCTCAAGAGCACCGCCTACCGGAAGCAGGTGGCTCGGGGAATCTACGAAGGAATTCAGGAGTACATGCGCTCCTTAGGTAAAGGATAGTCAGATGAACAGACGCGATTTCATGAAGGACCTGGCGCTGGGCGGGGCGCTTCTGCGCTTCGGCCCCCCGCTCCTGGCCCGGGCCGGCGCCGCGCCGGACATGGCCATAGTCACCGGCGACTCTCCCGCCGCCATCACCACCGAGGCGCTGGCGGCCCTGGGCGGGATGAAGCGTTTCATCGCCAAGGGCGACAAGGTCATGATCAAACCGAACATCGGCTGGGACCGGACGCCGGAACTCGCCGCCACGACTAACCCCGAGGTCATCAAGACTTTGGTCGAACTGTGTCTTAATGCCGGGGCCAAAGAAGTCACCGTCATGGACCACACGACCAACCAGGCCCAGCGTTGTTATGCCCGCTCCGGCATCGCCGAGGCGGCCAAGGCCGGCGGCGCCAAGGTCCCCTTCGTCAATGAATACCATCTGAAGAAGATGGCGCTTGGGGGCGACTGGCTCAAGGAATGGCAGGTCTACACCGATTTCGTCGAGGCGGACAAACTCATCAATGTCCCCATCGCCAAGCACCACAGCCTCTCACGCCTGACCATGGGCATGAAGAACTGGCTGGGCGCCATCGGCGGCGCCCGCAACCAGCTCCACCAGAAGCTCGACGAGGCCATGGTCGACCTGGCGGCTTTCTTCAAGCCCCAGTTGACCGTGCTCGACGCCTACCGGGTTTTGACCCGCAACGGCCCCCAGGGAGGACGGACATCGGACGCCAAGCTCCAGAAGACCGTCATCGCCAGCATCGACCCGGTCGCTGCCGATACGGCCGGGGCCGGCTTCTTCGACATCCGGCCGGAAGACCTAGTCTATCTCGGGATCGCCGCCCGCCGCGGGTTGGGCCGGACCCACCTGGAGAAATTAACCATTGAAAAAAGAGCGGTCTAAAAAATACCGGGCTCTTCAACTCATCCGCATCTTCAGTCAGGCCGTTTTCTTCGGCCTCTTTTTCTATTTCTTGCTGAGGACGCATTTCAGCGGCGAAGATTATATCGGCCGGGTGGAAGTCTTTTTCCATTTCGACCCCCTGCTCGCTATCACCACGGCCATCGCCTCGCGGGTCCTCTTCGCCTCGTTCATCCTGGCCGCGATCACCATTGTCGTCACCCTGGTCGCCGGACGGTTTGTCTGCGGCTGGGTTTGCCCGCTGGGCTCCGTCCACCAATTCTTTTCCTATATCTTTAAGAAGTCCAAGCTCCTCAAGCCGCGCAAAGAGCACCGGAGCCGAAGCCGCCTTGCCTGGAAATACCTGATCCTGATCGGCGTCCTCGTGGCCAGCCTCTTCGCCGTCGACCTGGTAGGATTCGCCGACCCCCTGTCTTTCCTCTATCGTTCGTTCGCCACCGCCGTTGTCCCGGTGCTCGCCCGTATCGGCGCGGCCTTCACGGGCCTTCTCTACGGACTGAAGCTTCCCTCTTTCGGCGATGCGGCCGCCCAGTTTTTCGGCACCCTCTCCCTCAACCAGACCTACCAGCAGGGGTTTTTCCTCGGCCTGGTCTTCCTCGGAGTCGTCCTGCTCAACATCTCCAAGGAAAGGTTCTGGTGCCGGTACCTCTGTCCGGCCGGAGCGCTCCTCGGGCTCCTGGCCCGCTGGAACGTGCCCAAGGTGCGCATCGACATGGAGAAATGCATCGAGTGCAACCTCTGCACTCTCCACTGTCAGACCCAGGCCAACCCCTATCCAAACGAAGAGTGGCGGAGTTCGGAGTGCGTCTACTGCTACACCTGCGCGGCCATCTGCCCCACCAACGCCGTCCGGTTCCCGGTGAAGGCCGCACCCGAGAAGATAGAGTCCGTCAATCTTTCGCGGCGGAAGCTCATCTTCACTTCGGCGCTGGCGGTGGTCGCCGCGCCGTTCTTCAAGATCACCCCGGCCGCCAAGCGGGCCGCGGCCAAGCTCATCCGCCCGCCCGGGGCGCTCCCTGAGCCCCGTTTCCTCCAGAAGTGCGTCAAGTGCGGCGAATGCATGAAGGCCTGCCCGACCAACGCCCTGCAACCAGCCCTGAACGAAGCCGGTCCCGAAGGCATCTGGACCCCGGTCCTGAGGCCACGGATCGGCTACTGCGAGTACTACTGCTCGCTCTGCACCCAGGTCTGTCCGACCGGGGCCATCCAGGAACTGACCATCGAGGAGAAGATCAAGGTCAAGATCGGGACGGCCTGGGTTAACAAGAGCCGCTGCATCCCCTACGTGCTGGGCTCGCCCTGCATTGTCTGCGAAGAGCACTGCCCGACATCTCCCAAGGCCATCAAGCTGGTCCGGACCGAGGTCCAGCTCATCGACGGGACGGTCCTGACCCCGCTGGCGCCGGTCATCGACCTCGACCTCTGCATCGGCTGCGGGATCTGCGAGAACAAGTGCCCGGTGGTCGACGACCCGGCTATTTTCTGCACCAGCGTCGGCGAGACGCGGTCCGAAAAGAACCGTCTTCTGCTCGATCTCATTAAGCCGGAAACACCGCCGGGGGAGCCATCCGATCCCTATCGATAAGTGCCGATAATCAATTTTAAAGAAGAGCGGTGCGCGAACTCATCCACAAAGCCAAACCGATATTCGTTATCCTCCTCATGGTCTTTGTTCTAAGCTATGCAGCCGGCTACATTGCCGGCCAGCTGAACTGGGCCGATGCTCAGTCTCTCCAGCAAAGCCCGGTCTTGAAGCTCTCCAGCAACCTTGAGTATAAAGTCCCGGGCTATTCGCAGCTCCTCAAGGCATACAAGGCCTGGCACGACAAGTGCCTGCTCGGCTATCTCTTCCAGAAAAATGCCTGGGAACTGGGAACGCTAATCTTTATCAACAATTTCTTTGTGGCCAACCTGACCATGTTCATCCGCGCCCTGTTTGTTTTGCCCATTACCCTGACGGTCTTCGGAAAATTCTTCCAGGGCGTCGTCTTTGCCCAGGTATCGTCCAGCGGCCGGATGGCGAGCATTTTCCTTCTGGAATTCGGCGGCTACTTCCTGACGATCGGGGCGACGCTCAACCTGGTTTTTTGGACGATCCTCCCGCGGGCATTCCGGTTCGAGAACCGCAAGAAAGCGTTGATTTCGGGCTTGAAGCTCCTGGGCGTGGCCTATCTTCTCTCCGGCGTCGCCATACTGCTGGGCAGCATCCTGGAGACGCGGTTCATCCTCCGCTTTTTCAGCGGGAGTCAATAAAAAACGAGGAATCGAAATGAAAAAAACAGCCGTCTTTATCCTGATCACGGGCTTGGTGCTTATGTTTCTTCCAGCCTGCGCGCCCAAAGTCGCACCCAGGGCCGTGCCGCGAACGCAGCCGCTCTGGCTCGGCCTCCATGTCCTCATCGAGAGCAAGGCGGCCGTGGAGGCGCTTATCACCGAGCTCCCCGCGCTGGCAGAGGTCGGTGTCAACCTGTTGATCTTCGAAGTGGACTACAACTATGAATATGTTTCTCATCCCGAGCTCCGGGGCGAAGATCCGATCTCCCGGGAGACCGTCAAGAAGGTCGTCCGGTTCTGCCGCGACCACAAGATTCGTCTGGTCCCCGAGTTTCAGTCCATGGGCCACCAGTCCTGGGCGGAAAAGACCTATTCGCTCTTGGTCAAGTACCCGCACCTCGACGAATCTCCGGGCAAATACCCCGGGAACAAGGGTATGGACCCATGGGGGACCGAATTCTATTGCCGGAGCTGGTGCCCGCTCCATCCAGAGGTCAACCCCATCATCTTCGCCCTCTACGACGAGCTCATCGAGGTCTTTGAAGCAGACGCCCTGCACGTCGGGATGGACGAGGTGTTTATCATCGCCGACGCCGATTGTCCGCGCTGTGCCGGGAAGCCTACGGCGGAGCTCTTCGCTAAGGCGGTCAATGATTACTACCAGCACCTGGTCAAGGAGCGCGGGGTCGAGATGATGATGTGGGGGGACCGCCTGCTCGACGGGGCCGCGACGGGCTACGGGAAGTGGGAGGCGTCAATGAACGGGACCCAGCGGGCAGTCGATCTTATTCCTAAAGACATCATTATCTGCGACTGGCATTACGAACGGATGAAGTCCTACCCGTCGATCCCTTTCTTCCTGAACAAAGGCTTCCGCGTTCTGCCAGCGAGCTTCCGGGACGTCAAGCAGACCAGGAAGCTGATCGACTTTTCGCTGGCTTTTCCCTCGGAAGGGATGCTGGGGCATCTCTGCACCATCTGGAACGCCCCGGAGAAGGGCAAGACCTCCCGTTGGCCTCCCCTCCTTGCCGCCGCCGAGAAGCTTCGGAAAATTGGCCCCTAACCAGAAACAATGCCCGGGGTCAGGACCAACCTGTGGAAACTCTATGCCTACAAGTTCATCAGCGAGTTCTACCTGGTTGTCCCCATCCTGATTCCTTATTATGTATCCCACGGCTTGAGTTCCACCCAGGTCTTCACCATCCAGGCGGCCTACGCGCTGGCCGTGCTCCTGCTCGAGGTGCCCTCGGGCTACCTGGCTGACGTTATCGGTCGCCGAGCAACCCTCATCCTCGGCACTTGCTTTCTTGTAGGCATGACCCTTGTGCTCGTCTCGCTATCGAGGCGTCATCCCGGCGTTTTTGACACAAAGAGCCCGCCCGAGAACCCGGCTGATGACAATCCGGGTGCTCTGAACGTCTCCTAGTTTCAGGGTCTTTTCGGCGGTCTCGAAAGCGGCTTTCCTACCCATGGAAGCCCGCTTTTCGATTCCGCCGGGCGCGCCGGCGACGCATACCAGAACGCCGTGGCCCCCCAGACCGGGTGGCCCACTGAAATTCGCCGGACGGCTTCGAGCCCTCCCCCCATCTCCTCCTCGACGACCCGGATGCTCCGTTCAAATTGAAAGGCATCGTTCAGGTGGAAGGAATAGACCATCGGGTGACCGGGACGCAGGGTGACGAAACCGGAGACCGCCTTCCGGTCGAACTGACACCAGCCGCTGTTGAAATATTCCTCACTGCCCGTTCCATGATAGCTCGGCGGCCAACCGTCTTCGTCGGTCCAGATCAGCCAGTCGCCCTCCCCCCACCAGGTTTCATCGGGCCAGGCGACGTGCAGCATGACTCCGACGTACTTGCCCCTGCCTCGGCGGTCCAGGACGACGTTCCCCGGGGCGTTGAGGGGTCCGAACTTCGGCACGGCTTCCGTCGCCGCTCGGTGCTCGGACCAAGTCGCATGGAACCGGCCCCAGTCGGCGGGCAGACGGTCCGATTTCTCCACCTCAAGTCGAACCCGAAGCTGAGGAAGCGTCACCGGCGACTCGTTCACGAACTCCAGAACAGCCCCCCTCGCGAACGGCATGGGGAAACAGGTGTAAGCCTCGGCTCCGCAATAACCCATGAACAGAGAAAAGAAATCGGTCCGATAGGAGGCCCGATCGGTCGGGCGCCGTCCGACGACCGCGGCGACGCTCGTCGCCTCACGACCGCCTTCCCCACAAGCGTTCCCGAAAAAATACCCCGCGGGCACGTCCACGCTCGGCCAAGCCGCCCCGTCGTAAAAAATCCGCAATCGCAACCCGAGCAAGGCTTCGGGTGTCGGAGGATCGACGAGGACGCGCATCCGGCGGATGACCCCGCAGCCGCTCAACTGGATCATCTCTGTCTCTCCCGCTTTCAGGGACAAGGTCCGGTCGACCGAGGGCTTTTCAGAGAATGCCGGCGGAGCCGATTCGGCTTCCAGCCAGGCCTGAGAAGTCTTCTCAATTTCCGCCCGTTCGGCATCGCCCGGCGGCCAGGACAGACTCTTGACCTCGACCCCCTTGGGATAGGTCGTATACACAACTTGCCAATAGTTGCTCCAGCCGCGGGGGTTCCAATCCGGCTTCCCATAATCGGGATTGACCAGCTGAATCCGGCAGTGTTTTGAATACGGGATCGGGAACAGAGTCCCTGGGTAGCTCTTGAAAAAGACCAAAGGATAAGGGATGGGACCATGCTCGTCATCAAAATATTCAAGTATCGGCAGGTCGAAGATGGGCGTTTCGGCGCCGTCGAGATAAACCTGGATCCGTGTCCCGGCCTGCTCGGGACCGAGCCTTCCCACGAAAAGACGATGAACGCATCCGGGGCCATCCACATCCAGGAGGATGTTCCGCCCGTCGCTTTCGATCCTTTTAAAATCGGTTCCGTCGGCGTTGGCCCCCGTCCGGTCCCAGGTGCTCGACATGGCGGTGTGGGAGGCCTCAAGCGCCGGCAGCCGGTCGAGGGATCTCATCTGCCGGAGGAACCAGCTCAGGTCCCGGACTGGTCCGCTGCTCAGCGGAATGGATCCAAGGGAAATCACCGCCGCAAACAGGGGAATCAAATGAAACATGAACGCCTCCCGGGCGGAATATGGAGAGAGGGGGGCCGCCCTCCTCTATGTGTTTTCGACCTCAGGATAGCCTCCATCCGGCGCGGGGGTCAACCCCCGCCGAGGTTTCGCTAGTTTTTTATCCTAAAACCCCTATATAATCGTATTAAATAAGAATGTCACCGACTGGATCAAAAACGCTAAGCAGAAATCCCATCAGGAGGTTCTGTTGATAAAGACAAGGTTTATCTTTGTTGTTCTTAGTTTTGTATTTCTTATCGGTGTTTCAGGGGCGGGCTTCAGCACAAGTGAAAAACGCAGCCAGGAAAAAGCAGGATATAAAGACTACCATCCCTTTAAGTCCGCTGAAGCCAAAGAGAAATTTCTGAAGGTCTATGATCAAAGGGGAAAAGATTGGCCGGTGCCGTCGACGAACCGGATGATAAAAACAGACTACGGGATGACTTTTGTGCGGATCAGCGGACCAGAGACCGCTCCTCCGCTCGTCCTTTTGCATGGCGTTGGCGGCAATTCTCTGATCTGGATACCCAACATTAAAGAGCTATCCGAAAAATATCGAACTTACGCGGTGGACCTGATCGATGGAGGAGGGCGAAGCATCCCCACGAGACCAACTCAAACAGCGGACCATCTTACCGATTGGCTGGATCAATTGTTCTCGGGGCTCCAGCTGGAGGACCGGATCAACCTGGCGGGCCTTTCCTATGGGGGCTGGATCACCAGTCAGTATGCTCTGCGTTTCCCGCGGCGGCTCTCCGGAATTGTCATGCTGGCGCCTGCAGGAACGGTGCTGCCCCTCAGCAACGAATGGATTCAGCGGGCCATGCGAATTATTCAGCCCGGAAAAGAACACATCCGAGAGTTTTTCTACTGGCTGATGGCGGATCTAGCGAAAAAAGATGAATTCAGCCGGCAGACGCTGGATACTCTTGTGGAAGACGCTTATCTCTCCATCCAATGTTTTAAGATGAATCCACCGGTCAATCCTGTGGTTCTCACTGACGAACAATGGAGAGCGATAAAAGTGCCGGCTCTTTTTGTGGTCGGAAGGAATGAAAAGATTTATTCCGCCAGCGAGGCTGTAGAACGCCTCAACCAGGTCGCCCCGCAAATAAAAACCAAGATCATCCCCGATGCGGGGCACGACCTCACTTTGGTCCAGGCAACAATGGTCAATCAAATCATCCTGAAATTTTTAAAATCAGACATGTAAAAGGGATAGATATCGGCAATGTCCGGCGAAAACCTGTTAATTCGGAAAATGATATACTGTCCCCAATTCGTTAGCCGCTCAACTTCTTAAGCTCTTCCTTGAGGGGCGGGATGACCTGGAAGAGATCGCCGACGACACCGAAATCGGCCACCTTGAAGATCGGGGCATCCGGGTCCTTGTTGACGGCGACGATCACCTTGGAGGAAGACATGCCGGCCAGATGTTGAATCGCGCCGGAGATGCCGAAGGCCATGTAAAGGTTGGGCGAGACCGTTTTCCCCGTCTGGCCGACTTGGTGCTGGTGCCCGATCCAGCCGGAATCGACGGCCGACCGGGAAGCGCCCACCGCCGACCGGGGGATGAGTTCCGATATTTCCTTGAGGAGACCGAAATTCTCCGGCCCCTTCATCCCCCGTCCGCCGGAGATGATGATATCGGCCTCGGAGACGTCCATCTCTCCGCCGCGCTCCTGGAGGACCTCCGTGACCCGGCCCGTGACCGGAGACACCGGGACTTCTACGGCCTCCTTGATGACCTCGCCTGCTCCGGCCGCCTGGGCCAGAGGGAAAACATTGGGACGAAGGGAGACGATCTGGGGCAAGGATGTCAGCCGGAAGGCCAAGAGGGCTTTCCCGGCAAAAATCGGCCGGGTGAATTCGAGATGTCCGTCCTTGACGGCGACCCGGGTGCATTCGGAGGCGACTCCGACACCCAGCCGGGCCGCCAGCCGAGGCGACAGATCTTTGCCCATGGAGGTGGCGGAAAAGAAGACTGCCGAAGGCCCGGTCTTTTTGACCAGGTCGGCGAGAGCGGCCGCATAGTCCTGGGTCGAATACTGGTCAAAGGCCGCGTTCTCCAGAAGATACACCTTAGAGGCGCCACAAGCAGCCAACTCCGCCGTCAACCCCTCTTTCCCCGTCCCGACGATTGCCGCCGCCGCTTCCGTCTTCAACTCAGCCGCAATTCGTCCGGCCTCGGAAAGCGCCTCGAGCGAGGCCTTCTTGATCTTGTTGTCTCGGGTCTCTATGTAGGTGAGTATCATCGTCGGTCTCCTCAGATGACCTTGGCTTCGCTGTGGAGGTAGTCGGCGAGCTGCCGGGCGGTCTCTTCCGGCGGACCCGTCACCACCCGTCCCGCTTGGCGGGACGGCGGCAGGTCCATCCGGACAATGGCCACCTGAGGCGCCAATTCGTCTGGCGTCAAGGCGAGCTCTTCGATCGTCATAACCGGGATCTCCTTCTTCTTGGCCATCATGATACCCTTGAGCGTTTCATAGCGGGGATCGTTAAGGCCCTTCTGGGCACTGACTACGGCCGGAAGAGTGAGGGAGATTTCTTCCTGGGCTCCTTCGACCTCGCGGAGGGCCGTCGCCGTCTCCCCTTCGACCTCGAGCTTGACAACGACGTTGGCCTGGCCGATGCCCAGAAATTCAGCGACCATCGAGGGGACCTGGGAATTGTCGGCCCCGACCGATTGCTTGCCGAAGAGCAGGAGCTTGGCATCGGGGAATTTGGCCTGGACATATCGGGCTATGATCCTCGCCGTACGGAGTCCGTCATATGTTTCCGGAAGCGGATCCTTGATGAGGACGGCCTCATCCGCACCCATGGCCAGGCATTTCCTCAGGATGACCAGCGACTCATCCCGGCCAACGGTCACGGCCACGACCTTCCCGCCCTTGCTCTCCCTGATCCGGAGCGCTTCTTCCAGGGCGTACTCGTCATAGGGGCTGAGGACAAAGTTCAGCCCTTCTTCAACGATGGAGTTTGTCTCTTGGTTGATCTTGATCTTCGATTCCGTGTCGGGAACCCTTTTGACAAAAACGAGGATGTTCAATTTTTCCTCCTCTAGGCAAAATAACGGGCCCTCTCATCTTCCCTTGTCTGGAAGGGAGCGGAAAGAGGGCGGCCGCTGGATTTTCGACCCCGGGAAAGAGGACGAAAATGGTCAGGCTTTGTCCTCATACCTTTTCAGAATGAGACAACCGTTGGTCCCGCCAAACCCGAAGGAGTTACTCAGGGCGTAGCGGATCTCCGCCAGCCGGGCGGCATTGGGCACATAATCCAGGTCGCACTCGGGGTCCGGATGATCGTAGTTGATGGTTGGAGTCATCGTCTGATTGGCCAAACAGAGGGCGGTGATGCCCGCTTCCACGGCTCCGGTGGCGCCGAGCAGATGGCCGGTCATCGATTTTGTTGAACTGACGCCGATTTTCCGGGCGTGCTCGCCAAAGACCTTCTTGATGGCCAGGGTTTCGATCTTGTCATTGAGCGGGGTGCTGGTCCCATGCGCATTGATGAAGTCGACCTCGGTCGGATCGATAGCGGCGTCGGCCAGAGCCCTCTGCATCACTCCCTTGGCCCCCTCGCCATCCTCGGATGGAGCGGTGACATGATAGGCGTCAGCGTTCATCCCGTAGCCGACGATCTCGGCATAGATTTTGGCACCGCGCCGGCGGGCCGCGTCGAGCTCCTCCAGGAGCAGGATTCCGGCGCCTTCGCCCATCACGAACCCATCGCGTTCCGCATCGAACGGGCGGGAGGCCCGCCGCGGCTCGTCATTCCTCGTCGAAATGGCCCGCAGGGCGCAGAAGCCGGCCACGCCCAGTGGAGTGACCGGCGCCTCTGTCCCTCCCGCCAGCATGCGGTCGGCGTCACCGCGGACGATCAGCCGGAAGGAGTCGCCGACGGAATGGGTGCTGGTGGCACAGGCCGTGGCCGTAGCCGAGTTCGGTCCCCGGCTCCTGTATTTGATCGAAACATACCCGGACGCCTCGTTGATGATAATGGATATCAGGAAGAACGGCGAGACCCGGTCCGGACCTCTCTTCAGGAGCGTGCTGTGGCATTCCTCGATCGTTGCCAGGCCGCCGATCCCGGACCCGATATAGACCCCTGTCCTGTCGCCCTCCAGCAGGGCGGGATCGATTCCTGCATCCTCGACAGCCAGCGCCGCCGCCGCCAGGGCAAACTGAATGAACGGGTCCATCCTTCGGGCCTCCCGCTTGTCGATAAAGGCCAGGGGATCGAAGGCTTTGACCTCACCGGCGATCCGGGTCGTATACCGGGAAGCATCAAACCGGGTGATCGGCCCGATGCCGCTTTCTCCCCGCAACAGGGCCTCCCAGTTCTTCTGGAGGCCGATCCCCAAGGGAGTGACGAGCCCGACCCCGGTGATGACGACCCGCCGGGCGGAAGAATGCCCGGGCGGAGAGCCTTGGACGTCCATAAAGGGGGCTTTACTTGGAGACGCGCGTCTGGACGTAATCGAGAGCCTTGCCGACCGTGGTCAGCTTCTCGGCCTCTTCATCGGGGATGTCCAGTCCGAACTCATCCTCGAGGGCCATAACGAGCTCCACGGTATCCAGTGAATCGGCGCCCAAATCTTCGATGAAGGAAGCGGCATCTGTTACCTGCTCCTCGCTGATGCTCAGCTTGTCGGCCACGATCGTCCTGACTTTCTTCAGAAGTTCTTCTCTTTCCATGTTAACCTCCTCAATTTATCTCAAGACGTTATGTGTACATCCCGCCGTTGACGTGGATGACCTGACCTGTGATGTACGATGCCTGGTCGGACAGAAGGAACTTGACCGCCCGAGCGACCTCCTCCGGAGTGCCCATCCGCTTCATCGGGATCATCTCCAGAAAGGCCTTCTTGACGGCCTCGGGGAGTCCCTCCGTCATAGCCGTGGCGATATAGCCCGGAGCGACGGCGTTGACCGTGACCTCCCGGCCGGCCACTTCCCTGGCTAAGGATTTGGTCAACCCGATGACTCCGGCCTTAGAGGCCGAATAGTTGGTCTGCCCGGCGTTTCCCATGACACCCACGACCGAGGAGATGTTGACAATCCGGCCGAAGCGGCGGTTGATCATCGGCCGGACGGCCGCCCGGCAGAAATTGAAGACACCCTTCAAGTTTACCGCCATGACGGCATCCCACTCCTCCTCGCGCATCCGCATCATCAGATTGTCGCGGGTGATCCCGGCATTATTGACCAGATAATCGATCTGCTGCCTCTCCTTAACGACCGCATCGACCACCGCCGCGGCCTCGTCGAAGCGCGAGACATCGGCCGCGTTGACGGACGCATGCCCGCCGTCCTGGCTGATTCTCTCGGCTACGGCCGTGAGTTTCTCCGGCTGAATATCGACCAGCACCACGAAGAGTCCTTCCTTAGCCAGATCGAGGGCGATCGCCTCTCCGATCCCCTGGGAAGCACCGGTGACTAGGGCGACTTGACCCCCAAAGGTCAGGTTAGTTTTCGTTTCCACGGATGTCCTCGAGTATACGCCTTCGTCCCTTCGAGGGCCGCAAAGAGCCCCTCGCCGTCACGGCGATAGTCATCGGCTCCCCCTTAATCGGATCCGGCTTCTTCGATCACCTGCCGCCCCCGGTAAAAGCCGCATTCGGGACAGGCCCGATGGGGCAGTTTGGGAGTGCCGCAGTTTGAGCAGATAGAAAACGTGGGAAGCGTCAGGGCGTCATGGGCCCGGCGCATTCCCTTCCGCGATGGGGAGTGTCTTCGTTTTGGATTGGGCATTTAGTTTCTTTCTCTCACGAAAATTTTGAGCTTCCGCAGCCGGGGGTCCTCTTCCTTGACCTGGCAGCCGCAGTCCCCGCTGCGCCGGACCTTGCCGCAAACCGCGCAAATCCCCTCGCAATCTTCCGCGCAGAGCGGTTTCAACGGGAAGGTCAGGTTCAGTTGTTCGAGGATGATCTCCTGCAGGTCGATCCTGTTGTCATGGTAAAAAGCCTGACCCAGGTCGTCTTCCTCCAGTTCCTCCTTCATCATGTCCAGCTCCTCCGGGAGGTAGACAAGATCGAAAGCGGCATCGACGGGGAACTCAAAAGGGCTGAGACAGCGACTGCAGATAAAGCTCAATCGGGCGTTTAGCTGGCCCTTGATCCAGATTTCATCACCGACCTTGGTCACGACGCACTCGGCGTGGGCCGGGGAAAGGAAAACGGTGTTCTCCTCGACCAGGTCGATATTGAGAAACTCGAAGTCCCGGGAGACTGCGAGACCTTCTTTGGGAATCTTATCGATGTTGATAACCATGGAATTTCTCGCAAAAATTCATCCTATTATACCATTAGGTCTTCGATTGTCAATTCAACGTTTGACAGGGCCCTCCGGGTCCTGGAAAATAGGTGAATATGAGGAAAAGCGCCCTTTCTATCCTTCTCGCGCTCGCCTGCTGGGCTGTTCTCACTCCGTATTCCGGATCCCCGGCGAGGGGCCGAAGTAAAGCTGAGTGCGTCGTCCTTCTCCACGGCATCGGTCGGTCGCCGCGCTCGCTCGGCCGGCTGGAGTCCGGGCTGTCCGAACGGGGATACCGAGTCTTCAACCTGGACTATCCCTCGACCAAGTTCCCGATCGAATACCTGGCCGAGGAAGTGCTTCATCCTCAGGTCGAGCGCCTCCGCAAAGAATGCCCTGGAAAGGTCCATTTTGTCACTCATTCAATGGGCGGAATCGTCGTCCGCTATTATCTCCAACACCATGACCTGGCCGACCTGGGACGGGTCGTTATGCTCAGCCCGCCGAACGGGGGGAGCGAATTGGCTGACCTGTTAAATAGGAGCATCCTCTTCAAGTGGTTCATGGCCCCGGCCGGCCGGCAGCTGGGCACAGACGAGGAGGGGCTGCCGCGAAGGCTGGGCGCCGCGAACTTTGAGGTGGGCATCATCGCCGGCAACAAGAGCTACAATCCCATCAATTCATTGATCCTGGAGGGCCCGGATGACGGGACCGTAACCGTGGAAAGCACCAAGCTGCCGGGTATGAAGGACTGGATCGTCATCGGTTGCAGCCACCGCTCGATCATCCGAAGTCAGGAGGTGATCAGCCAGGTCATCCATTTCTTGCGGTCGGGATCTTTCCGGCATGGCCGCTGAGGGAACCGAGATGAAAGACCTCGCCCTCCCTCCCTTCAGGATCACCCGCCGCCGGGCCGTCATCAGCCGCCTTCTTGCCGACTCCCACATCTTCAAAGCGGCTCAAGATTACGCCCGGAACCAGGGGAGGTCGTTGGAATGGGCCTTTGGAAAAGTCAGGCGCTACGCCGATGAGATCGTCCCTTCGCCCAATATTTATTTTTACTATCGCCTCGGGAACCGGCTCGGCAAATCCGCCATCCGGATGCTCTACCGCGTCCGTATCGGACACGACGACGCGGCGGGCCATCAGATGATAAAGCCCCACTCCAGCCTCGTTTTCATCATGAACCACCGCAGCAATATGGACTATCTCCTGCTCGTCTATCTCTCTCTCCGGCGAATGGCCTTGAGCTTCGCTGTCGGGGAATGGGCCCGGGTCTGGCCGCTGAGACCCCTGATGAAGTCCATGGGCGCTTTCTTCATCAGGAGGGGCTCCCAGAACCCCCTCTATCGCGCCGTCCTGGCGCGCTATGCACAAATGGCCACCGAAAGCGGCCTCGTCCAGGCCATCTATCCCGAAGGCCGCCTCAGCCGAGACGGAAAACTCGGCGAACCCAAGCTCGGCCTCCTTGACTATCTCCTGCGCGTTTTCGATCCAGGCGGGGACAGAGACCTGGTCTTCATCCCGGTTGGCGTCAACTACGACCGGGTGTTCGAGGACCGGACGCTCCTGCTCACCGGAAATCCTCTAGCCGCCAGGAAAACCGGCCTCGCCGCCGCCCGAACGACCATTTCCTTCGTCGGCCGCAACTTCAGGCTCATGGTCCGGCGCGGCTGGCACCGCTTTGGATACGCCGTCGTCAACTTCGGCACCCCCCTGTCGATGAGGGAATACGTCAGCCGCCACGGCATCGATTTCAGAAACATGGGAAAAGACGCCCGTATCGAGCAGGTCAAAATCCTGGCCAGCGAACTCATGACCGGCGTGGCCAGAGTCATCCCGGTCGTCCCGGTCGCCCTGGTTTCAGCCGTCCTAGCGGAATCCCCGAAAGCCGCCTTGGAAGGGCAGGAAATTGAAGAGCGTTGCTTTCATCTGATCGAGGGGCTGGAAACAGGGGGAGCCCAGGTCTATATTCCCCGCCGTGATCCTCAGTACGCCGTCCGCGTCGGCCTCCGGATGCTGGTCCTGCGCCGTTTGGTTATTAGGGCGGGCAGCGTCTATCGAGTCGTTCCGGAAGAGCGCCCGCTTCTCCGTTTCTACGCCAACTCCATCTCCCACTTGCTGGCTTGATTAAGGAGTGTTGCCGAGTATAATAAGGGGGCAGATGAGCGGATTCAACACCGAAGTCAAACGCTTGGCGGCGGTCTTCCATGTTCAAACACAGGATCTGGGGCAGAGCGCCCGGTGCGTGGAATCGCTCATCTACAAATCGGGCAAGCTCGTCTCCTCACGGAAAACCGACTACGCTCCTTATCTGGCCAGCCCTCAGCTTGCTGACAAGATCCACAAGATCATGGAAGAGCAGCAGGCGGCCATTCTCAAGGAGATTTCCGAAGGAAGGTTCGATCATTATCTGACGCCGGAAGAGAGGCGATCCTTTTCCGACAAGGGCTGATGTCCTCCGAAAAAAGACTCTTCCTGATCGACGGCAACGCCCTCCTCTACCGTTCTTACTACGCCATCCAGCGGCTCTCGACCTCCCGGGGCTTTCCCACCAATGCCATCTACGGTTTCCTGAGCACGCTCCGCAAGCTCCTCGGCCAGGAGAAGCCTTCCTACCTGGGGATCGTATTCGACACGGGCAAACCTACCCTCCGGCATCAGGCCTTCAAGGCTTACAAAGCCCACCGCAAGCCCATGCCGGAAGACCTCATTTCCCAAGTCCCTGTTCTGAAGAAGGTCATCCGGGCCATGAACATTCCGCTGTTCGAGCAGGAGAATTATGAGGCCGATGACGTCCTGGGGAGCCTGGCGAGGAAGGCCGGGAAGCTACGAGTTCCGTCTGTTATCGTCAGCACGGATAAGGACCTTCTTCAGCTCGTGGATGCTCAGACCATGGTCTACAACCCGGCCAAGGAAATCTATCTCGATGAAGCCAAGGTCAAGGAGGTCTTTGGAGTCGCCCCTTCCCAGGTCATCGATGTCCTGTCCCTCTGGGGAGACCCCTCAGACAATGTCCCGGGCGTGCCGGGGATCGGGGAGAAGACATCGAAGTCCCTGATCAGTCAATTCGGGTCTCTGGAGAACCTTCTCAGCCGCCTGGAAGAGATCAAGAACCCCCGGTTGCGCGAGAGTATCAAGCAAAACAAGGACAAGCTCGACCTCAGCCGGCAGTTGGTGACGATCGAGAAAGACCTGGATGTCCGTTTCAACCTGGATGACTTCGTCATCTCGCCCCCGAATACAGAGGAGCTGGCGCCTCTCCTCCAAGAGCTGGAATTCACTTCGCTGCTAGTCGAGCTGGTCGGAAAACCCGCCCGGGCCGAAAAGAAATATTCGGCCATCCTCGACAAGTCGGCTCTCCAGGAGCTTATCGGCCGGATCCGCAAAGCCGGATTCGTCTCCCTGGACACGGAAACGGACAGCCCTTCTCCCACCCGGGCCCGCCTCGTCGGCATGTCTTTTGCCATCAAGGCCGGGGAGGCGTTTTACCTTCCCCTCGGACATGACTACACGGGCGCACCGCTGCAGATCCCCAAGAAGACAGCGTTCGACCTTCTCCGCGGTCTCCTCGCCGACCCGGGCATCCGGAAGATCGGGCAGAACATCAAGTATGATGCCATCGTGCTCCGGCGGGAGGGCCTGGAGCTCCAGGGCATCGACCTGGACACGATGGTCCTCTCCTATCTTCTGGAGCCGAACTGGGGCAAACATAACCTGGAGAAGCTGGCCCTTACCTATCTCCACGCCCAGGCCATCACCTACGAGGAGGTCGCCGGCAAGGGAAAGAACGCGGTCACGATGAACGCTGTCCCCGTGGAGAGGGTCGTGCCCTATGCCTGCCAGGACGCCGACTTCGCCCTCGCCCTCGGCGAATCGCTCTGGCCGATGGTCGCCGGGAAAAACCTCGACCGGCTCTATCGCGAGATCGAGCAGCCGCTCATCGAGCTTCTGGTCGAAATGGAGATCTGGGGGGTCAAGGTCGACAGCCAGGCCTTCGCCCGTCTATCCGATGAACTCGAGTCTGAGCTTCACCGCTTGGAAGAAAAGATCTTCGAGCTCAGCGGCGGCAAGTTCAACCTCAACTCGCCGCAGCAACTGGGCGATATCCTTTTTCATAAACTCCAGCTGCAACCCTCCCGGAAGACCAAAATCACCAAGCGCTATTCGACCTCGCTGAACGTCCTCCAGGAACTGGCCCCTCTTCACCCCCTGGCCCAGTACGCCCTGGAATACCGCCAGATGTCCAAGCTCAAGTCCACCTACGCCGCAGCCCTTCCACTCCTCATCAACCCGGAAACGGGAAGGATCCATACCTCTTATAACCAGACCGTCACCTCAACGGGACGGCTCTCCAGTTCCGAGCCCAACCTTCAGAATATCCCGATGCGCGGCCCGATGGGTCAGCGCTTCCGCCAGGCCTTCATCCCAGAACCCGGGGACCTTCTCCTGGCCGCGGACTACTCGCAGATCGAGCTCCGCGTGCTCGCCCATCTCTCCCAGGACCGGGCGCTCATCGAGACGTTCGCCGCCGACCGCGACGTCCACGAAGAGACGGCCCGCCGGGTCTTCGGAGAGGCTCTTTTCCAGCCCTGGGAAGAGCTCCGGAGAAAGGCCAAGATTATCAACTTCAGCATCATCTATGGGACATCGGCCTTTTCTCTGGCCAAGGAATTGGGAACATCCCAACGCGAGGCCCAGGATTTCATCGATCGCTATTATTGCCAGCATCCGAAGGTCGGAGAATTTTTGGAGGAAACGGTCCGGAAGGCCAGGGAGAATGGGTTCACCGAGACCATCTTCGGCCGGGTCCGCCAGGTCCCCGAGCTCCAACAGAGAGACCGGACGGTCCAACAGGCCGGGCGCCGCATCGCCCTCAACGCACCCGTCCAGGGCTCGGCCGCCGACCTGATGAAAAAGGCGATGATCGATATTTGGCGGGAATTCCAGGACAGACAACTCAAAACCAAAATCATCCTCCAGGTCCACGACGAGCTGGTCTTCGAGGCGCCCGAAGAGGAGAAGCCGGTCGTGGCCGACATCGTCCGGGAAAAGATGGAAAATGTCTTCCCCCTGCGCGTTCCTCTCAAGGTCCACCTCGGCTGGGGCCTCAACTGGGCCGAAGCGAAATGAGTTAAGCTCTTCAGTTGCGTCCCGCTCTCACTCAGGTGACTTGAGTGAATGGCGGATCTTATGAGAAAAGGGCTGAAATGAAACCTGGAATCAAAGTTTTTCTTCTTCCGTCAATATTGACGGTCGCAGCTTTGGCCTGTTTCTCTGCCTGCGACGCTAAGAACCAAGAAAATAATATTCTGACCCAGAAGGCCCCGGTCGAAAAAAAGGGGCCCGTGCCCCGGAAGGACGCTTTTTTCGGGCTCCATTTCGACCTCCATCCCCAGAAAGCCGACACTTCGCTGGGAGCGGATGTCAGCGAAGAAAATATCGCCGCCCTCCTCGAGCGTGTTCGTCCCGATTTCGTTCAATATGACTGCAAGGGCCATGCCGGATACACCGGCTATCCCACCTCTGTCGGCTGGGCGTCTCCGGGGATCGTCCGGGATTCTCTGGCCGTCTGGCGCCGGGTGACGAAAGAACGCGGTGTTCCGCTTTTCATCCATTACTCGGGAGTCTGGGATTCCAAGGCGATCGAGGAACATCCGGATTGGGCCCGGATCGACGCCCTCGGCCGGCGCGACCCCAATGCCACGAGCGTCTTTGGCCCATATGTGGACGAACTCCTCATCCCTCAACTTAAAGAAGTGACCGCCGCCTACGACATCGACGGCCTGTGGGTTGACGGCGAGTGCTGGGCCGTCCAGCTCGACTATTCGCCGGCCGCGCTCAAAGCCTGGAGGGATCGGGCCAACTTGGCGGCCGCCCCGAAGGGCCGTTCCGAGCCGCTCTGGCTGGAGTGGAAGATGTTCCAGCGCGAGGCTTTTGAGAATTATCTCTGCCATTGGGTGGAAGCCCTTCATGCTCACCATCCCAAGCTTCAGATCACGAGCAATTGGATGTACACGACATTCGCTCCGAAGCCCGTCGTGGCCGACCTCGATTTCCTGAGCGGCGACTATTCGCCCAGCCTTTCCCTGGACCGGGCCAGGGTCGAGGCGCGCTACCTGGCAAGCACGGACAAACCCTGGGATTTAATGGCCTGGGGGTTCGACCGCGGCCGGGAGCAGGGCTGGAGCTTGAAGAGCAGCCTCCACCTTCAGCAGGAAGCCGCCGTCGTCCTGATGCAGGGCGGCGGTTTCCAGGTCTACAATCAGCCGACCCGCCGCGGATATCTCATCCCGGCCGTTATCGAGCAACTGGGCCAGGTCGCTGACTTCTGCCGTGAGCGCCAAGCGCTGAGTCACAAAAGCCGGACCGTTCCACAAGTCGCCTTGCTTCTTTCCGAAACCTCCCTGTGGGACAAGATGGACCGTGTCTTTTCTCCCTGGAACGGCGAGTTCGACGAACTCGAAGGAGCCCTCCATGCCCTTCTCGAGCTCCATTACTCCGTCGATATTCTCGCCGAACATCAGCTTCAACAGCGGCTCCCGGATTACTCCCTGGTGGTCGTCCCGGATGCTCACAGGCTTTCCCCGTCGTTCCATGACGCCTTGCTCGAATATGTCAGGGCGGGAGGAGCCCTGCTCCTGCTGGGCGCTCGATCTGCCCGGCTTTATGAACCCGTCCTTGGCGTCCGTTTCGTCGGCGAGCCGAGCGCCGCTGTCACCGAGCTGGCCACGCCGGACGGGCCGGTCGCCGTGAACGGCCCCTGGCAGGCGGTAGAGCCGACAACCGCCCTGCCGGCGGCCTTCCGTTATCCCACCCGTGATTTCCGCCGGGAAGGCTCCGTCGCCGCCACGACCGTTTCTCTCGGGAAAGGGAAAATCACCGCCGTCTTCGGTCCTCTTGCTCTGGCATTTTTCCGCGGGCATCATCCCGGTCTGCGCCTTTTTTTCGGCGATCTCGCAGCCGCACTCTTGCCTGCTCCCAAGGTGAAAGTCGAAGGGCCGCCTACCCTCGACATCGCCCTCCGGCAAACCCGAGATGGCCGGCTGTGTCTTCACCTTCTCAATCGTTCGAATTTCCCTGTCCCCGACCGCTATAACTTCATCTCCGACATCCCCTCTATCGGTCCCATCAAAGTCACTCTCAGGCTCGATGCTAAGCCCAAAGTTGTCCGCTTGATGCCCGAGGGACAAAAACTGAGCTGGGCCTGGCGGGACAGCCTTCTGGAGGCGATCATCCCCTCTCTCCACATTCACGGGATGCTCGTCGTCGATTAAGTAAGTAGAGTTTTTTTCAAGGGACGGCGGCCTTCGGCCTCGCTGGAAATTCGAGAGACGTGGTCTGCTTCAGAGGTCCTTCTTGAAGACCCGGAAACGTTTATAGATCTGCCCGCCCATCTTCTCCATCTCCGCCCGCACCCCGACATTGGTTTCCATTTCGTGGTGGCTGTCCATGATCTCCATCCCGGCTTCCTGTGCCGATATGATCATAGGCATCCCCATAAAAACGTCGAGACCCTGGCCACGGTATTTTTCTTTCACCGCTCCGAGGAGAAGGTCGAGCTGCTTGGTCTTCTTGGCCGCCCGGAGGATATGGATGAACCCGAAGGGGAAGAGGTGTCCCCGCGCCTTCTGAATGCCCGCGGTCATATCGGGAATCCCGACCACAAAAGCGGCCGGCTCATCGCCCTTGGCCACCACCTTAACGAAACGCGGGTCGAGAACGGGCATGTACCGCTTGGCGAGGTCGTCCATCTCCTTTTCATCGAGGGGGGCGAAACCATAGATGTCGCTTCCAGTGTAGCATTCGTTCATCAGGCTCAAGATGGGCCGGATCCAGGGTCTGAACTCCCTTCGCTTGCGGAATTCAACAACCCGGAAGATCCCCTTCCTGGCTGTCCGCTCGAAAATTTTCTTGTAAAATGCCGGCAGCTCCTTAGGGACGTCGAGCTTATAGACGACGTAGTCGATATCCTTGGTATATCCTTCGTCCTCCACCAGGCGGGGGAGCCATTCGTAATTGTAATAGGTGGCGATGGTGGCCCGGTGTTCGAACCCTTCGATAAGAAATCCCTCCGGATCTTGATCCGAAAAACCATAGGGGCCGACGATCCGCGTCATTCCGAGGCTGCGGGTCCATTCTTCGACCCGCTCGAGCAGAGCATGGACAACCTCTTTATCCTCCCATGTTTCTAGAAAGCCGAATCTTCCCAGCTTTTCGTTCCGGTATTCGTTGAAGCGCGTATTGATAATGCCCATGATCCGGCCGACGACGCGGCTTTCCCGCATAGCCAGGAGCAGAAGAGTCTGACAATACCCGAACGCTTTGTTCTTCTTGGGGTTGAAGTACTTCCATTCGTCCATATAGATCGGCGGCACCCAGTTGCGGTGCCCCTTGTGAATCTTTTCCGGAAGATAGATGAACGCTTTCAGGTCGCGGCGTGTCTTGACCTCGCGGATGTCAATGGCCATGGTCTTCTCCCTTCGTGTCCAACTCTAACCTGGACTCCCTTATCCTACAATCGGGGCAAAAAATCAAATTCTTCAACCCGGCCCGCTCCCGATTGACAATCTCCTCTCATTCCTGATAATAATGAAGCTTCGTGAGGCGGAACAGGAATTTCGGCCGGACATGAAAAAAAGGACTTTTCCTCGCGGCGTTCATCCTCAGGAAGGAAAGGAATCGACCTCTCAGAAATCCCTTCTTCCCCTCCCCCCGCCGGAGCGTGTCATCATCCCTCTCCTCCAGCACTTCGGGAGCCCGGCCCGGCCTCTCGTCAGCAAGGGCCAGGAGGTTTTGCTCGGGCAGAGGATCGGAGAGGCCACGGGTCTCTTCTCCTCCCATATCCATGCCAGTGTTTCGGGGAAGGTCCTCGCCGTGGAAGAGCACGGCCACTCCGGAGGCTATCCGGTTCCCGCGGTGGTCATCGCCAACGACGCTCAGGACAAAACAGATTCCGAAACTGCCGGCGCCGCCGATCCGTTTTCACTCTCTCCCGATGAGATCCGTCAAAAGGTCAAAGACGCGGGCATCGTCGGCCTGGGGGGAGCCGCCTTCCCGACCGCGGTGAAACTCGCACCTCCCAAAGACAAAGCCATCGATATCCTGATCATCAACGGCTGCGAGTGCGAGCCGATGCTGACGGCTGATTACCGGCTGATGCTGGAGTATCCAGAGGCGGTTCTCAAGGGGGCCGAGCTCGCCCGACTGGCCGTTGGCGCCCAAAAGATCCTCATCGGAATCGAGGACAACAAAGACGAGGCCGTGGATACACTCGGCCGACTGACAAACCATTTCCCGGTCGAAATCCACCTCCTCAAAACAAAATACCCCCAGGGCGCAGAGAAGAACCTCATTTACGCCCTCCTCCGCCGCGAGGTTCCCCGGGGAGGCCTGCCTTTCGACGTCGGAATCGTCGTCCAGAACGTCGGCACGGTCAAGGCGATCTGGGAGGCCGTATCCTCCGGGAAGCCCCTCTATGAGAGGGCGGTCACGGTCGGAGGGTCCGGCATTCACGAGCCAAAAAATCTGCTCGCCCGCGTGGGCACCCCCTTCCGGAGCGCTATCGACTTCTGCGGCGGCCTCAAGGACGAGGTGAATACCCTCATCATGGGCGGACCGATGATGGGGCTGGCCCAGTGGTCGCTGGACACTCCGATCGTCAAGGGAACGTCGGGCATCCTGGCCTGGATCTCATCCGTGCCGGAGTCCGAATATGCCTGCATCCGCTGCGGGCGCTGTGTCGAGCATTGCCCGATGGGACTCGCTCCCACCCACCTGCACAAATTCAGCCGCTACGAAAAATGGGCCGAAGCCGAGGATTGGGGAGTCCTGGATTGCGTAGAGTGCGGCTGCTGCCAGTATATCTGTCCTTCCAAGATTCCTCTGGTCCACTGGATGCGTTTAGGCAAAAACAAAATCAACCGGGCGAAAAGGAAAAAGAGCGCCTGACCATGGCCGAGCCTTACCTTGTTCAATCCTCTCCCCACATCAGGGCCAAGGACACGACGCCCCGGATTATGGCCCGCGTCCTTATCAGCCTTCTGCCGGCCTGCCTCGCCGCTATCTATTATTTCCGGCTGCGGGCCTTTGCTCTCATTTCCGTCTGCGTGATTGCCAGCCTGGCTACGGAAGCGATCTTCCTGTGGGCGAGGAAAAAGCCTCTCTCGCCGGTTTTTGACGGTTCGGCGATCATCACCGGACTGCTCCTGGCCATGACGCTCCCCCCCTCCTTTCCCTTGGGTTCCGCGGTCATCGGGGCTGTCGTTTCCATCGGCATCGGCAAGCAGGTCTTCGGGGGACTGGGTCATAACATTTTCAATCCGGCCCTCGTCGGCCGGGCTTTCCTTTCGGCCGCTTTTCCTGTCGCCATGACGACCTGGATACCCCCAGTCACTCTCCATGTGGACCTCGCCACGTTCGCCACGCCCTTGGGAAACCTGAAATTTCAGGAAGCCATAGCCCAGGGAACCCTGGCGCCCCTCCGGGACCTCTTTTGGGGGAATATCGGCGGCTGCATCGGCGAAACCTCGGCCATCGCCCTCCTCATCGGGGGATTCTATCTTCTCCTCAAACGCACGATCGACTGGCGCATTCCGCTGGGATGTGCTATCTCCCTGGGTGTCTTCAGCGGCGCCTTCTGGTTGGCCGACCCAGGCCGCTACGCCTCCCCCCTCTTCCATCTCTTGGCTGGCGGCTTCCTTCTTGGCGCTCTCTTTATGGCCACAGATATGGTCACTTCTCCCGTCACCGCCAAGGCCACCTGGGTTTATGCGCTCGGCATCGGGATAGTCACCGGGATTATTCGGTTTTTCAGCGGCTATCCTGAAGGAGTCATGTACAGCATCCTGTTTATGAATACCTTCGTTCCTCTGCTCAACAGCTACTTGCGTCCACGCATCCTGGGAGAGAGGCTAAAGAAATGAGCTTGTCCTCCAGGATGGTCATCGTCCTTACCGCAGTCGGGCTCCTTTCGGGAGGATTCCTGGCCAGTGTCGGGATTCTCACCAAGGACCGGATCGCCCTGAATAAAAAAATGGAGATTGAACGGGCCATCGTTGCGGTCGTCCCCGGGTCGGTCGCGACCGAGACTCTCTATGAAGAAAAAGAGTTCACCGTCTACGGAGGCAAGAACGAGGCCGGTGATCTTCAGGGGTACGCCGTCTATACGTCCGGCGTCGGCTTCCAGGACAAGATCATCCTGATGATCGGCACCGATGCTTCCCTCTCTCGCCTCAACAGCCTCGTCGTCCTCGACCAGAAAGAGACGCCCGGCTTGGGGGCGA
Organism: uncultured Eubacteriales bacterium; assembly: GCA_964408495.1. GTDB lineage: Bacteria > Acidobacteriota > Aminicenantia > Aminicenantales > UBA8522 > UBA8522. The sequence goes on from CAYOZW010000001.1 coordinate 26,193, forward strand.
AAATCGTCGACCGGACGTCCTTCCTCGTCTATTGGGAAAACAAGGACTTCTCCCAGCCCTTTAGCCTGCGCAAGCCGCCCGCCCCGTCGCCGGAGAGCCTCTCCGCCTCCGAGGTCAACACCATCACCGGGGCAACCATATCCTCGGAGGCCGTGCTCAACATCGTCAACGCGGCCCGGGAGAAGGTCATGGCACTGAGAGAAGAAGGCAAGCTAGCCCCGGGAGGGCCGGATGCCGAGTAGGACAGCGGGCCAGGATTTCCTCAAAGGGCTGTGGCAGGAAAACCCGATTTTCCGCCAGATGCTGGGGATGTGCCCGACCCTGGCGGTGACCAACGCCGTGATCAACGGGGTCGCCATGGGCCTGGCCACCGCCTTCGTCCTTATCTTCAGCTCTTTTCTGATATCGCTCATCAAGAAGCTTATCCCAAACCAAGTGCGGATTGCTTGTTATGTCGTTATCATCGCGACATTCGTGACCATCGCCGACCGTTTCCTGGCGGCCTTCTTCCCCCCCATCTCCAAGAGCCTCGGCCCGTTCGTTCCCCTCATCGTCGTCAACTGCATCATCCTCGGCCGGGCCGAAGCCTTTGCCTCCAAGAACACGCCGGGCCGCTCGGTCATCGATGCTTTGGGCATGAGCGCAGGGTTCATCATGGCCCTGCTCATCCTCAGCTCGATCCGCGAAGTCCTGGGGAGTGGGACCTTCATGGGCACCAAGGTTATGGGGGCGTGGTTCGAGCCCTGGGTGATCATGGTCCTCCCCCCGGGCGCCTTCATTACGCTAGGGATCCTGATGGCCGTCAGCCTGCAGCTCGAAAGGAAAAAAGGGGGAAAATAGGAGTGGAGCTCGTCACCCTTTTCATCGGCGCGATCCTGATCAACAACTTCGTCCTCCACTACTTCCTCGGGATCTGCCCTTTCCTGGGCGTCTCCAAGAAAATTGACGCCGCCCTCTCCATGGGGCTGGCGGTAACGTTTGTCATGAGCCTGACAGCCGTTGTCTCGTGGGCGATCAACCATCTGATTTTGATCCCTTACGGTCTCGATTATCTCCAGATCGTCTCCTTCATCCTGGTCATCGCTTCGCTGGTGCAGCTCGTCGAGATGTTCATCCGGAAGACCAGCCCTCCCCTCTACCAGGCGATGGGTATCTATCTCCCTTTGATCACGACCAACTGCGCCATCATGGGACTGGCCCTGCTGACCGCCTTGAAAAATTACGACTTTGTCGAAGCCGTGGTCTTCGGCGTCGGGTCGGGCCTCGGATTCACCCTGGCCATCGTCCTCATGGCCGCCATCCGCGAACAGCTCGAGGTGGCCGACGTGCCGAAACCGCTCCAGGGAGCGGCGATCGCTCTAATCATCGCCGGCATCATGGCCCTGGCCTTCCTCGGTTTCTCGGGGATGATCAAGTGATGAGTGTCTTCGTCCCCATCCTTACCATGACGGTCCTCGGATTTCTCTTTTCCCTGGGTCTTGTCCTTGCCTACAAAAAGCTGGCCGTCGAGGTCGATCCCCGGGTAGAAAAAATCAATGAGTCCCTGCCCCAGGCCAACTGCGGCGCCTGCGGATACGCCGGCTGCCAAGCCCTGGCCGAGGCTATCGCCGCCGGCAAGGCCGCCGCCGACAGCTGTCCGGTCGGAGGCGCGGAAACCGTAGAGATGATCTCCTCTATACTCGGCATCAAGGCTGGAGAGGTGGTCAAGAAGGTGGCCCGTCTCCACTGCCGGGGCACCACGGAGGCGGCTCCGCGCCGGAGCGAATATCTCGGCCTCAAGACCTGTTATGCCTCTCATCTGCTGGGCGGAGATAAGCTCTGCACTTACGGATGTCTGGGCCTCGCAGATTGTGTCCAGGCTTGCCCGTTCGATGCCATGGAGATGTCGGCCGACGGCTTGCCGCTTGTTATCGAAGAGAAGTGCACCGCCTGCGGGAAGTGCGTCGATGCCTGCCCGCGCAACCTCCTCGAGCTTCACCCCCTCTCCCAAAACATCCTTGTCTACTGCCGTTCCAAGGACCGCGGCGCGGTCTCCAGGAAGGCCTGCAAGAACGCCTGCATCGCCTGCGGCATCTGCTCCCGGGCCTGCCCAGAGGCCATCGTCATCGAAGACAACCTGGCCGTGATTACCGATTACAAAAAGATTGACCCGGAAAAAATCCCGGCGATCGAGAAATGCCCGACGCTGTCCATCGGCCGGCTGAAGAAGGACCATGAAGGATAACGCCACGGTCATTCGTGTGCAGGACGGACTAGCCTGGGTCAAGGTGACTCCGAAAGTGGCCTGCTGCGAATGCTCCGCCCGGGCGCTCTGTTCCGCCAAGCAAGACAAGGAGGGGAAGCTGACCGTCCGCAACCCGGTCGACGCCCGTCCCGGGGATGAAGTGGAGATCGATGTTCCCGAAACCGACTACAGCCGCACGCTGAGCGCGATTTTCGGGTGGCTGCTTATTGCTTCCTTGGCCGGCCTGGCTTTGGGTTATCTCCTTTCTCCGGTCAGAAGCCTGGAGCCCGGCATCAACGGCCTCATAGGGCTGATGGCCGGCCTCGGGCTCGGCGGCCTAGCCGTCCGTCACCGCTACGGGTCTGGGAAGCCTAATGCCGGCTGGCCGGTGATTATCGCGGTTCTCAAAAAGGGAGGATTTCATGGATAGACGCAATTTCCTGAGATTGTTGCTCACCTCACCACTGGCCGCTCCTCTTCTGTCGGCCTCGCGAACGGAGGAACCCAGCTCCGCCCTCTACCTGATCGCCGACAATCCCCAGGATTATTTCCCCACGATTGTCACCGAGATGAAAAAGAGAGGCCTTGTCCGGGAAAATCGTTTCTCGCTCCATGGACCGCATCCCTTTGGCGGAGAGCTGAGGGCGGCTCTCATCCAGAGGGGATGGGAGTATGCGAGCTGGACGCCAGCGGCGCCTATCAACCTGACTTTCCAGCCCCTGCGCCAGCCCGCCCCACCCTCATTCACCCTCATCAAGCACGGCCGGGTCTGGGATCTCCGCACCCAGGAGCTCGGGAAGCTATGGAAGGACATGAACGGCCGGGGCTCGCTCTCGGCCTGCCTGACCGTCGCCACGTTCTCAAAACCCGTGCCCTCCTTTTCCCCGGGGAGAAAAGCGGCCGTTTTTGTCGACGGGAAAAAACGCGAGACACTGTCTCTCAAGGTCCATCAAGAACGCCGGTACAGAACCCTCGGCGGCGAGGTCCTGATCCGGGTCAAAAACGGCCAAGCTGAAGTCTTGGCGTCATCCTGCCGCCACAAAATCTGTCAATCGTCCGGGCCGGCCTTTCTGACCGGGGAACGGATTGTTTGCGCGCCAAACCATTTCCTTCTGGCTATCGATGGTCCCCGTTTTGTCGATACAGTCACCGGCTAGGAAAAGGCTCTTTCTTGTCCTCTTCCTCGTCTCTTCGGTGACGGGTTGCCGGGCCCGTTCCCAGTGGCATGAATATACCATCCTCTTTTTTGATACGGTTTGTGATGTCCAGGTCTTCTGCCCGGCTTCTCAACTGGACGGGACGCGAGAGGCCATAGGCCGTGTCTTTTCCGATATCGAGGCTCATTTCTCGCCGGACAGGAGCGACTTGTCCTCAGCGCCGGTCCTCGAGCTTTACGCCACCGCCCGCCGTCTTCATGCCGATTCCGGCGGCTATTTCGACATCAGCGTCGGCCCGCTGACCCGGCTTTGGGGATTTCAGACGAAATCCTATCGCCTCCCCGCTCCTAAGGAGATCGCGGCCGTCCTTCTTCTCGTCGACCAGGATGCCATCCGGGAGCAGTCCGGTTCACTCGTCCTGGGACCGGGGATGCGCCTGGACTGGGGAGGGCTGGCCAAGGGCTGGGGAGTCGATCTCGCCGCCGCAGCGCTACAAGACCTGGGAATAACCCGGGGATTTATCAATGCCGGGGGAGACCTTTTCTGCTGGGGAAAAAACCCCGCTGGCTCCTCCTGGAGGGTTGGCATCAAACATCCGCGCCGGCAGGGCTATCTGGGCGTCCTTTCCGTCAGCGATGTTGCTGTCGCCACATCAGGGGATTACCAGAGATACTTCGAGAAAGACGGCGTTCGTTATCATCACATCTTTAACCCACGGACAGGCTACCCCGCCAGGGGCAAACAGAGCGTGACGGTCATCGGCCCGGAAACAGCTCTTTGTGATGGGCTGTCAACGGCCCTCTTCTCCAGCCCCGCTCCGGACGAGATCCTGAACCGGTATCCGGATTATTCCGCTATCATCGTCGAAGAAACGGCAAAACTCCGTGTTCTGGGAAAATCTTATCCGCTCGAAGTCTTCTAACTCCGGCGGCGTGCCTTTCCGGCGTTTATTAAGCCGATTTGTTTTTGCGACGCACCATCAGATCTTCATGGGCATGATCACATAAGTGTAGCTGATCGCTTCTTCGAGATCGGGTTTCATGATGGCCGCGCTGTTCTCGTCTTTGAGCTCCAGGCGGATCCTCTCGGAACTGACCGACAGCAAGAAATCGAGAAGATATTGGGAATTGAAACCGATTTCGATGTCCGCTCCTTTGTAGTCGATTTCCAGGTCGTCACGGGCCTCGCCGATTTCCGGGTTCGACGAGAACAACTTGAGATTCCCCTTGCCGATCGAGAATTTGATTCCGCGCGACCTTTCCGTTGAGAGCAAAGAAACCCGCCGGATCGCCTGGGTGAACTCCTCTTTCGACACCTGGAGGATATGAGGATTGTCTTTGGGTATGACCGCCTCGAAATTGGGGAATTTGCTCTCTATAATCCTCGATATGAGCGTCCTGTTTCCGCCCCGGAAGAACAAATTGTTTTCGTCGGCGTCAAACTCGACTCCCTCAAGGGTCATCTTCCTGAGTTCCCCAAGCGATTTCTTGGCCACGATGACCCGGATTTCCTCGTCTATATCAAGGTTTTCAACAGATGCCGATGTATAAGAAAGACGATGACCATCTGTACTGACCAGTTCCATCGTATTCTGCTTCAGGATCATAAGAGCCCCGTTTAAGTAATATCTTTGCTCCTGGGCTATGGCGAAATAAACACGGTCTATCATCTCCCGAAAGACATCTCCGGACAGGTTTATCTTTTTTTCAAATTTTCCCTCCGGCACCTGGGGAAAATCCTCTTTCGGCAGGCAAAGGACCTTAAACTGACTCCTCCCCGAGCTGATCTCCATCATGAGATCGTCATTTTCCTCAAAGGATATCGTCTTTTCGCCAGGAAGAGATTTGACGATTTCAAAGATCTTCTTTCCCGAGACCGTCACTGCGCCCGGCTCTTCTATGTTCGCTGAAAAATGGGTCTTCAGCCCGACCTCAAGGTCCGTTCCGGTCATTTCGACTCTATCGGCCGTCGCTTGGACCAGGATGTTGGCCAGGATCGGCATCGTATTTCTTTTTTCGACGATCCCCTGCAAAAGCTGGAGTTCGTCGAGGACGGTTTCTTTAGCTACTGAGAATTTCATTTTTCCACCTTTCTCGACCTTCTCTTATATTTTCTTACTTATTTATATGAATACTTTATTTAAGAAGAAGAAGAAAAGCAATTGGAAATGTGTATATCATCGCTAACTCATTGACCGGCCTACTGGATGAGGCCGATCAGATTGTTGATTTCTTTGTTGAATTCAGGATTCTTCCGCCGAAGCTTCTGAATTTTCCGCACGCTATGCAGAACCGTCGTGTGGTGCTTACCGCCAAACTTTTTTCCGATTTCGGGGAGGCTGGACTTGGCCATCTCTTTGCATAGATACATGGCGATTTGCCTGGGGAAAGCGACCTTGGGAGAGTTGTTTTTCGACTTGAGCTGGGAGAGCTTGAGTTTGAACTTATGGGCGACGAGTTTTTGGATTTTTTCCACAGATATAACCGAAGCCATGGAATCGAGAAGGCTTTTCAAAGCTTCCTTGGCAATCTCGAGGTCGACCTTCACTCCTTTCAAGGAAGAATAGGCGATGACGCGGCGGAGATAGCCTTCGAGCTCGCGGATGTTGGAGTGGACCTTATCGGCGATGAAAAGGGCGACGCTCTCGGGGAGATCGACACCTTCGACTTCGGCCTTTTTCTTGAGAATGGCGATGCGGGTTTCGATGTCGGGAGGCTTAAGGTCGGCGATCAATCCCCACTCGAAGCGGGAACTAAAACGGTCCTCGAGCTGTGGAATTTCCTTGGGGGGGCAATCGCTTGAGATAACGATTTGTTTCTGATTCTCGTAAAGGTGGTTGAAAGTATGGAAGAATTCCTCTTTGGTCCGCTCCCGTCCAGAAAGATAATGGATGTCATCCATTAAGAGGAGGTCGATGCTCCGGTACTTCTGACGGAAATCGAGGATCTTGCCGTACTGGATGTGATTGATCAACTCGTTCATGAATTTTTCTGTGGTGACGAAAAGGATTTTCATGCGGTTATGCTTGGCCAAGGCGAAGTGGCCGATGGCGTTCATAAGGTGGGTTTTGCCGAGGCCGGCGCCCCCATAGATATAGAGGGGGTTGTAGGATTTAGCCGGATTCTTGGAGACGGCCAGGGCGGCCGCGTGGGCAAACTGGTTGCAGCCGCCGACGACAAATGTTTCAAAGCTGTAGTTGGGGTTGAGGTTAGGGCTGAGCAGCGGCCCGTGCTGGGCCCGCCTCTCCTCGGGTGAGCGGCGGATGAACGGGCTGGGCGTTTCATCGAAGATGTACTTGATATCGAAGGCCTTGCTGAAGAGACTTTCGGAAGCTTCGGAGATCACCGAGGAATAGTGAAAAGAGAGCCAGTCGCGGAAGTAAGAGTTGGGCACCTTGATGTAGAGGATATCCTTTTCCTGGCCGATGTAGAGAGTCGGGTCGAACCAGGTCTCGAAGCTGTTCTGGTCGACCTTCTTTTTGACCGTTTGAAGGATTTGCTGCCAAGCGTTAGGTTTTTCTTTATCTTGCATAGCGGCGCATTATATTTCCACAGATAAATCCACAACTGTGGAAAACCTTCCAGGTTTGTTGATGGGGCGTCCGCGAAGGCGAGGGGAATGATAGCACTCTGAAAATCCGATTTCAAGGGGGTAAAAAAAAAGGCAAAAATATAGTCTGTCTCATTCCTTTGGGCGCAAGAAACCACCCTCGGCCCCCGCACCCCGGGGAACCAGTCCCGTCGGCCCCCCCATCGGGACGCGATCTTGGAAGGGGGTCCAGGGGGATATCTCTCCCCGGCCGCAAGACGCGGCAGCGGCCGAGGAGGGGAGGCACGGAGCGAAGCGACGGTTGGAAGGGGGAAGGCGAAGAGGGGAGGGGAAAGGAAGCTAGAAGTCGAAGCCGATCCAGAACTTGACTTCAAAAGAGCCGAACCCCTGGACGTTCAGGGGGTCGGAAAAGTCCGGCCAGCCGAGTTTCTTGGCCCATTCGATATGCAAGGGCAGCCCTACGAAAAAGAGGTGGATGCCCCAGCCGAAGGAGCCGAGGGCGTCCAGGGCTTCAGGCGGCAGGGAGGGATCGGAATAGTCATAGAATTTGGCCGGGTAGCCTTTGAGCCGGGAGCGGGTCAGGTCAAAGAAGAGGACTCCGCGGACAGGGCCGATCAGGCCGAGGATCGTGGAGGCGACATTGATCAAGGGCAGACGCAGCTCGGCATTGGCAAACCAGCCCTCGGTGCTGGCCAGGCTGTAGAAATAGGCGGACCGGACCTGGTTGTTGCCGCCATAATAATAAAGGTAGGGGTTTCGGCCCCGGCTGAGCCAGCCCTCAAAACGGAAGGCAAGAAGGGCGTCCCCTCCAAGGTTGAGGTACTTGCGCAGGTCGGCCTGGAGCGTGGTGTTGCTGAATGAACTCTGAGCCGCCGGGAACGCTTGAGATACGGACAGGCGGAATGTATGGCCGGCGCGGGGGCCGTAGTAAGGACTGAAATGAGTCGTCTCGCCGACCAAGGACAGGGAGCAGGAGAGGACATTGCCGTTCCAGAAATATTGGTAGTCCGAAGAGCCGTACCTTCTGATCTGGTAAGGATCGAGGAAGCCTTCCTCATAGCGATAAAATCCCGTGTTCCCCTCGAGGCGGAGGTAGCGGTCGAGCGGATAATAGAAGCTGATATTGGCGCTGGTGATCTTGCGGTAGGCGATGGCGTCTCGATAGGTCAAACGGGAGGCAAGAGCGGGATCGAAATAGGCATAGGAGGGATAAAAGAATGTCGTGTATTCAAAAACGCTGGGCATGAACTGAAGGCGGTGCTTTTGGTTGAGGTAGGAAAAAAAGTAGGAACGGAATCCCCGCGCCTGATAGATCATGACCCGGAAATTGTGATCACCCAGGAGGTCGCCGAAGGCGAGGGCGGCGCCGCCGTAGATCGAGCCGTCCGTTGAGATGATGAGGTCGAGCGGGGGCCGCTGGGCGACGTAGAGCTTTTTTATGCCCTTGTAGGGTTCGATTCTATTCTCATCGATATCCAGGGTCAGACGCGGCCGGAAGGAAGGGAGGCTCCCGGGGCTTTCCAACTTGGCAAAGGAGACCCTGTCCTCGACGATACCCTGAAGCCGTCCCGAAAAGATTTGGTAGGACCCCTTGTTGAAGGAGGCGAAAAAGATCCTCTGCGGATCGGCCGGATGAGGGGAGGGAAAGAAATTCCCGGTCCAGACGTCCGTGTAGCGCCGGACCTCTCCACTATCGAGGTCGACGGAGTAGACATTGAATGCCTCCCGGACATCGCTGACGAAAAAAATACGCCGCGAGTCGGTCGAGAAGGAGGGGCAGGTGGTGTTCCCCGGCCCGAAAGTTAACTGCGTTTTGAGCGAGAGGTCGGCCAAGGGCGAGAGGAAAAGCTTGTCGGTTTTATCCAGCCGGATCGTGTAGGCCACAGACCGGCCGTCGGGGGAAATGACCGGGGCCTTCTCGAAGAAATCGTCCTGGGTGAGGTTGACGGTTTCCCCGCTGCTGAGATCAAGACGGAAGATATCGTGGGTTCCCCTGCTGAAGGCGGTGAACAGGATCGCCTGGCCGTCCGGGAAAAAACGGGGTGCGGAGGGACGGTCATAGCCAATTTTGTACTTCCGCCGAATTTCACCCTTCAGCGGATCGACGAGATAGAGCGAATACCTGCGGCCGTCCCGGGCGATAAAGGCGATGCTGTCTCCGTCCTGGGACCAGGCGATGTCGCTCCCCAAAGACGGATCATACTCGTAGGTGATGTATTCGTATTCGGTGGTGAAACCGGGAGTGATATTCTTGATTACCGAGCCGTCTTTTGTCGAGATGAGAACGAGATCGACCTCGTAATCGGGGACGTTGAAGGTCAGGGCGGCGACCAGGTCTCCGGAAGGCGAGACGGCGTGGGAGAAGGTGAAATAATAGGGGTTGCGGGGAAATTTCGGACCCAGGGGGATGCTGTAATCCTCGGGATTCTCCCGGAAGAGGAATTTCCGGTTATTCTCCCGAAGATATTTCTGGAAATCATGGTTGAGCTCATAGGGCTTGATGTGGAAAGCCCGCTTGAGCGGAGTGAGCTTTCCGATGAGCGGAGAGTTCCGGAGCGCCTGCCAGAGGTCTTGGATGCCGTTAGGGCCGTAGCGGGAGGCGATGAAATCATAGAGGGCGTGGCCGAAATCGTAGGCGGGGTTGCGGGGCATTGGGAAGCGGGCCTCGAGGTCACCCCGCTCCGTCAGCTCGGGCAGTCTATCGTTGAGGACGGCATCCCGGACGATCATCGTTGACCAGGAGGACCAGTCCTGGGTGACGTACTCGGAAAGGCCTTCGAACATCCATAGGGGCGGAGCGTTTAAGGCATAGATAGATGCGCCCTGACTGCCCCAGAGGATATCGAACTGGAAGACATGGGCGAGCTCATGCTCGACGAGCCGCTGGAGCTCATCGATGGGCATGTCTCCATGGATCCCGATCCGGTGGAGAAGGGGTTCGCTGACGCCAAGGACACCTTCCGAGATATTGAACAGGTTGGAGAGCTCGAAATCGGTATAGGTCGTGTAATAGATGAGCGGGACGGGGTCGGAGAGCTGATGTTTGAGGATTTCGCTCAGCTTCAGGTAAGCGCTCTCGGCCAGCTCGGCGGTGGATTTGAGGAGACCAGGCTCGGCGGCATAAAAGTAAATGTGGAAGTGATCCGTCGAATAGCGTTGCCAGCGGAAGGTCTCGTAGATCACTTTGTTCTTGCCGTAATAGGGATAGAAGAAGAACCGCTGGGCATAACCTCTCGGGACCAGGCAGAGGCCGAGAAGGAGTGCGCAGGCAAAACGCAGGCAGGGCTTCACGGGGACTCCTTCATTTGAGCAATAGGTACCTCTCCTGGATTCTTTCCTCGTTCGAGATCAGCCGGAAGAGCTTGGTCTTTATCCTCTGGGCCAAGTCATAGAAAGCGAAATCGGTCCTCTGTTCGGGGCTGGTGTACGTTTTGGATTCCTTAAAATTTCTGTCCAGAAGGACCGTCCCGTTGTCCCCCTGGATGAGAAAGAGATGGAGGGAGAGGGAAAAAACGGTTCGCTCGGCAACCTTCCTTTGAGGAGTAAAGGGGTCCTCGCCAGGGACCTCTCCCAATATGGACTTGCGGATCTTCCGGGTGAGTTCCGCTTTTCCGGTTACGTAGAGCCGGCGGAGAGGCCCCGGGGAGAGAGCCTGCCAAAAATCGGGCTTCCCGATGGAAGCCTCGTTTTCCAGGGGGATGCGCTGTGCGTTGACAGGGAGACCGAGCCTCCGCTCGATCTCCGGGACGAAGAAGGCGGCGAGCTCCCGGTTCAGGTCAAAGCCCTCGGGTGTTTTAGCGATCAGGAAGTCGGTCAAAAAGACTTCCTGGAACTCGTCCGGATGGAGGGGCGAATAGGCGGGAAGTTCGAGCCGGACTTTCCGGTATAAGTCCCTGCCGCAGCCCATCAGGAGAAGCAACAGAAGGAGAAGGGAGAGGCTATTTCTTTTCATCCTTGCCGGACTCATCCTCATCGGTTTTTTTGTCAGGTTCGAGGTTGTTCAGGAGGTTTTCATAGTTCGACTTGACCCAGGGATTATCCGGATCGAGCTTCAAGGCGGCTTCATATTCTTTTCGGGCTTCCTCCCAGAGCGCCTTCTTTTCATAAGCCACGGCCAGGTTGTTGTGGGCGGCCACCGACCGGGGTTCCTGGGTGAGGACCTTCCTCCAGCGGAAGATCGCTTCATCCCAGAGGTCCCGGTTGGCGGCCCAAATGCCGAAGCCGACCTGGTCTGAAAGGCGAGGACCGGAGCATCCAAAAGCCAGGGCTATCCCGAGGAGTGCGGCGGCGATTCCCCTCCAGGTCGTTTTGGACATGGTCGGTTTTTCGAAGGTACCCCTTTTCCCCTGGTTCGTCAAGTTCACCCATCGATACACAGCCGCAGTGCCCCGTCTTGAATATCTTCTCCAAAAGTCCTCCGCAAAGACCGGCCACTTCCAGTTTCGGTGACGAATATTGTCTTGGGTGGATAGCCCGGGTATAATGGCGATCTGGCAGAGAAAGGAGTCCTTATGGCGATCAGTCTCGAAGGCAAGGCGCTGGCCGACAAGATCAAGCAAGAGGTGAGACAAAAAGCCGCCCGCTATCGAGAGACGACAGGGAAGGTGCCGGGGCTGGTGGCCGTCCTCGTCGGAGATAATAAAGCGTCCCAGGTGTATGTCCGGTCCAAAGAGAAGGCTTGCCAGGATCTTGGGCTTTTCTCTGAGGTCCAGGCCTATGCCAGCGATATCAGCCAGGTGATGTTGCTGGAGAAAATCGAAGAACTGAATCGCCGGGACGAGGTCGACGGCATCCTGGTCCAGTTGCCCCTGCCTTCGCAGATCGACCCCTTTGCCGTCATCTGCGCTCTCTCGCCTGAAAAAGACGTAGACGGGCTCCACCCCTTCAGCCTGGGCACGATCCTGGCCAACAAACCCGGATTCAGGCCGTGCACTCCGCTGGGGGTGATCGAAATGCTCAGGGAATACAAGATTCCGATCCAAGGCCGGGACGTGGTGGTCATCGGCCGCAGCCTCCTGGTCGGCAAGTCGCTGGCTGCCATGCTGACCAACGAAAACGCCACGGTCACCACATGCCACTCCAAGACCCGCGATTTGGACAAGATTTGCGGCCGGGCGGACATCCTCGTTGCCGCCATGGGAAAGGAAGCTTTCGTCAAGCCGGAGTTCGTCAAGCCCGGGGCCGCGGTCATCGATGTCGGCATCAATTCGGTGAGCGACCCGGATCGGGTCAGGGCCTATTTCGGGGATGACGAGAAAAGGCAGAAGGACCTCCAGAACAAAGGCTACACTCTTGTGGGGGACGTCCATCCCGCCGCCTTCGAGCGCGCCGGAGCGATGACCCCGGTCCCCCGGGGAGTCGGCCCCCTGACCATCGCGATGCTGATGAAGAACACTCTCACCGCGTTCGAGAGGCGCCGGGCCGGCGGCTGATATTGCGGGATCCGGCCGTTTGTGGTATAAATTCTGACTCGATCACAAAAGAGAGAAACGATCATGCCGAAAGTATGCGAAATCTGCGGCAAAGGCCCGGCCTTCGGGCATAGCGTGAGCCATTCCCATAAGGCCTCGCCCAAGAAGTGGAAGCCTAACCTCCAGCAGGTCAAGGCGAAGACCCCGGCCGGAGCGCGCAAAATCTGGGTGTGCACGCGCTGCCTGCGTTCCGGGAAAGTGGTCAAGGCGGTCTGAGAGTCTTCTCAGATTCTTTCTACCGAGACGATCTCCTTAAAACCCGAAATCTTTTTGATGATGGTTTCAAGGTGTTTCAGGTCCCGGATGACCAGGCTGAGCTTGATCTGAGCTTTTTGGTCGGCGGAGGTCGTGACTTCGGCTTGGGTGATATTGCCTCCCAACTGGGCGATGCTGGTAGCGACCTTTCCCAGGATGCCCGGCGAGTCGTCGGCCTTGATCAACACCCGGCTCTTATAGGGCCCCACTGACGCCGCGTCCCAGGAAACATCCACCATTCTCTCGCTGTTGAGAATCTCCTTGCTGACCAGGGGGCATCGTGTGGCGTGGATGGTGACGCCTTTCCCGGAGGTCAGGTAGCCGATGATCGGCTCTCCTTTGATCGGGGCGCAACAGCGGGCAAAATGGACCACTTCCCCCGCCGCCTCCAGGACTGAAATAACGCTGCCCGAGCGGCCGCTGACCTTATCGACGAATTTCCGCAGCAAGGGCTTCTTCTTCTCGTCCGGCTCCCCTTCTGGATTGAGCCTGGCCATGAATTTCTTATTGACGACCACGCGGCCCCGCCCGACCAGGCCATAAAAGGATTCCAAGCTCTGGAGCTTGAAGGGCAAGACTTCGGCCAGCCGAGGGAGGAGGTTAGCTTCTTTGAAGAGACCGGCGGGGAGTTTGTAGCGGTGCGATTCTCTTTCCCAGATTTTCCTGCCTAGAGCCATGCTCCTGGATTTTTCCTGCTGGTTAAGCCAGTGTTTGATTTGATGCCGCGCTCCAGAAGTGAAGACGATGCTCAGCCAGCTGCGGCGGGGCGTTTTCTCGGCCGAGGTGAGGATCTCGACGATATCGCCCGTCTTGAGGATGCTTTTTAGGGGCGCGACCCGTCCGTTGATGATCGCGCCGGCGGCATGCAGGCCGATCTCGGAATGGACCTTGAAGGCGAAGTCGAGCGCCGACCCGCCCAGAGGCAGGGTGATCACTTTCCCTTTTGGCGTGAAGGCATAGACCTCTTCGGGGATGAGGTCGGTCTTGAGGTTCTTTAAAAACTCGCGCGGGCTTTTCTGCTCCTTATAGAGCTCGACCATCTCCCGGAGCCACTCCAGCCTCTTGTCCTCGCGGACAAGGCTCGAGGAGTCCTGATCCTTGTATCTCCAGTGGGCGGCGATACCGTTCTCGGCCAGGACATGCATGTCCTGGGTCCTGATTTGGATCTCGAAGGTCTGCTTGCCTCCGGTGATGATCGTCGTGTGCAGGGCCTGGTAGAGATTGGGCTTGGGCATGGCGATGAAATCCCGGAAACGATGCGGCAGCGGAGGCCATTTCTGATGGATTATCCCCAGGGACGCATAGCAGTTCTTGACCGAATCGGTGATGATCCGCAGCGCCTTGAGATCGTAGACCTGGTCGAAATCGATATCCCGGCGCTTCATCTTGTCAAAGATGCTGTAGTGTCGCTTGATCCGGGATTGGATCTCTGCGGGTATGCCGTTGTCCTTCATCAGCTTTCCGAGGACCTTGGCGAACCGGGTCAGTTCTTCCTCCGCCTTCTGCCTTTGCGGGGCGACGAGGGAGGCGATCCGGAAATAGGCATCGGGGTTGACGTAACGGAAAGAGAGGTCCTCGAGCTCGGCCTTGGTGCGGCCCATGCCTAGACGGTTGGCGATCGGCGCGTAGATGTCCAATGTTTCTTTGGCGACCTGTTTTTGTTTGTCCTCGGGCAAAAACTTCAGGGTCTTCAGGTTGTGCATGCGGTCGGCCAGCTTGATGAAGATGACCCGAAGGTCGTTGATCATGGTCAGAATGATCTTGCGGATCGTCTCGGCCTGGCGGACCTCGGGGGAAGATTCCTGAATCCGGCTTATCTTGGTGACGCCCTCCACCAGGTCGGCCACGTCCTGGCCGAAGTTTGCCCGCAGGCCGGCGGGCGTGATTTCGGTGTCCTCCAGAACGTCGTGGAGTAGCCCGGCGATGAGGGTGGTGATGTCTAGATTCATGTCGGCCAGCATATTGGCGACCTCAAGGGGATGGCTGAGGTAAGGCTCGCCGGAGCGGCGGGTCTGGCCCTTGTGAGCCTGGGCGGCAAAAACGTAGGCTTTCTTGAGCTGGATGAGCTCCTTCTCATTGTAAGATGCCGCGACCTTGTCGAGGATGTCGTCAAAGCGGATCATGGGATATGATGCCTCTCCCTGCGCAGGATCCAATCGGCCGCATCCAGGATGCCTGAGGCGACGTAGGCCGGGGCAACGTTTTGTTCGCGGAGCTTGGCCAGCGATTCCCGGCCGGAACCTGTCAGGACAAGGACGGAGATGGCGCCGATATTTATCCCGAAAAGGATATCTTCTGTTTTGTCCCCGATCATGTAGGAACTCGCCAGGTCGATTCCGAGGTCAGCGGCCGCCTGCCGGGCGAGGCCGGGTTTTGGCTTCCGGCAATCGCATTCCTTCCGGTAGCGGCGATCCTCGGAGAGGACGTAATGGGGGCAATAATAGATAGCGTCGAGACGGGCTCCGGAGCGGACGAAGGAAGCGTTCAAGCGGGCGTGAATGTCCTTTAGGTCGTCTTCGGTCAAGAGTCCTCGGCCAACGCCTGATTGATTGGTGACGACAACGACCAAGAGGTCCTCCTGGTTGAGCCTCTTTACGGCCTCGAAGCTCTCCGGGTAGACGTCCATCTGGTCGTAGCTGGAAGGATAGCCCACGTCGATATTGAGGGTCCCGTCGCGATCGAGGAAAACGGCTCTTCTCATCATCGCCACAACGCCCCGGCCGCCAGGTAAACCTCTTCCGGCTCAATCTGCGTCATGCAACGGTGGTCGTAGGGACACTTCCGGTAGGAGCAGGGCCAGCAGGGGACGTCCTTCTTGATGACCGCCGCCGGCCGCTCAAAGGGGCCGGTCACCTCCGGATCGGTAGGGCCGAAGATAGCCACGACGGGGACGTGGAGGGCATTGGCCAGATGCATCGGGCCGGTGTCGTTAGAGACGAAGAGCGAAGCCAGGCTGATCAGCCCTAAGAGCTGGGGAAGAGTCGTCTGTCCTGTGAGAACGGCCGGCTTATCATCAAGGGAAGAAGCGATGGTCGCGGCGATTTCCGCTTCCCCGGCCGAGCCGATGATCAGGATGGCGGCATTATTCTTCGCCTGGAAAAGGGCGGCCAGGCGGGCGAACCGGGGGGCCGGCCATCTTTTGGCCGGGCCATAGGCCGCGCCCGGGCTGAAGATGACGAGAGGCCGTTGCGGGTCAAGGCCCATCACAAGGAGGCGCTGCCGGGCCCGCTCTATTTCCTCCGGCGGCGCGGAGAGCCTCATCTCTGCGGGGCGGACCGTCAAACCCAACCCTGAGACCAAATCGAGGTAATAGTGGAGCTGGTGGCGGGGCAGGTCAGAGCTTGTGCTCCGGACGGCCCTGGTGAGAAGGAGCCGGCGTCCGTCGGCCGCGTAGCCCCATCTTTCGGGTATCCCGGCCAGAAATAAGAGGAGGGCCGACCCGAAGGAATTGGTGAGCAGGATCCCGGCCTCGAAACGATGCCCTTTCAGCTCCCGGGCGGAGGCCCGCAGCCCGCCGATGTTATTGACCGGCGCCAGCGGCAGTACACCCGCGATTCCCACATCAGGAGAAAACAGGTCCTTCACCCCATCCGCAGCGCTTAGCCAGACTTCGCCCCCGGAGAAGTGGCTGATAATGCTCTCGATGGCCGGGAGGGCCAGGACGGAATCGCCGATCCAGTTGGGAACACGGATGAGGACTTTCATCATTTTCATTTTATGCCCCGTCGCAGCGAGATGTCAAAAGAAGGCTCGGGATTGGATTCGTCAGCCCGCTCGGTTCCCAATAAGCAACGGGCAAAGAAGAAAGAAATCATTCTGAAGGAAGAGATTACTTTTCCGACGGTTGAGTGGAGGGTTTCTTCTCGGTCTTCGGCTTGGCCTCCGCTGGAGCATCCGGAGTGCAGGGCTCCTTGGCCGGAGCCTGGTCTTTCTTTTTAGTCTCTTCCTGGGGAGTTGACTTTTTGGCGTAGTCGGTGATGTACCAACCGCTGCCCTTGAACTGAATGGCCGCCGAGGAGATCAGTTTCTTGAGGGCGCCGCCGCACTTTGTGCAGGTCCGGAGGGGCGGGTCGCCGACCTTCTGGACGACCTCGGTGCGGCAGCCGCATTGGGTGCATTCATATTCATAGATAGGCATGTTCGATGTCCCTAATAATAATTCCTCATTATACCAGAGGACTGGGGTTAGGGGAAGACGATTGCCTCGAAAACGAAGATCTCGGCTCCCTTTTTCCAGGCATCGGGAGGCAGCCCCGCCTTTACGCATGCCTGGTTGAGAAAGGTTTCCCGTGACCAGCCGTTCTCTACCGCAACCTGGGGCAGGAGAAGCCCTCTCTGGCCGTCCCTCGCAATGACCAAGCCGTGCTTCCCGACCTGGACGAGGCCGGGGTCATCAATTCTCTGGAGCGGCGAAAGCACGGAAACCTCGATGTCCAGGTCTTTCAATTCTTCGCTTTTGACGGGAGGGAAGCGGGGGTCTTCACTGGCCGCGTATACGGCCGAGTGGATGACTGTCTCATAGAGCGCAGCCACGGGTTCGATGAACCCGATGCAGCCGCGGAGATTCCCCTTTTTTTTGAGGGTCACGAAGACTCCCCGCTCGGCGAGCAGGTTCGGGTCCCGGGTCTGGTAGTCGATGACCTTTTTTTCGGAGACGAACGTCCGGACGGTCTCCCGGGCCAGATCAAGAAGTTCCTTCTTCTCCGCGGAAGAGAGCGAGAATACCTTGTCCGGGCCCGGTTTCAGGATGACCGCTGCGGCGAGATAGCCGACCACCCGCGCTTCATCCCCTGAGACATCCGAAGAGTCGGAGTAGCGCAGGACTTCGACCTCCGGCTCCCCGGTCTTTTTCAGGGCGATGAGGGTCGCCGCGACCCCTCCTCCTCCGCACATGATATTTTCGCCATTGGCGCATTTGTTGAGGAGTGTGTTGGCATTGAGGCTGCGGACGAGCGAGATGGTTTCGGCGTCGGTCCGGTTGGCGTCTTTTTTAGAAAGGTAATGGGAGAGGTCGGTAGAGGCGACGATCAACACCTTTTCATCGCCGCTGCCCGACGCCAATCACTCTGCCCCCGCATCCCCATTCCTCCTGGTCGGGAAGCCCATCACGAGGGGCACGATCTTCGCTCCGGGGAGCGCTTTCTGGATGAAAGGGACCTGGACCTCGACGGAGTGCTCTTCGGCATGGGCCTGCGAGACGTAAGAAAAACCGGAAGCCTTGGCGATGCGGGCGGCGATCTCCTCATCGACACGAGCGACACCCAGCGGGGTGGCGAACCCTCCCTTGAGGAAGATCGAACCGCCGTCGAGAGGATAGCGGTGGGAGACGCCGATGATGACCACCGTCTTGTACGGTTGGCCCCGGACTAGGCGGTAAGCATAAGCCGCGGTCTGCCCCGAGTAAACGTATCCTGCGTGAGGGCAGATCAGGGCTCTGACTCCATCGATCGCCGCCAGCAAACCCTTGGCATTTTCGAGATAGGCATCGATCTGGGCGGACAGCCGGGCTTTATCGTTATCGTAAAAGGACCCGGCCCACACGGGCTCCCGTACATCCTGCGCCCGCGCAGCGACGGCAGCAGAGCCGAGCGTCAACAGAAGACAGAGGCGAATCTTTTTGTTCATCGTTCCCTCAAGAAAAATATAGCCCCCTGCCCGCCAAAAAGCAATCCTGAATACGCGAGTGCTTTTTTGTCTCGCATTTTTTCCAAGCCCTGCGGGCTCTGTGACTAATAATGCAGTTAGAATCCGGCTACGGAGGGATCAGTCGCAATCGGCCGCAGCGACCATTGAGGGCTCAGATGCCTTCGTTTCGCTATCATAGAATCCTTGCCATAATGTTCTTCGAGCGGGACACCCACCTCTGTTTTTTGTAACCAAGGCGAGGGGTATAGGCGAGAAGGTCATCCGGAGGCGAGCGGGCAGGGATCCGCGAAGCGGAGAGCGAGCCGAGGAAATAAGGGGATTTCCCTCGCCGGGGGAAATTCCCGGGCCTTCGAGCCTATACCCCGAGCCTCTGCGAGTTCCGCAGCCGCCGAGAAGAGCGTTGAGGAAACGGCGTTAAAAACCCGAAGGGGAGCTAGGCTGATTGCGACTGATCAAGCTATCCCCCCTCTCCTTATCATCACGCTTTTCGTTATAGACCCAGCCTTGCGTTGACTTTTGTCGCGATTTGAGCGAAAATAAATTTGCATTGCGAGGCATTCGACGATGAAAGATTTCTTCAAAACCTTACTCACCTTAGCCGCCGTCATCACGGGCTTCTTGGTGGGGCTTCAGTGCGGCAGACAGAGGGAAAAAGCCAAGATCCCGCCTTTCCAGGAAGAGCCTGAAGAGCACATCTGAAGTCTTCTTCTCAACTTCTAGCCGCTTCCTAGTCGCCCCCCCCGGCGACGGTCCTAACCTTCGATGAGACGGAAATTGATTCTTGAGAGCTGGAAGCATATAATAAAAATCAAGATCAAGGACAGGCCATGAACTGGGGAACATACGGTATTTTGATCGTTTTCGGCGCCTTCGTCCTGCTGATGATCTTCAACCCCAGGATTTCGTGTTTTGGGAAACGCATCCGGTCGCCCTTTTATCCGCTCCTCCGAAAGAAAGGACGGAAGAGGACCGTGGTTCCGGCCGAGGATTACGGGTTCCGGCTGACCGATGGAGAGGTCGGGAGCGCACCCGGGGGGGCCGCAGCCGGTCCGGAAAAGGCCAAGAAAACGGACGACTACGGATTCCGGCTTGACGAATAGTCGGGACTCTGTCTCGGGATGACGGGGCAAAAAGGAGGGGAGATGAGGAGAAGCGCGCGAGCTGTCTCCTTGGCGGCAGCCTTGTCTCTTTTTTCCTGCTATCCATCGCGTCCCTCTGTGGCTCCCCTCCCCGCCACCGTGAAATCGATCGAAGGCTATGCATCGCTCCGGTTGACCAGGGAAGGCAAGACGGCCAAGTCGAGGCTTTCCTTCGTCTTCTTTGTTCCCGACCGCGGACGGGTCGAAGTCATCGACCCGCTCGGACGGACGGCCTCGCTCCTCTTCCTGGTCGATGATCAGGCCTATCTCGTTCTGCCGGGGAAGAGGGCCTATTGGAGATCGGACCGCGATGAGGTGATGTCCCGGCTGTTGGGTTTCGCTTTGAGTCCCGCGGACCTGACGGATATCTTGACCGGACGGGCCGACCGCCTGGCCGACTGGGCCCTGGAGATGGACGGCCGGGGCCGAGTCAACCGCGGCCGCCAGGGCGCCCTTCTTTTTGAAATCCGTCAGTTCTTCGAGCCGGGCCCTCTCCCTCAGCTCATCGTTTTCTCGAGCGAGGAGGCCAAGGGGAGTCTGAGGATCCTCCGGCTGAACTTCAATCAATCTCTCCAGGCAGATGCTTTCCGTCTTTTTTTTCTCGAAGACGAGGCCTACCGGTCAACCACCTGGGATGAGGTCGAGCGCTGGCTTCGGGCAGAGTCCGAACGATGAAAGTCCGGTCCTTCGCCAAGATAAACCTGGGAACTGAAGTCCTGAAAAAGCGGCAGGATGGTTACCACGAGATAAAAACTCTTTTCCAAACGATTGACCTGAGCGATACTCTCGAGTTCCGCCTTTTGGCCGGCCGGGAGGTCCGGCTCAGCGGGACCGATTCGACCATCCCTTGGGACGAGGGCAATCTCGTTTTCCAGGCGGCGCGACTGCTCCAGCAGTCCTTTCCGCATGCCGCCGGAGCGGAGATTCGGGTGACCAAGAAGATCCCAGCGGGCCGGGGCCTGGGCGGGGGGAGCGGCAACGCGGCCCTGGCCCTTGCGGCGTTGAATGATCTGTGGCAGATCGGGCTAAACCGTCTGGGCCTGCAGCCGTTGGCCCGCCGGCTGGGCGCCGACGTCCCCTATTTTCTGGAAGGCGGACTTTGCCTGGGGGAAGGCCGAGGAGACATGATTACGCCGCTCGACGACCTGCCTGTTCTTTACTGCGTCCTCGCCCTGCCCTCTTTTCCCATCTCGACCGCTGATATCTACGGCCGGCTGCGCTTGACTTCACCCGATAAAGACAGTAAAATTAACCGGTTTTTAGCGCGCAGAGAGTTCGGGCTATTAGAGAATAGACTCGAAGAAACCATCTTTAGCCTGTATCCTCGATTAAAAGCGATAAGGAGTTCTTTTCTTCAAAAGGAAGCCGTCCTTTCCCTCGTGAGCGGCACGGGGTCGGCGGTGTTCGGACTCTTCGAGGAGAGGGGAAAAGCTGTCCGGGCCCTCGCCGCGATGGAAACAACGGAGCAAGTGTTCATTGCGGAGACACTGCCTCGAGGGCGGTATTGGAAAAGAGCCACGGCTGGGGTGTAGCCAAGCGGTAAGGCAACGGACTTTGGATCCGTCATCCGGAGGTTCGAATCCTCCCGCCCCAGTTCAATGCTGAAAGGAATATGGACAAGGAAAGGCCGATGAAAGTATTTGCCGGATCGTCGAACCAGGCTCTGTCCCGGGAGGTCGCTGCCTATCTTGGGATCGAGCTGGCGAACATCGCCCTCAGTCAGTTCAGTGATGGAGAGATCCACATCTACATCGATGAAAATGTCCGCGGCGAGGATGTCTTCATCATCCAGACAGGTTCGGCCGACTCGAATTTTCATCTCATGGAGCTTTTCCTGATGATCGACGCCGCCAAGCGGGCCTCGGCCGAGCGGATCACGGCGGTCATGCCGTACTACTGCTACGCCCGGCAGGACTGGAAGGACAGGCCCCGGGTGCCGATTTCAGCCCGCCTGGTCGCCGACCTCCTTGAAAAATCCGGCGCCGGCCGGGTCCTGGCGATGGACCTCCACTCCCCCCAGATCCAGGGGTTCTTTTCCGTTCCCATGGACAACCTGACCTCGATGCCTGTCCTGGCGAGGCACATCACCGGTCTTAACCTGGACAACCCGACCATCGTCTCGCCGGACGCCGGAGGTGTCGGACGGGCCCGGGTCTTTGCCCGCCGGCTGCGGGCCGGTCTGGCCATCATCGACAAGCGGAGACCCGCCCCCAATGTGGCCAAGGTTCACCATGTCATCGGCGATGTCCAGGGCCGCGATGTCGTCATCTTCGACGACATGGTGGATACGGCCGGCACTCTCGTCCTCAGCGCCGACGCCCTGAAGAAAGAAGGGGCCCGGAGGATCCTGGCCGCTTGCACTCATGCTGTCCTTTCCGGCCGGGCGATCTCCAAGATCGAAGAATCGCCCCTTGAGAAAGTGATCGTCACCAACACCATCCCGCTCAACACCGCCGCGCAGGCCTGCTCCAAGATCGTCGTCCTGTCTGTGGCCGAGCTTTTTGGCGAAGCGATTCGCCGGATCAATGAAGGGAGCTCGGTGAGCTCCCTTTTTGCCTAAGGAGGAGATGATGAGTTTCACCATCAAAGCGGAAAAGAGAGAGGCCTTCGGCAAGAACGCCTCCCGGAGGTTGAGAAAACAAGACCGCATCCCCGCCATCCTGTACGGGGAAAAGTCGGCCAATATCCCGCTCGTTCTGGATAAAAAGGACGTCATCATGATTTTGAAATCGGACAGTGGGGAAAACACGATCTTCAAGGTCGCCTTCGACGCCAAGGCCCAGGATGCCATGTTCAAGGATCTCCAGATCAACCCGGTGACGGACGAGCTCATCCATGCCGACCTCGTCCACATCGCCATGGACAAGGCCCTCCGGGTCAATGTCTCAGTTGAGCTCGAGGGAGACCCCGTCGGCGTCAAGACCGAAGGCGGGTTCGTCGATTTTATGACCCGTGAAGTGGAGGTCGAGTGCTTGCCCAAGAACATCCCCGAGCAGATCGTGATCGACATCAGCGGGTTGCATCTCCACGAGTCCCTGAAGGTCAGCGATATCGTCGCTCCGGAAGGGGTCAAGCTAATCACCGATCCGGCGACAGTCCTTGTGCTCATCGCTGTGCCGCACAAGGAAGAAGAGGTTGTCAAGCCGGAAGAAGAAGAGGTCGTGGCCGCCGAACCCACTGAGCCAGAGCTGATCAAGAAGGAGCGGGCGGAAAAGCCGGAAGAGGAAGAGAAGCCGGAGAAGAAAGAGAAGCCGGAGAAGAAAGAGAAGAAGGAGAAATAGGAGCCGCGGTTGTGGGTCGTTGTCGGACTGGGCAATCCCGGACGCCGCTATGCCGGGACGCGTCACAACGTCGGCTTTATGCTTGTCCGGAGGCTGGCCCGTCGCTGGGATGTGAAGTTCCGGAAGCGAAAATACGGAGCCAAGGTCGCGGAAGTGAAGAGGGATAAAGAGCAGCTGGTTTTGGCCCAGCCCCAAACATACATGAACTTTAGCGGTCTGGCCGTGAAAGAGATTGTGGACGGATACCGGATCCCCGCTCAGAATCTCATCATTGTCTATGATGACCTCGATATCCCTGTCGGGAAGATTCGGGTCCGGAAAGAAGGCCGTCCCGGCAGCCATAAGGGGATGCGTTCCATCGTCGCCGAGATCGGGACGTCCGCGTTTCCCCGTCTCCGGATCGGGATCGGGCCGCTGGCCGAGGGCGACGATGCTGCGGAGTATGTCCTCTCGCCATTCTCCCGGGAAGAGCTGCTTGTTTTGGAGGCTGCGCTGGCCCGGGCCGAGGACGCCCTGGAGATGGTGCTCGACGGCCGGATCGAAGCGACTATGAACGCTTTCAATCAAAAAGGAATGACTTAACTGCAAATACGCTCCTTGTTCCTTCTTTAGAGAAGAGGGAGCTCTAATATCCATAAGGAGGTCACATGAAGTTCTACGAAACGGGGTTATTGATCGCCCCCAACCTTTCCGAAGAGGACA
>CAYOZW010000001.1:49626-55186 GCA_964408495.1 uncultured Eubacteriales bacterium
AACCAGATGGCCGAGGTCATTTCCCAGCGGGCCGGAAAATTGGTCAAGCAGGAAAGATGGGGAAAACGGCGGCTGGCCTATCCGATCAAAAAGTTCAGCGAAGCCTTCTATGTCTTTTTCCATTATGAGGGCAATCCAGACATTCCCCTTGAGCTGGTGAGAAGGTTCAAGCAGACCGACACGATCCTGCGTTACCTGACCCTGCAGAAAGACACCCAAGAAGCTGTTCCGAGGAAACGGAAGAAGGAGAAGGTGACGGAACCCGCTGAAGCCGGCCCGGCCGATGAGGGCGAAAACAACGAAGCCGGAGCGGACACGACCGGCCAGGAATCGGGAGAAGAGGTGAATTGAGATGGGCAGAGAAGAGAGATCGGAAAGACCGTCCTACCGAAAATATTTTCCGCCTAAGCGGAAGTTCTGTCGTTTTTGTCAAAGGAACGTCCGGGATATTGATTATAAGAACATGGACATTCTGAAGAAGTATATCCCGGAGCGCGGCAAGATCGCCCCCCGGCGGGTGACCGGAACCTGCGCCTACCATCAGCGCCGGCTGGCCACGGCGATCAAACGAGCGCGTCTGATGGCCCTCCTTCCCTATGTAGAAGACTGATCCTTGGGAAGATCACGGGAGGAACAATGAAGATCATTCTGAAACAGGATGTCGAAAACATCGGTCACAAGGGAGATATTGTCAATGTCGCCCCAGGTTACGGGAGGAACTATCTCATCCCCCGGAAGCTGGCGCTTGAGGTCACTCCTTCGAATTTGAAGATGATCGAGATTGAACGGCAGTCCCTGAAGAAGAAAGTAGAGAAGGAGCGTGAGTCTTACAAGGACCTGATCGGGCGACTGAACGAGGTGTCCCTGACCTTTCCCAGGAAGGCGGGGGAGAAAGACATGATTTTCGGCAGTGTCAGCGCCGCCGACATCAAGGATGCCCTGGACCGGCTGGGCTTCGAAATCGAGAAAAAAAAGATCGGCCTCGACGAGCCGATCAAGAGACTGGGCCATTACACCATCCCGGTCAAAGTGTTTCATGATGACAAGGCCACCCTTCGGGTCGAGGTCCGGAAAGAAGAAGGGGCGGCCGACGAAGAGGAAGCCGGAGAATCCAAGGATTAAGAGGATGGCGGGAACGGAAGGACAGGCCCTTCTGCTCCGAAGGAGAGGTTGACAATGGAACTCGACCTCATGTTCTTGAAAAAGACTCCGCCTCACAGCCTGGAGGCGGAGAAGACGGTTCTCGGCGGCATTCTGGTCCATAACCAGAACCTCAACACGGTTCTGTCGGTCATCTCCCCCGAGGACTTCTACAAGGATGCCAACCGCAAGATCATCGAGAGAATCATCGTCCTCGTGGACAAGGGACTCCCCGTCGACCTGCTCTCGCTGAGCGAGGAGTTGCAGAGGTCGGGGATCCTGGATGAGGTCGGAGGCGCTTCTTATCTGTCCTCGCTCATGGACGGGGTTCCGAAAAGCCCGAACGTCGAGTACTACGCCCAGATCATCAAGGAAAAATCCCTCCTCCGTCAGCTCATCCTCTCTTCCGCCAAGATCATCAATTCGAGTTACGAGCAGAAGGAAGATGCGGACGAACTGCTCAATGAGGCCCAAGCGTCCATCATCGAGGTGGCCGAGCAGAGGATCAAGCCGGGATTCGTCCCGGTCGGACAACTGACTTCGTCCACTCTGGAGATGATCTCCCACCTGACCGAAAGACGTGAGGCGGTCACCGGCGTGCCCTCTGGATTCCGGGACCTGGACAACCTCACTTCGGGTTTCCACCGCTCCGAGTTTGTCGTCATCGCCGCCCGTCCCTCTATGGGCAAAACCGCGCTCTGCCTGAATATCTCCCAGCACGTCGGACTGAACACCGATTATGCCGTGGGATTCTTCTCGATGGAGATGGCCAAAGAGCAGATTCTCATCCGCATGCTCTGTGCCGACAGCCAACTCGACATCAAGCGGGTCAGGACGGGCTTCATCAGCGAGCGGGAGTTCGAGAAACTCAAGCTCAGCGGCGAAGCCCTCTCCCACGCCCGGATCTTTCTCGACGAAACGGCCGGCTTGACGGTCATGGAGATGAAGGCCAAGTGCCGGAGGCTGAAGATGGAGAACAACCTGGACGTGGTCTTCATCGACTACATCCAGCTGATGAGACCGGGCAGCCGGTTTGAGAACCGGAACCAGGAGATGGCCTTCATCTCGCGTTCCCTGAAAGAGCTGGCCAAGGAGCTGCGCATCCCCGTGGTCGGAATTTCCCAGCTCAGCCGTGCTCCCGAAAAAGGCCGACGCGAGCCGAGGCCGCTACTCAGCGACTTGCGCGAATCGGGGGCCATCGAACAGGATGCCGATGTGGTCATTTTTATCTACCGGCCGGAGTTCTACAACCCCCAGGATGAAACCCTCCGCGGCATCGCCGAGGTCAACGTCGCCAAACAGCGCAACGGTCCGACCGATAGCATCAAGCTCGCCTTCATCAACAAATATGCCCGGTTCGCCAACGCCGACCTGGAATATCAATATCCGGAGGCCTGAGATCGCCAACCTCTTCCGGAACGCCCTCGTGCTCGGTACGTTCGGGCAGCTCGGTGAGGTCGCCCTGCTGTTCGTCAAAACGCTGAAGAATCTGTTCCGCCGGCCCCGGGAGCACAAGATCCTGGTCCAGCAGCTCGAGGAGATCGGAGTTCGCTCGCTTCCCGTCGTCTGCCTCACGGCCGCTTTCGGAGGATTGGTTTTCGGCCTCCAGACCTATGTCGGCTTTCACCGCTATATCGGCCCCGGGTCGGAAGCCTACGGCGGTCCGATCATTTCCCTCGGGCTGTCCAAGGAACTGATCCCCATCCTGGTCGGGCTGATGGTCTCGGGCAGAGTGGGTTCATCCATGGCCGCCGAGATCGGGACGATGAAGATCACCGAGCAGATCGACGCCCTGTTCAGTCTCGGCGCCAACCCGGTCCGCTACCTCGTCGTCCCCCGGACCTTGGCCGCTTTTTTCATGCTTCCCTGCCTGACGCTCTATGGGGACATTATCGGGATCGCCTGCGGGTATTTTTATAATGTCGCTCTAATGGGCGTCAACCGGATCATCTATCTTCAGAACACGCTGCGCTACCTGGAGCTATGGGACATGGCCAGCGGCCTGATCAAGGCGGCGGTTTTCGGCGTCGTCATCGCGGTCGTCGGTTGCTGGCAGGGGCTCAAAACAGAAGGTGGCGCCGAGGGCGTGGGCCGGGCCACCACGCGCACCGTCGTCTTGGCCAGCATCTCGATCCTGATCCTTAACTTTTTCCTCAGCAAAGTCTTGCCTTCAACCTTACGTGGATGATTAAAATCGCCAACCTGGAAAAGTCGTTCGGACAGAACGCGGTTCTCTGCGGAATCAACCTGACCGTTGAAAAAGGCGAGACTATGGTGGTCATCGGCCAGAGCGGCTCCGGCAAGAGCGTCCTGATTAAGCATCTCATCGGTCTCCTCAAGCCTGACAAAGGAGAGATCTATATCGACGGCGTCGAGATCACCCGTCTCCGGGAGGACGACCTGCAGCGCATCACCCGGAAGTTCGGCATGCTCTTCCAGGGCGCCGCCCTCTTCGATTCGATGACGGTCGCCGAGAATGTCCGCTTCGGCCTGGACCGCTACACCCGCTACACCGAGGCAGAAATCAAGAAGGCGATTTCGGAGAGCCTGGACATGGTCGGATTGAGGAAAGTGGAAAACGTGATGCCTCACGAGCTCAGCGGCGGGATGAAGAAACGGGTAGGGTTGGCCCGGGCCATCGCCTACCGGCCGGAGATCATGCTTTACGACGAGCCCTCGACGGGGATCGACCCCATTCGGGCGGACGCGATCAACGACCTCATCAACAAGTTGAAGCGGGAGATGAAGGTCACCTCGGTGGTCATCACTCATGATATGGTCAGCTCCTACAAGATCGCCGACAAGATCGCCATGCTTTATCGGGGCCGGATCATCGAGGTCGGGACACCGGAGGAGATCCAGAGTTCGGCTAATCCCGTGATCCAGCAGTTCATCCATGGACGCGCCGACGGGCCGATCAGGAATTATTAGATATGAGGAAAAGACCATGACACGGGAAGCGAAAATCGGTATCTTCTTGGGCGGGACGATCATCATCATCGCCACGCTGATCTTTATCGTCGGCGATTTGTCCACCTGGTTCAAGAAGCCGGGATACAGCCTGATCGCCTATTTCCCTTCGGTCACAGGGCTTGAGAACCGGGCGGCGGTCCGGCTCGCCGGCGTCAAGATCGGCACCGTCCGAGAGATCGAGCTGGTGGAAAGAAAGGCTCAGCTCGTCCTCAGCATTTCTCCCCAGTTCCGCGTGCCTCGCGGCTCCAAGGCAGCGATGGCCTCGCTTGGACTCATCGGCGAGAAGTACATCGAGATCACGCCCAGCGAGGAAACCACCTACCATGAACCCGGGGATATAATCGAGGCGACGGCCGCCGTCAGCTTCGACCAGCTCGGCGTTCTCCTCCTTTCCATTGGCGAGGAGATCAAGGGAGTCAGCCAGTCTCTGCGCCAGATTACCGGGGAGGAATCTCAGAAGAATCTCCAGGAGATTCTCCACAATCTGAACGTCTTCACCGGAAAGCTGGACAGATTCCTGGAAGAGAACAGTGACGGATTGCAGGCCGGGATCCGGGGCGCTTCTCAAGCGGTCCAGGAGTTCGAGCGGGCGGCCGGCGATGTCTCTGCGAGCCTGAATGAGACCCTCCTCCTGATCAAGGATATCGCCCAGGAAAACAGGGACGGCGTCAAGTCGAACCTGGGGAAGATCGATGAGCTTCTCCATGAGATCGAGCAGTCCGTCCGGTTGCTCAGAAACACGCTGGAGAAAATCGACAGGGGCGAGGGAACCGTCGGCCGGCTCGT
The DNA here is from genome assembly GCA_964408495.1 of uncultured Eubacteriales bacterium. Lineage (GTDB taxonomy): Bacteria > Acidobacteriota > Aminicenantia > Aminicenantales > UBA8522 > UBA8522. The sequence goes on from CAYOZW010000001.1 coordinate 54,526, forward strand.
CCAGGACCCGAAACTCTACGAAGAAGCCCGTGAGACTCTCAACGGCGTCCAGCAGACGGTGGGGCCGCTGAGGCAGATGCGGGCTACGGGCCATTTTCGGGGTGATTATCTCAATGAGACGCAGAAGGTCCGGGGCGCGATCAGCGCCGCGTTTTACCTGACCCCTCGGAGCTTCCTTCTGGGGCAGATCGTCGATGACCCGAGGCGAGAGCGATTTGTCTATTCCGCGCAGGCGGGGTTGCGGTTCGGCCCCCTGGCTCCGCGGGCCGGCATCATCGAATCGGAATTCGGGGCAGGAGTAGATCTCTTGGCCCTCGGCGATCGTTTGATGTTCAGCCTGGAGGGGTTTGATTTCCAGCGGGACGGGGGTCCCCGTTTCCGCTTTGCCACTCAGTTCGCCCTGATCCGCTATCTTCACCTGGTCCTGGGAGTCGATGACCTGGGTTCGGATTCGCGGAGAGAGGTCTTTTTCGGACTCGGGTTGGGAACGCGATGACGACCAAAGTGAAGACAGTATTCATCTGTCAGAGCTGCGGCACCCGCTCGCCGAAATGGCTGGGCCGTTGCCCGGGCTGCGGCGAATGGAACACGATGGTCGAGGAAACCGAGGAGACGGCTCCGGCGGCCGAATATTCTTTCCCGCCCTCCGAGGCTCTCCTCT
>CAYOZW010000002.1:0-377 GCA_964408495.1 uncultured Eubacteriales bacterium
CCAATTCAGGCTCGACCCCTATTACGTGCTCGACTTCAGGCTGGACAAAAAGTTCAATCTCCCTCAAGGCGGAGCCGTCAGCATATCGGCTGACTTCTTCAATATGCTGAATACGGACGCGATGACCGGGACTGTCGACATCGGCACATCCGCCCTGTTCATGATGCCGGACACCATTACGCCTCCACGGCGGGTCCAGATCAGCCTGCGGCTGATTTTCTAGGACGGGAGCGCTTCGACAAGTCCTCAACGGGGTCTTTCTGCTCACAAAGGAATCCCTGAAGGGAGGATTCGTCCAGCCCGCCGGCCCTTGAGGCGAGGGCCCCCTTTCCTGTATAAATAACAGTCTCCCTCATGAAACGACAAGCGATCTCCCA
>CAYOZW010000002.1:387-51068 GCA_964408495.1 uncultured Eubacteriales bacterium
CGGCGTGAATTCATCAAGCGGACCGCTGTTGCGTCCGCCGCCCTGACCATCATCCCCCGTCGTCTCCTCGGCGGCCGGGGCTATATCCCGCCGAGCGACGAACTGACCAAGGCCGTGATCGGCGTCGGCGGGATGGGCAGGGAGCATCTCAAATATCCTGGTTCGCGGCTCCTCGCAGTCTGCGATGTCGATGCCGATCACCTCCGGGCCTGTCTCGACATCTCCGGCCCCGGCGTCAAGGGCTACTCCGATTTCCGCGAGGTCCTGGATAGGCCGGACATCGACATCGTCCACATCGTTACCCCTCCCCACTGGCACGCCCTGATCTCCATCGCGGCCGCAGAGGCCGGCAAGGACATCTGGTGCGAAAAACCGATGACGCGGACAATCGGCGAGGGCCTCCGGGTCGTCGACGCCGTCGAGCGGAATGGCCGCGTCTTCCGGGTTAACACTTGGTTCCGGTTTCGCGAGATATTTTACGGACTAGGCACGCCGGCAAAGCCGGTCAAGAAAGCGGTCAGCCACGGCCTTCTCGGCTGGCCTTTGAAGGTGACAGTCAGCGGGGTCACCGGATTCGACTGGAAATTCTACTGGAGCGGCAGGACCTACCTCGAGCCGCAGACCGTCCCCCCCGAGCTCGATTACGACTTCTGGCTCGGCCCGGCTCCCTTCAAGCCTTACCACCTCCACCGTGTCCACCAAAGCTTCCGCGGCTACTGGGATTACGACGGCGGAGGCCTGGGAGACATGGGAATGCACTACCTCGATCCCGTGCAATATATTCTCGACAAAGACGACACCAGCCCTGTCGAGGTCGAGGCCGACGGCCCCCAGCAGCATCCGGACGCCTGTCTTTCCTGGCGGAGGATCAGGCTCCGCTATGCCGACGGCTGCGAAATTATCCTTGACGGGGAAAACCGCGATATCGGAGCCGCGTTCATCGAAGGCCCGGAAGGAAAGATCTTCAAGAATCTCGAGTCCGACATCCCTCATCTCCGGGACAAAGTGGCTCTGCTTCCGGACCCGCCGCCGGAGTCGGAGGATTTTTCCGAGGCGGTCCGGCTCCGCCGTAAGTTCGCCCTCAACGAGGGCAACGCCCACCGCAGCTGCACTTTGGTCAATCTGGCTAAAATCGCCGTGCGTCTGGGGCGGGGGCTCCGCTTCGACCCCGTTGGCCAGCGCTTTATCGGCGACGAGGAAGCCGACCGGCTCGCCGACGAGCCGATGCGGGCCCCGTGGCACGTTTAATCAGTAGAGAGGATCATGGAGCCTCTGACAGAACAACAGCGCGCCTTTTTGAAAAAGAGAATGGAACTGGGCCTTCTGGCCATTTTGATCCTTTTCGCCTTCCTGGCTTTGGCCAATGAAAAAAAACATATGGCCATTATCCAAGCCCTCGAGCGGAATAATCCGGCTCGGCGATCGGATCGAAAAAATTGAGAAAAAAAGCCTTCCTTCTTCCGCTGCTCCTCATCTTGCTCCTATGCCCGTCCTCATCCGCCCCACAAGCTTCCAGGATTCAAGACCGAATATCAGAGCTCCTGATCCAATTTCCGGCATCCGATGCCGCGGAGAAAGAATCCCTGGCCGCCGAGATCTTCGCCCTGGAAGAAGCGGGAATCGAGGAGATCTGCCGGAGGTTGTCCTCCGCCGGGAAAGCCGACGACAGTCTGGCCCGCTTCGCCTTGGAAGCGGCGGGCACTCATGCTATGAGGCCGGCCGCGGCAGATCAAAGGAGCCATTTCGCTCGAGCCATTATCAAGGCCTTGAGAGGTACCGACGACCCCGGCATCCAGGCCTTCCTCATTGCCCGGCTGCAACAGGCCGGGGGTCAGGATTCGGTCGAACCTTTGAGCCGCTATCTCGATGATCCGAAACTGGGGGGACCGGCCACGCGAGCCCTCCTCGCCATCAGGGCTCCAGACACAGAAGAGGCTTTTATCAAGGCGCTCGGCCGCTCCAGAGGACAAAATACGGCCATTCTCATCGAGGCTCTTGGTGAGCTGCGGAGCCAAAGAGCGGTCGGCCGGATCATCACTTTTGCCTCGAGCGAAGACCGGAGCGTCCGGGAGGCCAGCCTCTTCTCCCTGGCCAATATCGGCGACCCCCGGACGGAATTCGCCCTGAGCCGGATTGATATCGCCTCTTCGCCCCTCGAGAGGGCCGAGGCAGCGGCGCGCTATCTTCTTTTTGCCCAGAGGCTGGCTGAGTCGGGCCGGAAGACAGATGCTCTTCGTATCACCCGCCGTCTTCTTGAGAAAAACAGCGGAGCCGGCGAAACGCAGATTCGGAGCGCAGCTCTGACTCTCCTGGCCCAAATCCTCGGAGCGGACGTCCTTCCCGAACTCGTCCGGGCGATGGAATCGCCCGACCCGGCATTCCGCGGGCGGGCCCTCGAAATCGCCCTCGAAATGCCGGGAGAAGCGACGACAGCGCAGTTTGTCGCTAAAGCTGCGGAGGTCGGTCCCGGCGCCCGGGCCCAGATCATCGGGATGCTGGGCCGGAAAAAAGATCGGACAACCCTCCCTTTCATCGAGAGCCAGCTGGGAAATGCTGATCGATCCGTCCGGACTGCGGCTATAGACGCCGTTGCTCGTCTTGGGGGAAGCGAGAAGGCGGATGCCCTTTTCCCTCTCTGGCAATCGGCGGGTGAGGAAGAGGCCGAAGCGTTACGGATGGCCTTCCTGGGTTTCCCGGCGGAGAAGGCTATCGCCGAGGTCGTCAGGGCGTTTGACGGTTCTTCGCCCCCGGCCAAAGCGGCCATCATAGAGATCCTCGGGGAGCGCCGGGCCAGGGATCAGGCCGGGATCGTCCTGGCCGCGGCGGAGAATCAGGACGCGATCATCCGGAAAAAAGCGCTGACCGCCCTCGAATCCGTGGTCCGAGAGCAGGACCTCCCGCAGACGATCCGACTTCTCCAGGGGGCCGCCGACCCCGCCGAGATCATCTCCTTTCAGAACGCGCTCGTTGCTTCCGCCGGGGCGACCGCCGACCCCGAAAAAAACGTCGATTCCATTATCGATGCCATGCTCGAAGCCAAAGGGCAGCAGCGCATCGCTCTGTTGCGTCCGCTCGGGAGGATCGGCGGTGAGAAGGCCCTCCGGGCTGTTGTCGCCGAAACCAAGAACGCCGATCCGCAAGTTCAGGCCGTGGCGGTTTACACGCTGGCCAATTGGCCGGAGTTCCGGGCCGCTGCGGCGCTCTTCGAGATCGCCAATGCCGCAAGTTCGTCACCCGGGCGCAAGTTCGTCTATCTGGCGCTTCAGGGATACGTGAGACTCGTGGCCGAATCCACTGAGCCGACAGAGAAAAAATTGGAACTCATCGAGGAAGCCTTGGAGATCGCCCGGGAGCACGCGGAGAAAAATATCGTCTTGGAAGGGCTGGGAAAGATCAGGTCTTTGGAAGCGCTCTCGATGATCGAGCGCTTCCTCGACGACCCGGATTTCCAGGAGAAGGCGGCTCGGGCGGCGATCATGTGCGCCCTACCCGCGCCAAGATACAACGGGATTCCAGGATTCGAGGCCGCCCGGATCTTGAAAAAGGCCGCCCTCTCTATCCCCAGCGAATACGACCGGAGGCAGGTGGAAGAGTACGCCCATGTTCTTTTCCTCCAAGAAGGGTTCGTCCCGCTTTTCAACGGTAAAGACCTCAGCGGTTGGAAAGGCCTGGTCAAGGACCCTCCCGCCAGGGAGAAGATGACACCAAAAGAGCTGGAAAAAGAGCAGAAGGCGGCCGACGAGGACATGCGCCGGCATTGGCGGGTCGTTGACGGGACGCTCGCCTTCGACGGCCAAGGGCAGAGCCTCTGCACAGCCAGGGATTATGCCGGCTTCGAGCTCTTCGTTGACTGGAAAATCGAGACCGGGGGGGACAGCGGGATTTACCTTCACGGCTCCCCTCAGGTTCAGATCTGGGACCCGGTTCAGTGGCCCGAAGGGTCGGGCGGGCTCTACAACAATAAGGCCGGACCATCCAAGCCGCTTTGCCCGGCCGATCGTCCTGTCGGGGAATGGAACACCTTCTTTATCCGGATGGAGGGAGAGCGGGTGACCGTTTATCTCAACGGCATCCTGGTGGTCGACGATGTCGTCATGGAGAACTACTGGGAGAGGGACAAGCCGATCTATCCGGCGGGCCAGATCGAGCTCCAGGCCCACAGCACTCCACTCTATTTCAAGAACATCTTTATCCGCGAAATCAAATAGGAAGCAGCCCGGCCGGGCCTTGCTTTCCGGCGGAACTGCTTTTTCTGGCCGTATTATCATGCTTCGGTTTGTTCGCAGATAGTGCGGCCGACATCCAGGTCCCGCAGTCGCCCAAGCGCTGGGTGACAGATACCGCAGGTTTCCTCGCCCCGGAGACCGTCCGCGCGCTCGACCGGAAACTGGAAGCTTATGAAAAACAGACCGGCCATCAGGTCATTGTCTACATCGGAAAGACCACCGGCGGATATCCCATCGAGGAGTTTGCCGATAAGGCTTTCCAATCCTGGGCGGTCGGCCGCAAGGGATTAGATGACGGTGTTGCCCTTTTCATCATGGCCGAGGACCAGAAGGTTCGTCTCGAAGTCGGCTACGGCCTGGAGGGCCTCATCCCGGATATTATCGCCGGCCGCATCATCAACGATGTCCTCATCCCTAAGATCGGGGCGGGCGATGCGGATGGCGCGGTAGACGATTCGGTTGCCGCTATTATCCAAGCGATTTCAGGAGAGGCGGTTCCCCCCGGTCAAGAACCCAAAGAACCCGGAGTCCGAAAAACGGACAAAAGCCTCGGCCAGACCATCCTCATCGTCATCGGGGTCATCGTCCTGCTGGTCCTCTTTATCACCAACCCGTCTTTGGCCGTTTGGCTGCTTATTAGTTTCATGAGCGGAGGCGGCCGCGGCCGGGGGTTCGGAGGCGGCGGTTTCAGTGGAGGAGGCGGCCGGTCCGGCGGCGGCGGCGCCTCGGGCGGCTGGTAGGGAGAAAGTTTTATGACCATCATGTCTCGCCGCAGGCTTCTCAAGCAATTTGATGTCGAAAAAATCCGCGGGGCGATCTCCGCCGCGGAGAAAAAGACGTCGGGGGAGATCCGCGTGTCCGTGGCGCCGTTTTTCTGGGGACGGGTCCGCCCGGTCGCCGAGCGCGCCTTCCGGCGACTCGGGATGACGAACACCAAAGAACGAAACGGCATCCTTTTCTTCATCGTCCCGGCCCGGAAGCGTTTCGTCGTCCTGGGAGATGAAGGTATCCATGCCAAGGTCGGCCAGGAATTCTGGGACAAAATCGCCGAGGCCATCGCCGAACGGTTTCGTAAAGGCGACTTCAGCACAGGCCTCGTCAGCGGCATCGAAGCGGCAGCTGAGGGCCTGGCTTCTCATTTCCCCTACGATGCCGCTAGCGATATCAACGAACTCCCCGACGACATCGATTTCGGCAAAACCTAGAGAAGCACCGCGCCTCTCCTCGACATTCTATTCCTTGACATGCTTCTACCTCCCAGGGTATGTTTTCCAGCAGAGAGGGAAGCCGGAATGCACATGCCGAAGAGGTCTAACAAGTGGTCCATTCCATGAAACCTGAGGACGCCATTTCTTAAGGAGGGAATATGGCCAAAGCACATAACATCACTCTGCTCGGAGCCGGGCTCATCGGAACGTTCTACACGATGACCATCCAGGGCCAGCGGAGCCGCGACCGCATCGGCGCCATCTGCGCCCTGACCGAGGACGAAGCCCGAGCCTTCGCCCGCAGGTGGGGAATCCCCAAATGGACGGCCAGCATGGCCAAGGCTGTGAACGACCCGGACTCCGACATTGTCATCATCGGCCTACCCAACTATCTCCATAAAAAGGCCGTGACCCTGGCGGCCAGGGCCGGGAAAGCGGTCCTCTGCACCAAGCCGCTGGCCCGCAGCGCTCGCGAAGCCATGGAGATCATGGAGATTGTGGACAAGGCCGGTGTCTTCGCCGGCTATCTTGAGGACCTGGTCTATACGCCGAAAACTCTGAAGTCCATCGCGTCGGTCAAACGGGGAGCGCTCGGCAAAGTCCTCTGGGTCCGGTCGCGGGAGACCCATTCCGGGCCGCACAGCGCCTGGTTCTGGGACAAGAAGCTGGCCGGCGGCGGGGCCATCGTCGACCTGGCCTGCCACTGCATCGAGATCATCCGGAGCTTCATCGGCAAGAAGGTCAGGCCGGTCGAGGTGATGTGCTTGGCCGACACGATCGTCCACCCCATAGCCGCCGAGGACTCCGCCATCGCCCTCATCCGGTTCGAGGACCGGGCCGTCGGCCAATTCGAGGTGAGCTGGGCCTTCCGCGGCGGCATGGACCTCCGCGATGAGGTGGCCGGAACGGAAGGCACCATCTGGCTTAATCACTTCTTGAGAACCGGCTACGAGATGTTCACGGCGGGCGGGGGGAAGGGTTATGTCGCCGAGAAGGCCGAGAGCGAGACCGGGTGGCTCTTCCCGGTCGGAGACGAAGTTCACGAGCTGGGCTATACCAACATGTTCAGCGATATGTTCGATGCCATCGACGCCGGCCGCGAGCCGACGGAAACATTCCTCGACGGCTACATCGTCAACGCCGTCATGGATGCCTGCTACCGGTCGGCCAGGACACGCCGCTGGGAGCCGGTCAGGCTCGAGCGGTGGTACAAGGGAGCAAAAAAGGCCAAAGCCGGGCCGGCCAAAAAGAGGGCCAAGGCGAGGTATTCGCTGATTAAAGAAGAGCGGATGCCCGACGGGACGATCAAGCGGCTCCTTCAGGACTGGAAAACGGGCCGCGTCATCCAGAAGGTCAAGGGGAGGTAGCCGTTCAGTCGGCGGCTATTCATCGTCCAGACGAAATTCGTAGATGGGATTGTAGCTATAGTCGAGGGAGAGGAGAATTCTTTTGTTGGCCATATCGTAGACCGCCGACCACTCTGTCCAAATATTGGCTATCTCTGAAAGCAGCGACATGGAATCATTCGCATTGAGAATCCCGTTATGAAGAAGGAGCCTCGAGTAGACCTGGTCGTACCTCCAGCAGCCGCTCATCAGCATATCCATGGGGACGTTATAAACAGGGATGTTGGTCATCACCTGCCAAAGCCCGGTGTTCTCTATGACCTTCATTTCACCATCGGCCGGCTCAAGGATAATGGAACGTCCGCTGGAGTCAGCGACGATTGCATGGACGTCCAAGGTCGAGCGGCTGGGAGGCCCTGAGTTGGCTATGTTGCAGTGGCTCGTGATCTCTGCGGCTTCGTCAACCGTCTTCGCATAGTCCAGGACTTTCCTCACCCATTGGGTGCAAGATATCAGTCCTTTGTTCGGGTCGGGAGTGTAGCTCTGCGGCGTGACGTTGGCCAGCCCCATGACCAGGCCATGTTCGTTGATCCCATCCGGGCAGTAATCGATGGTCCGGACCAACTGTCTTTTTTGAACAAAGGGGAGCTCATCAAAATCCGTCGTCAGGCCGAACCCGATATCACGCAGCCGGACCGGCGTCAATGACGCGTAGCCGAAACTGGGATCGGACCAGGTCATAAGAGTAAGGCATCTCCATCCCGACGGATTGTCGAAATTCCTGCCCAACAAATAGCTGGAGGGGTCGCCGAATACCGAGAAGAGCGAACAATGGAGCGGGTCTGATGGGAATGGCGGCTGGCGACTCGCCGAGCTCAACGATGAACGTTGACCCGCCAGATCGTTGGAGTAATCGCCATAAAACCTCATTGAATACAGGTTGCCTTCGACCCTGCGCAGGCTGGCGATCGTCCGGGTGGTGTGGAGGCCGACTGGACTCTCCCCAGTCGCATAGATGTAGCCGCACGGCGCATGATAGGCTTCATCAGATATTCGCACTTCGATACCGTTGTAACCGGACCCGATGATCCAATGGACTGACGCCTGTCCATCCGAATCGGATATCGCTGAAGAGCCATCTGGAATGGCTCCGCCGCCTTCAACAACATTGAATTCTATGGCGACGCCGGGGATAGGATTCTCGTCCAGGTCGGTGACTCTGACGATAATGGGTTCATCCAGGGCGAGTCCGCCGTTCCCGGATTGGTTATTGCCGGAAACGACGGAAATCGCCGCTGCCGCTGGCTCGACAGGGCCCAGCGGGTTCTGAGGATTGTTGTCGGGCTTTGCGGAGCAGCATATGAAGGAAAAAATTGGGAACAGTAAGAAAGCAATCCGAATGGGCTTGCTCATGGCTTGATTGTACCCTCTGAGATAAATCTACGGGCTCCACCCGGGATAGTTTATTCCGGCCCCATCCCCGGGTGGCACAAAAACCCCGGGGAGAAGCCGCGCGTTGCCCTTGAAGGCGAAAATGAATACCATTGGACTCAGACCCGGGTCCAGCATGGTTGAAGATTCACTCGCTCGAGAACCGAATATTCATTTTTCCTGGAAAAAGGAGGGACCATGATCGAGGAAAATAAGAAGAAGCTGGACGAAAACGCCCGAGCTCTTGGGCTGAAGGGCTCTTTCCTCAGCCGGCGGCAGTTCTTCAAAACCACGGGAGCGGCGCTGGCCTCGCTTTCGGTTGTGCAGCCAAAGCTCTTGCGCGGCAGCCAGGCCAACTCGAAGATCAGGCTGGGTCTCATCGGCTGCGGCGGCCGCGGCGTCTGGATCGCCGGGCTCTTCGAGGCTCACGGCGGGTACGAGATCTTCGCCGGCGCGGACTATTTCGCCGACCGTGTCGAGGCTTTCGGCACCAAGTTCTCAGTCCCTCCGAACAGACTTTTCTCCGGACTGTCCGGATACAAGCGTCTTCTCGGCTGCGGCGTCGAGGCCGTGGCCATCGAAACGCCCCCCTACTTCCATCCCGAACAGGCGGCAGCCGCGGTGGACAAAGGGTTTCATGTTTATCTAGCCAAACCCCTGGCCGTGGACGTTCCCGGATGCCGGATGATCGCCAGCTGCGGAAAGAAAGCGACTGCCCGGAAACTGGCTTTCCTCGTTGACTTCCAGACAAGGGCGCATCCGGCCTTCATCGAAGCTCTCAGGCGTGTCCATGACGGCGCCCTGGGGGAGTCTGTATTCGGCGAAGCGACATATCATGCCGAATCCCCGTGGGAAGAGCATTACGAAATGCTGCGGAACGACCCCGCGAACCCTGAGGTTCGACTTCGCGCCTGGGGCCTGGACCGCGCCCTCTCCGGCGACATCATCACCGAACAGGAGATCCATGCGATCGATGTGGCTAACTGGATCATGGAAAAGCCTCCTTTCTGGGCTGTCGGAACGGGAGGGCTCAAAGCCCGGCCGAAAGTCGGCACCTGCCGGGACCATTTCGTGGTCTATTACCAATACGCCGATGACGTGGCTATCCAGTTCAGCGGCCGCCAGTTCAAGGGCCACGGCACGGCCGAGGGTATCAAGAACCGGATGTTCGGCAGCCAGGGCATCCTGGAGACCGAATACGGCGGCCCGGTCGTCATCCGGGGGGAGAATTTCTTCAACGGAGGCCGGACCCCCGAAATATACGAATCCGGGGCCGTCAACAACATCGCCGTCTTCCACAAGAGCATAATGAAAGGGGACTTCATGAACCCGACGGTGGAGCCGAGCGTCCAGAGCAACCTGATCACGATCCTGGGCCGCAAGGCCGCCTACGAGAAACGGCGGGTGACCTGGGAGGAGCTCCTGAGGGACGAGGAGAGGCTCGAACCAGACCTGGCGGGCTTAAAAGATTAGCTTCGTAGAGCTTTGCGGGTCACCTGAAACATCTGAAAATCCCCCTCCTCCCCGCCTCCTCCCACCAGGGGAGGAGGCGGGTTGTAGTGCATAGGCGCATCCGCCCTCGCGTGGGTCCATTTTAATAAATTCGGGTTTTGTTCATTCTATGGGCTAGGTATCTTGCTGGATCGCAATGCAAGCAAATTGACAGACCCCTTCAGTCGGAGATATAGTCTGCCCATGCGAAAACGTTGCCTGATTTTGTCAGCTCTATTCCTCCTGCTTTCCGCCTCTTTTGCCTCCGGCCTGAAGACGTCCTCGGCCGCAGAAAGCCAAGGAAAACTCAAAGTCCTTGAACTCAAGGGCACTCCATACCAACGGGGATTGATGCACGGCCGGAGCCTCAAGCCGGAGATCCAGGAGCTCGTTGGACGCTGGAAAGCGGACCTCGAAAAAACCTTTTCCGTCCCGGCGGCGACCTACATCAAAAAGTTCTTGGAGGCCTCGGACTTCCAGCCGGCCATCGAGCGCTGGACGCCCGGACTCCTGGATGAAGTCCGCGGCATCGCCGAGGGCGCCGGGATCGACTTCGAGACCATGTACGCCTTCCAGCTCGTCGACGAGAGCTGGGTCATGAGCGACGACCTCGACCTCCCTAAGTGCACGACGATTGCCGTCCGAAAACGGGGCAACTCTCCCTCTCTTGTCTCCCAGACCCTGGATATTCCGACTTTTTATCACGGGTTCCAGACGGTCCTGCACATCGAGGGCAACGAGGAGGAGCCGGGAGCTCTTGTGTTCACGTTCCCCGGATTTATCGCCGCCAACGGGCTGAACGACCGCTCGGTCGCCGTCTGTGTCAACGCCGTCACTCAGCTGGCCTACTCGGCTAAGGGTCTTCCCGTCGCCTTCGCCATCAGGGGGATTTTGCGGCAGAAAAGCTATGAGGACGCGGTCCGCTTCCTCGAGAAGATCGTGCCGGCGGCTCCTCAGAACTACGTCATCGGAGGTCCCGACATAGTCTCCAGCTTCGAGCGCTCGGCCAAACGGATGGACGAATTCGTCCCTTTTGGCGGCGCCGAACTCACCTACCACACCAACCACCCGCTGGTCAACGACGACTTCAACCCGAGGTTCACGGAAAGACTCCAAAAAAGGGGGATGAGCCTGGACGAATACAAGGCCCGCTGCCCGCGGTTCAAGTTTCTCGGCCGGACCTTTAAGGACAATACGGTCCCACTCGACCTGGCCATCCTCAAGCAGACCTTCTCCGACCGGGACTCCGGGATCAATAACCCCAGCACATATGGGTGCACGATCATGGTCCTGGGCGATCGACCGGAGCTTCACATCGCCCCCGGACGCCCCGACGAAGTCTCTTTTGAGGTCATCGGGTTTGAGCCGGTCAAGAGTGCGATTCGTTTCGGCGTCTGTGACTGGACGATCAAAAAGACGGGCACACCCGAGGCCTTTGAGCTGGCGGCGCAACTTGGGCTCGAGGGCGTCCAGGTGAGCCTCGTCCCCCGGGGAGAATCTCTCACCCTGCTCGATAAGAAACTTCAGCAAGCCTATCGGCAAGCCGCCGAAAAAACGGGAGTGGCGATCGCTTCTTTTTGTGTCGGCGAATTGAACAATGTGCCGCTCAAGAGCGACCCGCCGGCGGAGCGCTGGGTCGCCGAGGGAATCGAAGTCGCCTCGGCCATGAAGGTGGGGATCATCCTTATCCCCTTCTTCGGCAAGGGCGACCTCAAGGATGACCCGGCCGGCACTGAAGCGGTCATCCAGAGTCTTAAGCGACTGGCTCCCAGGGCGGAAAAAGCAGGGGTTATCCTGGCGCTCGAGTCCACCCTGAACGCCGAAGCCCATCAAAAGATCATCGGGGCGGTCGGCTCTCCAGCCGTCGCCGTCTACTACGACGTCGGAAACTCCCAGGAGGCGGGGTATGACATCGGCCGGGAGATCCGCCTCCTCGGGGGACGGATCGCCCAATTCCACGCTAAGGATTATCAGGGCCTCTTCGGGAAGGGCTCCCTGGATTTCTCTGCGGTCCGCTCCGCCATGCAGGATATCAGTTACAGCGGCTGGCTGGTGCTGGAAGAAGTCAAGCTCCCGCTGGGGATGGAGCAGAGCATCCAAAAGGATTTGGAGTACCTGAAGTCGGTTTTCGCTCCCGGGAAAAAATCCGGAATCTAGCGATCATAAGACGTATTTGTTCAGCTTCAATCCGGCCGGGATCTTGACGGTCTCCTTATAAATGTTCCAGTAGTATTCGCGGGCCTCGCCCAGCTTGGCGAAGAGGGCGTGCTTGACGTCCGGAGAATGGGTCGCCGCGATCCCGCCCTGGCCGTCGACCAGGATCAACCGGGCGCAGCGATTCAGGATGCCGGCCGTCCCGACGCTGCAGGCAACGACGAGCTCGTTCTTGCGGACCCGATCGAGCAGCTCCCCATAGGGCAGGTGCCGTTCCTCGACGGGCACTCCCATTTCCCTCAAGATGGCCACGATCCCCTGGATGGTGACAGACGGCAGGATCAGCGGATTTTCGGGGATTTTAATGACCCGGCCGTCGCTCAGCCCGAAAAGACAGCAAGACGAGTCCCATTCGGTGACCAGCCGGTCTTCTATTTTGGCCTGCGGCCGGTCGTCCAGGAAAAGGGCCGAGGCGGCCTCGGGGTAGAGCTTCCGGGCCTCGTCCACGGCCTTGACGCTCATCAAGTAATTGACGCCCAGCTTGAGGCACCCTGTCTTATTGATCCCCACCGCCCGGACCATATGGGGAACGACAACCCCGCAGAAGGGCTCGCCGAGATAGCGGTCGTAGCGGCAAGCCATGGCCCGGACCGCCGGCTGGGCCGGGAAGGTCACGCCGATCGACTGATCTTCATCGAAGGTGAAAGGCCGAAGATACCCCTGGGCGCCGAGAGCGGCCATCTCCTCGAGGAAACCGCGCATCGAGGGATCTTTGAGATAGAGATGGATGAAGACGTTCTCCAGCTCTTCGATCGCAGGCACAAGCTCTTGTTGCTCGCTACTCAGGTTGAAGGAAATCCCTTTATGGAAACGGTCGAGGTTCAGGTGCCAGTTGAGGAAGACGACCTCGACCTCTCCGCCCGGATTTTTCTTACAGAAAAAGCGGATGCCTTCGAAAGCCAGGCACAGTCCGTAATGGATGGACCGGGAGACGCCGAATACCTTGGCCTCGGCCTCGACGATCTCGAATTGCTTCTCCACCAGGCCGTAGCGCATCTGCCGGGGGGCCCACTTCACCCCTTCGAATTTGGCCATGAAATGACTCCTTATGAGGGCATTATTTTAGTAAATAAACCTTATTCTTTGTATCATAGTCGGTTGACGAGCTCAATCACTATTCATACCGGAGAGTGTCAACAGGATTCTTGAGGGCGGCTTTTACGGTCTGCAAGCTGACCGTGATCAAAGCGATAGCGAGAGCCAAAACGGCCGCCGCTACGAACATCCACCAGGAGAGACTGATCCGATAGGCGAAATTATGCAGCCACCGACTCATCACGTACCAGGCCGCGGGCCAGGCTATAAGGGTGGCTATCAGAACGCATTTGACGAAACTTCTGTTCAGATGATGAACGATCCGGGGCACAGATGCTCCCAAGATCTTTCGGATACCGATCTCACCCGTCTTTCGCTCGGCAATAAAGGAGGCCAGGCCGAACAACCCCAGGCAGGCGATGAATATGGCCAGGAAGGAGAACAGAGAAAACAGTTTTCGGGTCCGCAGCTCATTCAGATAGAGCCTGTCGTAATCGTCATCGAGAAAGGAATAGGCAAAGGGTTTTCCGGGCGCGAATTTATCCCACGTGTCTCCGATGTATCGGATGGTCGCGATGACATCCCCGGTATTGAGACGCACAGAGATATAATCCTCGCCTCTGGCCATGGAATCCCTGACGAGAAGCTGGACCTGAGGCCGGATCTCCTGATGAAGGGATTCGTAATGATAATCCTTGATGACTCCTATGACCGTATATTTCTCCCCTCCTTCAAGGTCCCATATCTTCTTCCCCAGGGGGTTCTCCCAGCCCATAAGTCCCACGGCCTTTTCATTGACTATCGCGGCCTGCGAATCCGCCGGAAACTCCCTGGAGAAGAACCGTCCCGAGGCCATCTCCAGTCTCAAAGTCTTGAGAAAATCATAGTCACAGACGCAGAGATTCAAGGTGAACTTCCCGTTGACGCCTTCGGCACCGAAGAAGACATTGTTGAAATTTCTGCCGGGGAGCGTGTCCGAGCCCGAAACATCGATGATATTGCTGTGACTTCGCAGGGAGTCTTTAAAAGGAGCCGTCTGGGCTAAGGCCCCCGGGTTCTGGATGATCAAGACTTGTTCCCTGTCAAATCCCAGTTTCGTGTTCTGAAAATACCTGAGCTGCTGGTTGACGACCAGCGTGCTGATGATCAGGAAAACGGAGACCGAGAACTGGAAGATCACGAGGCCGTTCCTCAGCCAAGCGCCT
Organism: uncultured Eubacteriales bacterium; assembly: GCA_964408495.1. Taxonomy (GTDB): domain Bacteria; phylum Acidobacteriota; class Aminicenantia; order Aminicenantales; family UBA8522; genus UBA8522. The sequence continues at coordinate 14,544 of CAYOZW010000002.1, forward strand.
CCTTTGCGACCGACCGAAATTCCCCTCAGCATCGTAACGGGCTTAAATGAGGACAGGAAAAAGGCCGGATAGGAACCGGAGAGAAACCCGACCAGGAGCCCGAGCCCCAAAAGCGCCGGGATAACGACCCAATGGGCAAAAGGTCCCATCCCGACCTGCCGGCCGATCAGATTGTCATAAAACGGTAAAGCAACCGCGGCGATGGCCACGCCAACGGCCAGGGAGATAAAGCTCAATAAAACGGATTCAGCGATAAACTGAAGCACCAATCCCCGGCGGCTCGAGCCGACGATCTTTCTCATCCCGACCTCTTTGCCCCGGAGCGAGGACTTCGCCGTGGACAGATTCATGAAGTTGACACAGGCGATGAGCAGGATGATCAGGCTGACAACGAGAAAAACATAGACGTATGTTTTGTTCCCATTGGCTTCAAATTCGCCGTTCAGGTCTGAATTCAGATGGATCCCGGTCAAAGGCTGCAAAAAATATTCCCAATAGTTCCCTTCCGCGACCCAGGCGTCAAACCGTTCCCTTCCCAAATAATTCCTGGTGAATCCCTTGAGTTTTTGTTCAAACCCCCCTTGTGACGTTCCTTCCCTCAACAGAAGATAGGTGATGAAATTATGGGCCGACCAATCTTTTTCGTTGATCAAGGCTGGAAAGCTGGACGAGGAAACCAGGAAATCGTAGTGGAAATGAGAGTTGGCGGGGATGTCCTCTGATACGCCGGTGATTTTGAAGTCGATGCGGGTGGAGTTGAATGCAAAATCCGCACTCAGGATCCTTCCCACAACATCCGCAGCCCCGAAATATCTCAACGCCGTCGCCGCGGAGATGACCATCGTGTTGGGCTGACGGAGGGCGGATCCTGGATCACCATGGATCAAGGGGACGGTGAAGATTTCAAAAAACGTCTCATCCGCAGCATAAAACCTTTGTTCATACACGGTGTTGCCGCGAAAGACCACAGGGGTGCCTTCCAACTTCAGGATCTTGACCCCGGCCGCAATCTCTGGGAAATCCGCCTGCAGTCTTCTCAACGTTTCCGCTGAGGTCAGAGTCTGCCTGCGTTTTGTCCCTCCGACTGATGCCCGGTGGGCCAAGCGATAAATACAATCGGCTTTTTCGTAGAACCGATCATAGCTGAGCTCGTGGGAGACAAACAGAAAAATCAGGATGCTGCAGGCTATCCCCATGGCCAGGCCGAAGACGTTGATGAAGTAGAAACCCTTGTGCCGGCCGAAGTTTCGCAGCAGGACTTTCAGATAATTCTTGAACATTGCTGCATTTGACTATAGCGAAAACCGGATAAAAGACGAAATGGCCGCACCAAAGCCCCAGGCATCTTTGTCGAAAATCCTAAAGGCTCCAGCCCGGACGATAGGGCCGGCGGATGAGCCTTTCCGCCTCCGGATTGTTGGTTACCCTCAGGTTGGCGGAATCCCACTCAATCCGGCTATCCAACCGCTTGGCCACATTTCCCAGCAGGCAAATCTCGGTCAGCGGGCCGGAATACTCGAAGGCCGCTCCGGCTTTGCTCCTGCTCTTGCAGGCTCTGACCCACTCCTGCTCATGAGTTCCTTCGACGCGGGGGATCGTCTTCTCCGGGCGCTCCGCCTCCTGCATCAGCTTTTCGGGAATCAGCCGTGGCGAGTCGCCGTAAACACCGCACATGATCTTGCCCTTCGAACCCTTGAAGACCAGCCCCCCTTCTTCCGGCATCCGCCGGCCGTCCTCCAACTCTTCGGGACGCGGCGCCCGCGTTCCCTCGTACCAGGTCAGCTTCACCCGCGGCCTGTCTCCCTTGGCCGGGAAGCGATAGGTGACGATGGCCGAAAGAGAGTGTGTTTCCGGATTCAGGCCGCAGCTCGTCGCCTCGACCGCCTCCGGCGCATCCAGGTCGAGCGCCCAAAACGCCGCGTCAAGCGTATGCGCCCCGCGGTCGCCCATCATCCCGACCCCAAAATCCCACCAGCATCGCCAGACCAGAGGATGATAGGCCGGATGATAGGGCCGGAAGGGCGCCGGGCCGATCCAGAGGTCCCAGTTGAGGCCGGCCGGGAGCGGCGGCGTCTCCGCCGGCCGATCCCCCCATTTTGAGCTCCAGTAAGCATGGCCCCACGGGTAATAGGAAAGATCACACCAGCCGTCGACCTCGCCCACCTCTCCGATGAGTCCGGCCCGGATCCACTCGACAACGAGGCGGATTCCCTCACCCGAGTGGCCCTGGATCCCCATCTGGGTTGTGACTTTCGAATCCCGGGCCGCTCGGGCGAGCATCCTCGACTCCCAGACGTCGTGGCTGAGCGGCTTCTGGGTGTAGACGTGCTTGCCCGCTCCGATCGCTGCCATGGTGATGACGGCGTGGGTATGGTCCGGCGTCGCGATGACGACGGCATCGATGTCTTTTTGCTTCTCCAGCATGAGGCGGTAGTCGGAGTAGAACTTGGCGCCTGGGTAGCGTTTGACCGTCTCGGCGGCATAACCCGGGTCCACATCGCACAGGGCGACGATGTCTTCACTTTCCAATTCGTGGAGGTTGGCCGCTCCCATTCCGCCGATCCCGATCCCGGCGATGGCCAGTCTTTCGCTCGGCGGCCTTTGCCCTCGGCCCAGAACATGCCGGGGGACGATATGGAAAAGGACGGGCGCGGTTGAGCCGACAGCCGCCGACTTCAAAAAACCGCGCCGGGTCACTTTATTTTCGATCATGTGGTGCTCCTCTCGGGAGGCATGGATTGCCCGTCAGGACTCCTCAAGCGTATCGCTCCCCGAAGGCCGGTGTCAAGAAGCCCGCGGCGGAGCCGGCTGTGTTCGAACGTAATGGAGCTGGACGAGCCCGGATGGATAGGTGTTACAGGGAACCAATTCAAAGTCGCACCGCCCGTCCATTTTCCGAAAGAGAGGGATTCCCCCTCCGAGGAGGATGGGATGGACAGACAGGATCATTTCATCGATGAGGTCATCCTTAGAACGCGGCCTGAAACTGAAGGGAAAGAGTCTGGTTCGTTGTCCCCTCGCCCTCTTTCTTGTAGAGGCTGTAGTTAGCCGCCAGTTTGGTCTTTTTCCAGAGATGCCAGTTGGCCGCCAATGTAAAAAGGCCGGTCCGGTCGCCGGACATATCTTTGTCCTGATCATAGGTATCCCACTTGACCACGGCCTGGAGCTTCCCGGGAAGGATAAAATAGCCCCCCTGGAGATACCATCCGGACCTGGAGACAAGGTCGTCTTTGCCGGAGATGAACTCCCCAGCCAGGGACCATGCGCCCAGGTTGAACGCGGCCTCGAGACCGGCCCGGGTCCGGGACATGTCCGGAAGACCCTGGACGGGATTGTGACGGCCTCGATAGAGAGAGCCTCCGATCGCGAGGGTTGACGTCGGATGAAGGATCAGCCTGGCCGCCACGTCCTTGGCCTTGTTTGTGTCCAGCTTGTTGATGCCAGCACCGTTGAAAACTCCGAGGTAGTACTCGGCGATGGAATAACGGCCGGTGAACATCGCGCCGATATCCCGGCCCTGGGATCCTATGTCCCGGCTGGGAGAGAGCGCATTGACCACCTGGGACCTGAGGATCGTGTCCAGTTCCGAATCAGAAGTATTGTTCTCAAGGCTGAAGGGTACGTAATACTGACCGAACCGCAATCCCAAATAAGGCCTGAACTGAATGTCGATTTGGGCATCCATCAGGGCGGGATTCTTTACAGCATCAACTTGTATTTTGAAACGGACATTCTTAAGCAGCTCACCGCTCAAAGTCAGCCTGGCCCGGGAGACTGAGAACGAATCTGTCCCTTTATCCCAATAATTATAGAGAAATTGAGTGTACCCACCCAGCTGGAAGCTCCGGCTTGACGTCACGGGAACAGGCTCTTGTTTCTCCTGTGTGCCGGCAAGTCCGGACAAGAACAGGATAAAAAAGACAGTCAAGCCGAATAGACTCATCCCCCGAATATGTTCTTTCTGCCGCCGCTTCCTCTCCAAATGCAACATGTCCCTCTCCTTTCATCAGACGCGGAGAATCCAACCACTGACCTGTCGATTTCTCCTTACCCTGCGGATAACCCCAGTATTAGCAAGTTTGATCGAAACCGGCTCACCAGAAGATGATATAGAGGACGATCGTCGCCAGGACGACCAACCCGCAGAGCCATTTCAGGAGAGGAGGCGTCCGCATGTCGAAGCCCGCCTTGACCGGCAGCACCTTGGGTACTTTTAGCGGCCTGAAGATGGTAATGACGGCCATGACGATGATCAGGAAGACGAAGTTGATGGCGATGCGGTTGAGGAAAGCGACATCGGGGAAAAACAGCATCAAGGCTCCGTAAACCGGCACAGTCAGGATCAAGGAAGCGAGGCCGGCGAGCGGCGGCGTTCGCTTGATGAACAGGCCGAAGATAAAGGCCGCCAGGATGCCGGGGGAGATGAACCCCTGGAACTCCTGGATGTAGTTGAAAATCCCCTTGAACTTGGGGCTGCCCAGTTGGGGCGCGATCAGACAGACGGCCAGGACAAAGACCACAGTCGCCCAACGCCCGATTTTGAGCAGGGATTCGCTGCTCGCGTCCTTCTTGAGGTGGCGTTTATAGAGGTCCATGGTCAGGATGGCCGAGACGGAGTTCAGGAGCGAGCTCAGCGTGCTGATGACCGCTCCGGCGATGGCCGCCAGGATGAACCCGCGCAGTCCCGGCCCGACCAGGTTGCGGATGAGCAGCGGGTAAGCCTGGTCGGTCGTGGCACCTGGGGCCATGAGCTGGCTCTTGTAGAGTTGGTAAGAAATGATTCCCGGCATGATGATGATGAACGGGATGGTCAGCTTGAGGAAGGCCGCAAATATGATGCCCAACTGTCCTTGCTTCAGGCTTTTGGCGGCCAGGGTCCTCTGGGTGATGAACTGGTTGAGGCCCCAGTAATAGAAGTTCGGTATCCAGAGGCCGACGACGAGCGTCGTCCATGGGATCACCGGATGGTTGGAAGGCATGATCATGTGGAGCTTGTCGGCATTGGCGGAAAGGAACGAGCCGATGCCGCCGACGGCCCGCAAGCCGAGGACAAGAGTGACCACACCGCCGATGATGAGGCTCGATCCCTGGAAAAGGTCCGCCCAAGCCACGGCCTTGAGCCCGCCCCAGGTCGTGTAGACGGCGGCAATGATCCCAATCATCCAGACAGACCGGGTCAGGTCGATGTTAAAGATGGTGTGGAGAGCCAGCGCTCCTGTATAGACGACCGCCGAGATGCTGACCGCGATGTAGACGATAACGATGTAGCAGGCCATGATCCCGCGGGCCGCGGGATTGTAGCGGTACTCAAGGTACTCGGGAATAGTATAGATTCCGCTGCGCAAGAACTTGGGCAGGAAAAACAGGGCCACGACGACCAGGGTGATGGCCGCCATCCACTCGTAGCTGGCCACGGCGAACCCGGCGATGCCCGCGCCCTGTCCGGACATCCCGACGAAGTGTTCGGTCGAGATGTTGGCGGCGATGAGGGAAAATCCGATGAGCGGCCAGATAAGCGAGCGGCCGGCCAGGAAGAAATCCTCCCCCGTCCTCTCCTTCCGGCTCTTGTACATGCTCACCGAGATAACAACGGCGAAAAAGAGAACGAAGATCGTCAGGTCAAGCCAGTGCAGGCTCATGGCCATCTCCTCTTGCCCATATTATATTCAAGGCCTGATCGATAACAAGATCTTGACGACGCCGCGCTCTTCCATGGGCAAGAACCGGCTGGTCGGGTTCCAGCGCCTCTCCCAGTTCTTGTTATAAACAAGGTAGATCTCGTTTCCGGGCGAGATCTGCCAGCGGAGGCGGGCGCTCCAGCCCAACTGCTTGGAAATGTCGTCGTACTGGATATAGTTCATCAGACCCAGGTCGGGCGAAACAAAAAAGTCGGCCTTGACCTGATAGACATTTTCGCTGAAGTGACCCTCAGGAAGCCTGCCCCTCACCAAGTCTGTCTGCAACTCAAGGTTCAGATAGCCTTTGTATTTTATCGCCAGCCCAATATTCACGTCATCGTAGTGGCCCGAATAGAACTCGCCGAAATTGTAGTTCAGGTCGATAACGGCCGACCGATAATTGGCGGTATTGAGGTTGAGACGATAGCTTGTGAAATCATAGGAGCCTGCGGGAAGAACGACCCCCTCGGCAACCTCGAAGTCATAAGGCAGAACATCGCGGTTGGAGACGATCTCGAACCCGAGCTGCTCGCCGCTCTCCGTGTTCAGACTCAGGGGTGTCAGCTCGAGCCGGCGAGTCTCCAGTTTGCCCGTGAGGTCCCAATAGTAATCGCCGCTGGCCTGGAAAAAGAACTGACGGACAAGCCGGCCGAGGGGGCCGTTCCCCGGCCGGGGTTGAAACGACACCCTGCCGTAGGCCGTCTGGATGCCCTGCCGCAGCATGAAACCCATTCCCGGGTCGAGAGATTCTCCATAGTAAGCATAAGTGCTCTGGATGTTCCAGAGGTCGTTGGGGTAATCGGCCCGGAAGCCGAAGCCGTGATGACGTCCCTCTTCCTTTTCGTTCCAGTTGTAAGCCGCCCAGGCGGCCAGCATGATATTTTTATTCCCCAGGAACTTCGACGACGAATACTGGAAATCTGCGCCGGCCAGGGAATTCCTCTCCCCTGTCGGGCTGCCATTGGTGAAGATCCAGCCGACTTTGCTCTCGGCAAAGATGTCCTGGGTCATCCGAGCGGCGAAAAAGTTGACGCTCGGAAGCTGCTCGTATTTTTTGGTCTGGACATCGAAGACGGAGAGGTTCGTCCGGCCGATCTTGCCGTAGAGCTTGGTGCCGAACAGGACCGGGACCTGTTCGCCCTCGTAAAGTCCTATCCTCCGACTGAAGAAGGGCCGGAAGCTGATGCTCGAGCTGAAGTTGAAAGTTTCCGAGCCCTCAAGGAAGAACATCCGTTTTTCTGGGAAAAACAGCGGGAAGCGGGTCAGGTTGATCCGGCGTTCATCGACCTCCGTCTCGGCGAAGTCCATGTTGTAGCTGACCACGCCCACGAGGTTGGGCGTAAAGTTTTTATAAAGGTCGAAACCGGCATTGGCGTCGACGCTGGCACCGCCGGGCTCCGCATGGTTTTTGAGGCTATCGACGAGGCCATAGGGCCGAAAGGTGATACCTAAGCCCTGTTTTATCCCCTCGATCCCTTCTAGGCCAGCGGCTTCCATCGGGTTGTTGAAATTGCTGTCCCTGTTGGTCCCCGAGAGCCGGATGGTCTCCTGCTTGCGGGCGATAATCCGCTCGACGTTGACTCCCCAGACCGTCAGGCCAGGCTTGAAGGAGATGGTTTTAAACGGAACCCTGATCTCCACGCTCCAGCCGTTCTCGAGGATTCGGCTTTTGCCCTCCCAGATGCCGTCCCAGTTGAGGCTGGCCTCTCCCCCCGAGATCAGCCCCTCCCCGCGAGCGCCGCGGGGGTTGACGAAAAAGATATAGGCGGTCCGCTTGTCCTGGAAAGGATCGATCAGGAGGCTGACGGTATCGTTGCTCTGGCCCTGGGGACGGTGGAAGCCACCCATGCCATGCTGACTGGATCCGCTGTCATGAGCCAGAGTGTTGGCGGCGATACGGGCTGGCTCGCTGTCATAGCAGAAAACACCGACATAAAGGTTCGATTCGTCAAAAAGAATCCTCAGCTCGGTCTTCTCCGTCGGGTCCCCATTGGGTTCGGGCTCGGCCGTCCGGAAGGAACTGAAGACCTCGGCCGACTGCCAGGCCGGGTCGGAGAGGATCCCGTCGATCCGGGGCGCTTTGTCGACACGAACAGCTTTGATTTGGGCGGCAAAGAGAGGAGATGAAAGCATGGCCGCCGTCACGACGACGAGGGCGAGGAGTTTTTTCATTGTCATTCTGGCCGGCCCAAAATATGAAGTCTTATCATTAAACTCCGCGTATTCTATTGTGTGGGACAATCTTTTTCAACACATTGCGGCATTTATTTCCGAGAAGATACGGATCTGCCGTTTATGAGTTTATTTAATGAGTCAGGATTTCCTGTCCAGGAAGGAAGCATAGAGCAAGACGGAGAGAGCTGTCAAAAACGGCTGGGCGTTGACCCTTTCCGAGCGGCTGTGATATCGTCACGCCCGGAGGTCGCCAATCCATCGATGGCCCCAGAATTTAGAGAACTCCTCGTCGTCATCCCGCACAGTGGAATCGTTATTCCCGAGGAAATCCAGCTGGACTCCCTGTCCGACGATTTCCCGGGGCTGATCAGAAATGTGGACTGGTATACCAACTGGCTGTACGATTTCCGTGACCTGCTCGACAACAAGCAGATCGTTTTCCCCTACTGCAGCCTGGTCCTCGAAAGCAACAGGCATCCGGACGTTTTGGACGACAGCGTCCCCTTTAAAGATGTCCATGGAATTCCTATCTACCGGCCCGGCCGGGAACCGGGGGAAAAACTGCGGATATGCATGGCCCGAAAGTACCTCCATCCTTTTCACCAAGCCATCAGCGAGGAGATCGGCCACGACAAGCTGTTCCTCCTTGACGGCCATTCCACCATCGCTGCCCGGGGAATGTCTGACAACCAGATCGACCTGATGAATTTCCAGGTCACAAAACTCGAGGGCCGGCCCCGGCACTTCTGCCCGGACATGGTCGTCGACATTTACGCCGAAGCTTTGCAAAAACGGCTGCCCGAAGTGAAGGTTACGGTCAACGCCTCTGAATATTACACGACCTACGGCCACATCTGCGCCGCGCACTCGGTCAATTCTTTAAAGAGAGAAGGGAGTCGGGTGCCGGCCTTCCTTCAGGAAACCAACGAGAAACTTTACCGGAACGCCGACCGGATGCCTAACATTGAAGCGCTCAACAGGCTCCGCCGCGCCTTTGCGGAATCCCTGGCGGAGATGCGGGAAAAAGCCGGCCTGTCCGACGGGTAAAAAAGCGGGGGAGGAAGGCTCAGGTCCTCGGCTATTTGGATAGCCGGAAAATCATTTTTTTCGACCGCGTAATGCTGACATAGCCCCCCAGGGGAATGGCCGGCAGGTTGCGGATTATCTTATGGCCGAAACTGGGGGCGACGAGGATCGGCAGGGGCCGGCCCTTCTTTTTCCGTGTCTTCATGACCTCCCAGAGATACACATTGATGAAGATCAGAGCTTTTGCCTGGAAATTCTTCACTTTTTTGGGGTTCCGGTCGGCACTCAACGAACCGATCACCAGGGCCCTTATCTCCTTGAAAACCTTGTGCCTTCTCAAAGCGGCCAGCAGGCGGTGGAGGTCTTCCAGGTCGATTCCGAGGTCCTCGATAAAGAGGATATGTTTCCGCCAGTTCAACAGGGGCGGTTCCCGCCGGTTCAAGAAATTGACAAAAGTGGTCAAGTTGCCCCCGATGGGGATCCCCGAAATCTTCCGAGGGGGCGGGGCGGTCAACCAGGACGACCCCGTGTAGGCGGCTTCGCCCCCGGCCAGGAGAGTCATGATCTTTTGGGAATTCCCCCTGGTCAATCTCAAAGACGGAAAGATGATGCCAGGGACACGGCAACGAAAATAGATCTCGTTGAGCAGGAAGGTGAAATCGGAAAACCCGATGAATACGGGCCGGCGCTCCTTGATGACCCGGAAATCCGTCCGGTCTATCCTGAGGACAAGGTCCTCCGCCCCCGTTCCCCCGGCCACCGAGGCAATCAGGTCATACTCCCGGATGACCTCCTTGAACTCTCTCGTCCGATCCTCCACCGAGGCCGTCACATGGTCGATAAGTTTATGACTGGTATAAAGATAGGGGCTCAAGTGAATATCCGTAACACCCAGGGACCGGCTCAGAAGCCGGACCAGCTTATCGAGATAAGGCCTACTCTTAGCGGGAAGGCAGGTCGAGGGGGCGATGAAGCAGATTTTGTCGATGGGACTCGGGTCATTATATAGCATGGGGACAACCCCCTGGAGGGGGGAAATTGAATATAGCCAAAATAGCACTTCATGTCAATTTCAGCCTTTTCGGCCCTTTTTCAGCTTCCCCGCCCAGAAGAAATAGAAGGGAATCCCGGTGGCGATGAAGGCGATATCTTCGAGCGACCTTCGCCAGTCCGTGGCCGCCCGGAAGGCCAAAAAGAACAGGATTCCGGCCAGGAAAACCGCGGGGAGGAGGGGATACAAGGGGACGCGAAAAATATCCTCTCCTCCCCTATCCTTCATTCGTAACTTGAACAGGGCGAAGGTGTTCAGCGCCCAGAAGATGAGGATCCCGAAGACCATGCCAGCGGCGATCACCTCAAAGGTCCCTCTCAGGAAAAGGATGACGATCGCCCAGAGGCAGTGGGCGATGATGGCCCGGGAAGGAGTCCGGAAGCGGGGGTGGATGTGGTCCAGCCAGCGGAAAAAGAGCCCGTCCCTGGCCATGGCATAATAGGCGCGGGTGGCGGTCATCATCGTCCCGTTGATGCTGCTGGTGGCCGAGGCGATGACTAAAATCGCCACGAAGATGGCGCCTGCCGAACCCGCCAGCTTGACCGCTGTGGCCGAGGCGACAATGGTGTTGCCGCGGACTCCTTCCATCCCCAGCGTCCGGTGATAGACCAGGTTCGTCAGGCAATAGAGGATGACGATCGCGGCGATGCCCAGGAAAAGGCTCACCGGAATCGTTTTCCTGGGATTTCTCATCTCGGCCGCCGAATACCCCAGGCGCTCCAATCCGGTATAGGCAAAAAAGACCATAAGCAGGGCCGCAACCAGATTGCCGACGACGCCGAGGTTCATGGTCGGCTGCGCTCGAGTGTCCAGAAGGCTGGAGTGTCCCTGAACGAGGATCAGTCCGGCGATGACCAGGATAAAGAGGCCGATGGTTTTATAGAAAGTGAAAACCCGCTGGAAAAGGCTGGCCCTCTTGATGCCGATATAGTTCAAGGCTCCGAGGAGCAAGATGACCGCGACCGCGACCAGTTTGTGGGCGGGGTCGCTGAGCCGGACAAAACTTCTCAGATAATCGGCGGTCACAATGGCCAGGCCGGCCGCCGGGCTCGTCCGGATGATGAAAAGCTGGGACCAGCCGAAGATAAACCCGGCGAACGGGCCGAGAGCCCGGCTGACATAGACATATTCCCCGCCGGCTTCAGGCAGGCGCGTCCCCAGCTCGGCATAGATCAACCCGCCGATGTAGACGAATATCCCGACGATGATCCAGAGGGAAATGACCTCCCGGAAGGAGCTGAGATAGCCGGCGATGATCTGGGGGGTGGAGTAGATGCCGGCGCCGATGGTGATACCCACCAGGATGGCGATTCCGTCGACCACTCCGAGCGTCCGGAGGAGAGTGGGCCGACCGGCACCGGCAACGGCTCGATCCTCTCGGCTCATCAATTCTGATTTTTATTCAACTTCCCAGAAAAAGTAAAGCCGAAGGAGACGTTCCCTTTTCTATTGACCTCTTATTCTGATGTATGCTAGGTTTGCAGCGGTTCCTGTATACTTAAAAGTCCCCCACCGTCAGAGTCAAGGTGACGCCGCGAATTGCCTGAGAAGGAGGAGAAACATGCCGGAAGCGGATGATTCAAAAAGAACTGGACAATATCATCCTGATAAATCCCAAAAAGCAGAACCCTTTTTCCTCAAGGGATCCGGGGCGCTGGACTGGGGGATGAAAAACCGGCTGGCCCGGATCTTCAGTCCCGCCTCGGGCCGGACGGTCATGCTGGCTATTGACCACGGCTATTTCCAGGGGCCCACCGGCGGGCTGGAACGGGTGGACATCAACATCCTCCCTCTGGTCCCTTACGCGGACAGCCTGATGCTGACAAGGGGAATCCTGAGGACGATAGTCCCGCCCGCCGCGCCAAAGTCAATCGTCCTCCGCGTCTCGGGAGGAACGAGCATCCTGAAAGAGCTCTCCAACGAAGGGATCGCCGTCGACGTTGAGGACTCCGTCCGGCTGAACGTCTGCGCCATGGCCGTGCAAGTCTTCATCGGCGGCGAACATGAGAAAGAGTCCATTCTCAATATGACGAAGATGGTCGATGCCGGCATCCGCTACGGGATCCCCACCCTGGCCGTCACAGCGGTCGGCAAAGAGATGAAGCGCGACGCCCGCTATTTCCGGCTGGCCGCCAGGATCTGCGCCGAGCTCGGCGCCCACATCATCAAAACATACTACGTCGAAGACGGGTTCGAGACCGTGACCGCCTCTTGCCCCGTTCCGGTCGTCATGGCCGGCGGGAAAAAGATCCCGGAACTCGACGCCCTGACAATGGCCTACAAAGCCTGCCAGGAAGGAGCGGCCGGGGTCGACATGGGACGCAATATCTTTCAGTCAGATCATCCCGTCGCCATGATCCAGGCCGTCCGCGCCGTCGTCCACCGCAACGAGGCTCCGGAAAAGGCATTTGCGCTCTTCCAAGACCTCGCCCGGCAAGGCTGATCGGCTCTCTCTCCTCAAGAGGTGTCAGCGGCCGTCCAGACTTCCGGAGCGATCACGCCCTATCTCCCGAATTCGAGCACCATGAATGATCCCGGGACAACGGTGGGCCGGGGCCTCGGTTGTTCTGGAGTGGGCGCCGGGGCGGGGCCAAATTCCGCCGTCACGACGAAGACGTGGTGCGTCTTCAGATCGAGCTCCATGGTCCTGGCGCCGCGGGCCGTCGGAACGGTTTCGAGAACCGTGTATATGTCGGCCGAATCCTGCTTAACAACGGTCAATGTTCCCTCGCCATTCGAAGCAAAGACAAGGCCAGTCCCGGGGTCGTAGCGGACGGCGTCCGGGCCCCTCCCGATCGGGACGGTCGCGACGACTTTTCCGTTCACGAAATCCGACACGACCATCACCTCGTCGCAGACGCTGAACAGGCGCTTTCTTTTCAAGTCGATGGCCAGCCCGCTCGGACCTTCGCCGGGAGCGATCGACCACCTTGTCTTGACTTCGAGCGTTTTAGCGTCGAAGGCTACGACCTCGCTCTTGTCCTCGTTGTTGACAAAGATCGTGCCCTCGCCGTCTGTGACAGCGAACTCGGGTTTGCCGCCGATATCGACGGTCCCGACAACCTTATTTGTGGCCGCGTCGATAGCCGTCGCGTTCGCGGTCCGGCCGTTGAAGGTGAAGACGCGGCCCGAAAAAGCATCGTACATGACGGAGTCGGGGTTCTGCCCGGATGAGGGGATTTCTTCCAGGACCTTATGCGTTTTGAGGTCGAACACAGAGATGCTGTTGCCGCGTCCGTTGGAGATGTAGCCGCGGTTTCTCTCCGGGGCGAAGGCCACGCCGTGGGCGCCTTTGAGGCCCGGGATGGCCTCTCCCTTGGCACCCGTATCGACGTTCAAGATCTCGATGGCGCTGCTGTGCGTCACGTAGAGAAGGCGAGTGGAAGCCTCCAGGGCTAGGTAATCCCAGCCCCCTTCCCCTCCAAGAACGTGTTTCTTGATAAGGTGATACCCGGCCGGCTTTGGAGCCTGAGCCGCCGCGAAGCCCGCCATCGTCACCGCCACAAGAACCACCAGACCGACCCGATAAGCTCTCATGTTTGAATCTCCTTGCTTAGCATTGTACTCCGTTCTTCCGGCCCGGGCTATCCCCGCGGGGAAAGACCAGGACCGCCCTGAAAACATCGATCAACCTTGTCCCTTCTGGATCAAAGCAGAGCGCCGTCTCATTTCGTGCTGAAATACCAGACGAACTTGATCATCGCCACGGTCTTGTTCATCTGGATCCGTCCGCGGGGGTTAAGAGTATCGCCGAATTGGTTCAAGACAAAGTAGAGGTTCGCGCCCGGCTTGGGGATCCAGGTGACCCGGAGATTGAACAGGACTTCGTCGTCGTCGTTGTTCCACTGGGCAAAGATCGAACCGAAGAGCTTCGGAGTCACCGAAAAATTCATCCGGCCGACGACCTCATCGATGGCAAACCTTCCGGCGGGAAGTCTGATATCGGTCCTCTGGTAGGCAAGGCTCGTGCCGAAGTGTCTATTCATCTTCCAGGCCAGATCGGCCTCCCACTCGGTGCTGAAACCGTCATAGAATTCGCCCCAGTTGACGGCGGCGTCGGCGACGACAGGCCGCCCCTCGAACGTTTCGATCTGGATCTCCGCCCGGTTCGTCCAATACCGCCCGGCCGGGATGACGAATCCTTGCCGGATCTCGAATTCCTCGGTCAGGTTCTCGGCGTTGCGCTGGATGTTGAACTCCATCCCGTCTCCGCTCTTCAAGAACAGCCCCAGCGGCCGGAATTCCATATAGACGGACTGCATTTCTCGAGTGATGTCGTCGATGTAATAGTCGAGTTCGATCGGCTTGAATTCAAGCTTCCTAACCCAGGGGAGAAATTTCGGGCGGGGATTGATCTGCCACTCCGTCGAGAACAGCTGGTAGCTTGTCCGGCTCAGGAACCCGACTTCGGGATTGAAGTCCTGGCCCACCCGCTCCCAGGACGCGTCGATTTCGAGGAGGTCGTTGGGGTAGCTGAGGAAGACGCGATGGGCGCTGCCGGTCGCGGCCTCGCGGTCGGAGGTGTAGGTCGCCGCGAACGCGCCGCCGACCTCAAGATTCTTGTCACCGAAAAGGCTCGAGGTGGAATAAAGGGCATCGAAACCCCCGGTTCCGTTGAACCGCCCCGTCTGAGTAGAACCGATAGCCAGGATTCCGATAGAAGATTCCTTGAGGACGTCCTGCTTCCATCGAATCAGGGAAAAATTCGTTGGCGCCGCGATGTCCGTTCTCGCAGTTTGGAGGACCATGACTCCGAGCGTCGAACCTCCCATTTTGCCGAGGAAGCGGCCGCCTCCGATGATGGGCGTTTCCTGCTCTTGATAGAGCCCGATCCTGCGGCTGTAGTATGGCCTCGCGCGGCCCAAGGGAAAATCGAAAAAATTCTGGGCCTCGAGGAAAAACTGACGCTTTTCCGGGTAGGAGATGGAAAAGCGCGTCAGGTTGACGATCAGTTGGTCCGATTCGACCTGACCGAAATCCGGATGGACCGTGAAATCCATTTTGACCGTCGGATTAACGAGGTAGCTAAAATCCAGGCCCAGGTCCCCCACCGTCTTTCCTGGACTCTCCCTCTGTTTTTCCGCGCCCGCTAGGGCATAGGGGCGGAACTCGAAGACTTTCATCCGGGTCAGTCCCTCCAGGCCTTCGAGGGCGCCCGCCCGATTGACTTGCCGGAGGTTGGCGTCCCGCGACCAGCCCTGCCAGAGGACTTGCTCCCGCTTGTGACGGATATTCCTTTCGAAATTGATTCCCCAGGTCTGCTCATCCGCCGGGCTGAACTTCAGCGTAGAGAAGGGAACCCTTATCTCGGCGAACCAGCCCTCGTCCGTCCGTGATGCGGCGACATGCCAAACTCCATTCCAGTCGGAGTTGCTCTTCCGGCCGTTATCCATGATCAGGGCGTCGTACTGAGCGCCGTTGGGGTTGATGACCAGGAAGTAGGCGTTTCGTCTGTCCGCGTACGTGTCGAGGACGATCTCGAAGTTGTCCTCGGTCTCGTAGTCAAAATCCCAGCTCATCTTCTGGGCGACGATCTTGTCCGCCTCGGCATCAAAGCACCAAACGCCGATATAGAGCTCGGTCCGGTTATAGAGGACGGCGACTTCGGTCCTCTCCGTCGCCGGCGCGTTCTCATCAAGCTCGCGCTGGGTAAAATTGGAGATATGTGGAGCTCTGGCCCATGCGGATTCGCCCAGCACTCCGTCCAGCTCGATCGCGGAATCGATCTTCAGGGCCATGAGCGAGTCAGGCTGGCTGCGCTGGGCGAAAGACGAAAAGGGGGTGAGGAGGGCCACAACAAGCGCCGCATAGATGGAGAGGTGCCTACGGTACGTCACGCTTTGTTCAGAGGCCTTATTTTATGATCTTCCCGCTGGGATCGACAGCCACGCCAATCTTTTGGCCGTCGACCTGGATTTGAAGCTCATAGCTCTTTCCCCCCTCGGTCGTCACCTCCGCCTTGAGGATCTTGTAGCCGGGATAGGCCTTATCGAGGGCTTGAAGAACGGCGGCGGGGAGGATCTCGAGGTCCACAACGGCGTGCTCTCCGGCCTCTCCCTCTTCCGCTTTTTCGTTTTCCTCTGCTTCTTCTTCGTTCTCTTCCGCTTCTTCGGATTCCACTTTTTCGACAGCTTCCCCCCGGGCTTTGATACCGGCGTTCGCCTGTTCCGCCTCTTCAGCCCGCTCTTTGCAGCCGACCGCAAAGAGAAAAACCACCGCGAGCAACATGACCAAGAAATTTCGCAGTTTCATGAAAATTCTCCTTTCTAAGTGATACCCGCATTGAAGATTATTTTTGGCTGGAGGTTGAAGTACCTTATGCCACCGGTTCAAAACGAGCCTGGAAAAAACGTAGCTGCTTCGGCTCGAAGACAAACTTGTATCCGGGAATCTGATCCCGCCGCTGGTACAGGTTTATGATCCCCTCGGCCGCGTAATCAAGATGGCTTTGGGTATAGACGCGCCTAGGGATAGTCAGTCGAACGAGCTCCAGTTTAGGCCGGCGGTTTTTGCCGGTGACCGGGTCGCGCCCGGCGCTGATATTGCCGCGTTCCATGGCCCGGACTCCCGCTTCCACGTAGACGGCCGCGGAAAGCGCCAGGGCGGGAAACTGATCCTGGTCGATATGAGGGAGGAATCGTTTGGCGTCGAGGAAGATGGCGTGCCCACCGTGAGGAATCACGTGCGGAACTCCGCCCTGGGTGAGCAACTCGCCAAGATAGTTGGTCTGCTCGACGCGATATCGTATATAGTCATCGCTGACGACGGATTCCCTGATGCCCTGGGCCAGCGCCGCCATATCACGGCCGCTCATCCCGCCGTACGTGTGCAGTCCCTCATAAACAACGACCTCCGCCTTGGCGTTGACGAAGAAGTCCTCGTCATTCATCGCCAGGAAACCGCCGATGTTGACCAGGCAGTCCTTCTTGGCAGAACAGGTGCAGCCGTCCGTATAGGAGCAGATTTCTTTGACGATGCGCTTGATCGGCCAATCGGCGTAGCCGTCTTCACGTTGTTGAATGAAGTAGGCGTTTTCGATCGTGCGGGTGTTATCCAGCATGACCTTGATACCGTATTTGTCACAGAATGACCTCAATTCCTGAGCGTTAGCGATCGAAATCGGCTGTCCGCCGGCCATGTTGACACACGTTTCATAGCTGATGTAGGGGATCTTCTCGGCACCGACTTCGTCGATCAGCTTCTTCATTTTGCTGATATCCACATTGCCCTTGAACGGGTGCGGGCTTGAGGGGTCGTGGGCTTCGTCGATGATGACATCGACAAAGGTTCCGCCGGCCATCTCTTGATGAAGGCGCGTGGTCGTGAAGTACATATTGCCGGGAACATAGTCGCCCTTTTTGATCAACAGCTTGGACATGATGTGTTCCGCGGCTCGTCCTTGATGAGTCGGTACGAAATATTTGTAGCCGAACACATCTCTGACCGCAGCCTCGAGATCATAAAAATTGCGGCTGCCGGCATAGGCCTCATCCCCCATTTGCAGCGCGGCCCACTGAGCATCACTCATGGCGCTGGTGCCGCTGTCGGTCAGGAGGTCGATGAAGACATCTTCACTGCGCAGCAGGAACGTGTTGTAGCCCGCTTCTTTGATGGCCTGCTCGCGGTACTCCCGGGTTGTCATTCTGATCGGTTCGACCGTCTTGATTTTGAAAGGCTCTGGAACGTATTTCATGGATCCTCCTCCTTGCCCGAAACGCACTCACGCTGGAGCCGGGCGGGATTATTAGGTTATTCAGGTCCGTGGTCAACATGATATTAAAGAAAGCCGCGGAATTTCAAATGATTTCTGACCGAGCCCGGGAGCGAATTCAAAAAGAAGTGCGGCTTCCTTGACATCCATACCCGCCGCCTTTTATCATCCCTGACGATGGGAGAAGCAAGAAAAAGCGCTGGAACCATGAAGGCGGCGGTCTGGTACAGCAACCAGGATATCCGCATCGAAGAGAGGCCTTTACGCCGACCTGGTCCCCGGGAAATGCTGGTCAAGGTCGTCTCCTGCGGCATCTGCGGGAGCGATATCGTGGAATGGTATAGGATGCCGCGGGCGCCGCTCGTCCAGGGGCATGAAATTGGAGCCGAGGTGGTCGAAGTCGGTTCCTTGGTCAAGCACTTCAAACCGGGGGACCGGGTTTTTATCGCCCCGAAGGTCCCCTGCATGAAGTGCAGCTACTGCCGTGCCGGACATTACCCGCAATGTGCGGAGGTTAAGGAAAGGCTGCCCGGAGGGTTCGCCGAATACATCTTGGTCCCGGAGAAACTTGTGGAAAAGGGGACCTATCTCCTCCCCAATTCTATGTCTCATGACCAAGCCACCTTCATCGAACCCTTGGCCTGTGTCGTCAGAGCACAAAGACTGGCTGGTTTGGCGGCCGGGCAGGACGTGCTCATCCTGGGGTGCGGGATGTCGGGACTGCTCCAGGTGAAGCTGGCTGGAATGAAAAACTGCCGGGTGGTTGCAACAGACATCAATCCAAGCCGATTGGCCCTGGCGGAGAAGTGTGGTGCGGAACTGACTATTTCGGCAACAGACGACGTCCCCGCCGCACTGATAAAACATTTTGGCAAGAAGGCCGACGTCGTCGTCCTGTGCACATCGGCGCTGTCCGCCGTGGAACAGGCCTGGGCCTCTGTCGACAAGGGCGGTACCGTCGTTTTTTTCGCCGTCCCCGGGCCGGAGAAGCGCGTCGTCATCCCGGTCAATGATTTCTGGACGAAGGAGGTCCGTATCCTCACCTCCTATTATTGCGGACCTCCGGACATCCAGGAAGCGTTAAGTCTCCTGGCCGACCGGGCTATCGAAGTGGATTCTTTGGTCACCCACAGGCTGCCCCTTCGGGATATCGCCAAAGGCTTCCAGATGGTGATCGATGGGAAAGAAGCGCTCAAGGTCATCATCCGACCCCATCAAGCCTAATAGAAAAAAGAAAAAGGGGACGGAAAAAGGGGACGGTCCTGTTTTTTGCTGAGGGCAAATTCATCTTCAAAAAATAGGACCGTCCCCTTTTTATCTATAGAAAAGGGATGCTTAGCTTGGCCAGTCAGCTATTGAGTCCGCTACCCTTTTCCGCTATGATGGCGCGATGAAAAAAACGGCCATACTCGTATTTATCCCGCTTATTCTTTTGAGTTGCACCTTGGTGACCTTCGCTCAGAGTGTCCCAGCAAGGCCCGCCTCTCCCGCTGGCGCCCAGGCCAAGGATGAGCAGAAAGAGGCCCAGGCAGAACAGGCCCCGGTCTATAACGAATCCGCCGACGCCAAGGCCGATATCGTCGTGGCCGTCGCCCGGGCCGGCAAAGAAAATCGCCGGGTCCTCGTCCAGTGGGGCGCCAATTGGTGCGGCTGGTGCAGGCTCCTCCATAAGCTCTTCCATGAGGACAAGAATATCGTCAGGAAAATCCTCTACGAATACGAGGTTGTCTTGGTGGACATCGGCAAGTTCGATAAGAACACAGACCTGGCGGAGAGCTACGACACCTTCACCAACGGCTTCAAAAAAGCCGGCGTCCCTTTTCTCACGGTGCTTGGCGGAGACGGCCAGGTCGTGGCCAACCAGGATACGTCTGTTTTCGAGGCGGGCAAAGCTTATGATTCGAATAAAGTCCTCGAATTTCTGACCAAGAACCAGGCGGTCTATCTGGAGGCCGACGGAGTGCTTCGAAAGGGTCTCGAAAAAGCCGGCGCTTCCGGCCGGCGCGTCTTCCTCCATTTCGGCGCCCCCTGGTGCGGCTGGTGCAAGAGGCTCGAGGCCTGGATGGCCCGGCCGGACGTCGCTCCACTCCTGGCCAAGGATTTCATCGACGTGAAGATCGACCAGGACCGGATGACCGGCGGGAAGGAGATAAAGGGTCGTTTTCCAGGTTCTGAGAAAGCCGGCATTCCCTGGTTCGCCGTTCTTGATCCCGACGGAAAGATCCTCGTCGACAGCTCCTTCCAGGGAAGCAACATCGGTTTCCCGGCGACCGATGAAGAGATCGCTGCGTTCGGCGAGTTCCTGAAAAGGGGGACAAAGGCCCTCTCCGAAGCAGAGATTCAGAAACTCCTCGAGACCCTCAAACAGCCGCCGAAATAACTTTAGCTCGATATTTGCGCCGCCTCCGGTTATGATCAGTCCGGCTTGACGTCCCCGCCGGCCACATTTATCATCCTTGACGACGGGAGAACAAAACACAGCGGGATGGATCTTCGCCCCGGGAGCGAAGCAGAGGTGCCAATTCATATTCCCAGGAGAGACACGCGATGGACCTAAGAAATTACGGGTGGAACGAGGAACTGTCCGCGCAGTTCAAGGGCTACGCGGAACGCGGACTGGTTCCGGCCCGGATCGTCAAGCAATCGCGCGACCTCTCCACGTTGGTGACTCCTCTCGGTGAGCTGCCGGGCGAGGTTTCAGGAAAGTTCCGGCACCAGACGGCAGAACAAGCCGATTTTCCTGTCGTCGGCGACTGGGTGGCGGTCGAACCGGCCGGAGACAACCTCGCCCTCATCCACGCCGTCCTGCCGCGCCGCAGCGCCTTCACGCGGAAGACCGCCGGGGAGGCCGTCGAGGCTCAGGTTGCCGCGGCCAACGTCGATACGGTGTTCCTGGTCAGCGGACTCGATGGCGATTTCAACCTCCGCCGGATCGAGCGGTACCTAACCACGGCTTGGACGAGCGCGGCTGAGCCCATTATTGTGCTTAACAAGGCCGACCTCTGTGCGGACCTAGAGACCGTCCTCTCCTCGGTGGAAGGGGTAGCGCCCGGCGTGCCGGTCGTCGCCGTCAGCGCCCTGACCAAAGGCGGATTGAAGGACCTTGAGCTGTTCCTAGTTCCGCGGAAAACGGTGGCCCTTCTCGGCTCTTCCGGGGTGGGAAAGTCCACCTTGATCAATCGCCTGCTCGGGGAGGAGCGTCTGCCCACCGCCCCTATGAGCGACGCCGCTGAGGGTCGCGGCCGGCATACGACGACCGCGCGCGAGCTCGTTCTGCTTCCCGGGGGGGCGTTGCTGATCGACACACCCGGCATGCGGGAGTTGCAGCTCTGGGCGGATGAAGAGGGCCTGGATATGACCTTTGATGACATCGAGAAGTTGGGCGCGAGCTGCCGATTTCCCGATTGCCGCCATGACCGGGAGCCCGGCTGCGCAGTCCGGGCCGCAGTCGAGGCCGGCTCCTTCGACCGCAGCCGGTTGGAAAGCTATCACAAACTGCATCGTGAACTGCGATTCATGGAACTAAAAAAGGACGTAAAAAAGCGCCGGCAACAGGAAAAGGCGGCCGGGCGGCGCTTCGCCTCGATGGTTAAGGAGATCAAGAAGCACAAACCGAGATACCGGTGAGTGATTATCAAATCGGGGCCTTGTCGGCCCGGAATCCAGGGCTTAGCAAAAATGGGGGGTGGGGCTATTTATTTCACCCTCTCCCAAACCCTCCCCCGTCAAGGGGGAGGGATAGACCCCTCAGATCCTCTTGATGGTCACTTTTTTCGTGTCCGTCCCGCCGTGCTTGGACCTGACCGTAAACTCCACCCAGCCCTGAGCCCCTTCCACCTTCGCCAGAACACAGAACCGCCGGCTGTCCTTGCCTTTCAGCCTGAACTCCGCCCCTTTCTTGGAAACAACCTCGCTTTCCCTCCGCCGGCCATTCTTATTACCGATTGGATATCGTCCTGACTTCCAAGCTTCCCGTTGGACATCGGCGATCCGCCCTAATCCTCCTCTCTTCCTCCTTCGGCGAGGAGGAGGGTAGGCGGCTTGTCCACCCATTTTTTCCTCAAACTTGACTTCTCCTCGGGCCCGGCGATATGGTGAGCCGGTGAATCGATATAATGCGAGGTCAAGATGCAACATATCTTGTTGGCAGGAATAATCCTCATTTCCGGACATGTATTGCCGGCAAAGCCGGGATTTGAAGCCGTCCCCCAGCAATCTGAGGTTGCCGACAAAGCGCTGCTCGCGCCGGCCCCGCCGATGGGATTCAACACCTGGAACAAGTTCGGCTGCGATGTGAGCGAGCGGCTAATCCGCGAGATTGCGGACGCGATGGTCTCGTCCGGGATGCGTGAGGCGGGCTACAGGTATCTGGTGATCGACGACTGCTGGCAGGTTGCGCGCGCCGAGGACGGCCGGATCATCGCCGACCCAGAGCGTTTCCCGAGCGGGATGAAGGCGCTCGCCGACTACGTCCACGGCAAGGGCCTGGCCTTTGGCCTGTACACCGACGTCGGCCCGAAGACCTGCGCTGGACGCCCGGGGTCCTTCGGGTCCGAGGACCTGGACATGGCGACCTACGCGGAGTGGGGCGTCGACTACATCAAAGTGGATTGGTGCCACGCCGATGATCTCGATCCCCGCGCCCAATACACAAATTTCCGCGAGGCCATCCGCAAGGCGGGGCGGCCGATCGTCTTGAGCATCTGCGAGTGGGGCCGGAACGATCCCTGGAAATGGGCCCAGGGCATCGGACAGCTCTGGCGGGTCACCGCCGACATCCAGGACACCTGGGAAAGCATCGTCTGGATCGTAAACGCCAACTCGCGCCACTCCGGAGCGGCCGGGCCCGGCCATTGGAACGACCCCGACATGCTCGAGGTGGGGAACGGAGGGATGACCTTCGACGAGTACAAGGCTCACTTCTCGCTCTGGGCCATGATGGCGGCGCCGCTCATGGCCGGGAACGACGTCCGGCAGATGACCGAGGAGACCAAAGAGATCCTGCTGAACCGCGAGGTCATCGCCGTCGACCAGGACCCACTGGGCGTTCAGGGCCGGATCGTCATCGACCGCGGCTACGGCGGCCAAGTCTGGATGAAGCCGCTCGCCGATGGCTCCGTGGCCGTCTGCTTTTTGAACCTCTCCTCGAAGGAACTCGAGCTCTATGTCCGCTGGTCACAGATCGGCCTCCCTCCGGGTCCGGCAGAGGTCCGAGACTTATGGGCCCACCGCGACCTGGACGTTCACTCGGACTGGGGCCGTCACTTCGATGAACGTTTCAAGACCATGGTCCCTCCTCACGGCGTTGTCATGGTGCGGATCAGGAAGGTCTCGTCTTAGATCGCGTCCATCATAACCTGAACAGATAGGACACTTTGAGAGTGATGGAGTGCCCCCCCTCTCTGATTAGGTCCTCGGTCCTCGCGCTCTTCTTATAGCTGAGCTGGACGATGTTCCCGGCGCCGAAATAATAACCGACTAGAAAATCAAAGTTATACTGGTTTTCCCGCGTTTCCCCCAAGAGCCGCGTAGTCAAGAAAAGGCTGCGGGTGATCTGGAGGTGCAATGAGGTCCCATAGGCCACGCCGTCGAAAACCTTTTCCCCCGTTTGATCGATCGTCTGCCTGATCCAGTTGCTAATGAATGACCACTCGAAGGAGCTGAGGGGCCTGAGGGTCACTTCCGCTTCGGTGTGCAGCTCAGATCCCGCCTCCACCGCCGTGAAGTCCTCGTTATAGATCCCTTTTTTCTCCCACCCGAGCTCGACGCTGGCTCCTTTCAGGAACCCGCCGCGCTCCCAATGAAAATCGAAAAAATCGCCGCCATAAGTCTTGATATAATCCCTCGTCCAGGCCAATTTGTCGTCCGCGCCGAAGACCTGATACTTGCTTTTTCCCAGCGAAAACTGCCCATGGATCATAAATTGGGCCAGGAATTCCGTCCAGTAACTGAACTCGACAGAGCCGCCGGCCGGATTCCCGTGGGTATCCTGATTTTAAGTCCCGCCGACGTCGAGGCTGAAGCGTTTGACCTTCCCGCGGTTGAACCTCCAGGCGTACCCTGTCATCAGGTTGAACGACTGGATGTCGATCTGACTGAGAAAGCCGGTCGAGATGTTTACGTTCTCCTCGATCCGCTGGAAGCTCGCACTCAACTGCATCCCGGCGTCGATCTCCCTAAGGAACTGGATGATGTGAAACCCATTGTTCTTGCCTTCCGCTCCCCGGGTGAGCGTGAAAGCGCTCACGCCGCGCAGGAAATAAATGTCTTTGAAGTTGAAACTGTAGTCGACAGCAAAATTGTTGTTGCCCGCCTCCGAAGTGTTAGCTCCGGCGTAGTAGATCCCCACCTGGGAGTTCTTGAGGATGTCCTTCTGGACACGGACAACGCTGAAATTAGAGTTGGTGGAGGCCCCTTGTTCGGCGCCCTCCAAAACTGCGGGCTCCTTGTTGACGGCGCCCAGGATGCCGAAAGAGTACCCACCGGTTTTGCCGCTCACCTTGGCGGCGAATTTGGGATTGCCCACGCGCCGGGAGTAGAAAAGGGAGACGGTCGGCTCGTGAAAGTCCTCACTCTCCGTGGCCAACTGGAAATACCGGCTGCCCTCGGTAAAAAACGGGCGGTTCTCCTGGAGGTAGTTCTCATAGGGGGAAAGCTGGTAGATGAAAGGGTCGGATTCCACTTCGCTGAAATCCGGACTGGCCGCAACGTCCAGATAGAGGTTCGGTCGGATACCGTACTTGACGTCCATCCCGAAGGCCGCCTTGTCGTCCTTCTCCCCATCCCAGCGCGAGGACCTGAGGCCGGCATAGGGGAAGAATTCGAGGTTGTATCCAGGGCGGACTCCTGAGAGGCCGGCCAGCTCTCCCATCTGGTGAAGCAGGGGCACATCCCGGTCGACATCCGTCCAGTAATCCTGCTCATTCAAACGGTGAATGTACCTTTCAAAATTGATCCCCCAAACCTGGCGATGCTCCGGAGAGAACCTTAAGGACTTGAAGGGGATCGCCATCTCGGCGGCCCATCCATCCGGACGGATCACGGCGCCGGATTTCCAGATCGTCTCGACCGAATTCTTCTGGACACCTCTTGGGTTCACGGTGAAACTGATGCTTGTCCGATTATCGTTGTAGGTATCCAGGAGGACTGTGATCGCGTCGTTATTCTCATACTCGTTGCGCGGGGTTAACTCCGCCCAGATCCGTTTCGGCTCGGAATCCTCCATCAGGAAGGCAAAATAGATATTGTCTTGATCGTAGGCCGCCCAGACAAGCGTTTCTTCCGAAGCCTTCGCGCCGTTTACCGGATCGTGCTGGAAAAACCCGGATACCGGCTGGATATTTTTCCAGCAACTGTCCTCGATGAGGCCGTCAATTCTGGGAGGAGTCTCTATCCGGGTGACGGGAATGGTTTTTGTCCGCGTCTGGCCAAAAAGACAGGGGACAGACAGCCCCACAAAAAGAGACAGGGACAACAGAAGACATCTTCTGTCCCTTACGTAATATTCCGGTCTCATTTTCATCCGTTTTTTTGTCTACCTTAAAGCCATTGTGTATCAGAGTCAAACATAAACCTCAACATCTTTTGTCTTTGGACGAAAGCAAGGCCTGTTTTCTTCCCATCAATTGAGCTCGGAATCTTAGGAAGAAGGCCGGTGGGAGACTGCCTGAGCGTTCCCCGGCAATTTCATTCTGTCCGCCAGCGGACACCCGGTGTCTCGGATACGAACAAGGCCGATTCGCTTCCCTGGGTGTCCGCGGCTCTCCCTCCTCTGGAATCTTATCGGTTCGCAGATATTTCCCCCATATGGGCGCCCGATTTCACGACCTCCTTATGCTCCTGGGTGATCCTCTCCTTTTTCCCCTGCCTCTCAAAAGATGGGGTGGCACGAATGTTGCTCTTATGTCCGCCTGGAGTTCACCAATGCTGAAAAACTATTTAAAGATCGCCCTCCGGAATATCCTCAGGCACAAAGGGTATTCCTTCATCAACATCGCCGGCCTGACTCTCGGCCTGGCCTGTTTCATCCTTATCGGCCTGTGGGTTCGTGACGAACTCAGCTTCGACCGTTTCCACGAGAAAAAGGACCGGATTTTCAGGATCCTGAACAAAGTCGAGAGCGGGCAACTCATCCCGAGCCCCACTTACGCGCTCGCTCCGGCGTTGAAGGAGGAATATCCCGAGGTCGAGGAATACTCCCGCGTCTGGCCCTGGGCGGGGTCGCTCGTCCGGTATCAAGACAAGCGTTTCGAGGAAGAACGAATCAATCTGGCTGACCCTGGCTTCTTCCGGATGTTCTCCTTTCCCTTCCTCCTTGGGGATCCAGAAACCGCGCTCGCCGACAGGAATTCGATCGTCCTTACGGAAACGACGGCCCGGAAGTATTTCGGGGACGAGGACCCGCTGGGCAAGGTGCTTTTCCTAGATGAATACAATGCCGGGTTCGTAGTTTCAGGGATTATCAAGGATGTCCCTTCCAATTCTCATATTCAGTTCGACCTCCTGGCCCGAGTGGAACTTCTGGGAGAAGACCGGCTCGCCCGCTGGCAGGAATGGATGGGCCCCTGCTATGTCCTCCTCCGGCCGGGGACCTCGGGCGCGGACGTCACGTCGAAGATCGCGGACATCTACAAGAAACATGAAGACCCGGAAGCCACCTACGTGCCCATCCTCCAGCCCCTGACCGAGGTCCACCTCCATGAGTCCGGCCGCCCCGCAGGCCTCCAAAAAGTCCTTCTCTTTTCCCTGATCGCGATCTTCATCCTGGTCATGGCCTGCGTCAATTTCATGAACTTGTCCACGGCCCGGTCGGCCAGGCGGGCAAGAGAAGTGGGCATCCGCAAGGTCGTCGGCGCGCATCGACCCCAGCTCATCAGGCAGTTCCTGGGGGAAGCGCTGGTGATAAGCGCCATTGCCCTATTCTTGGCTTTGGCTCTGGTGGAGGCCCTCCTTCCCCGGTTCAACCTGTTCGCCGGTAAGAATCTGAGCCTCCTATCGGATGCCGGCCTTTTCATGATGCTGATACTCCTCCTCGTGATCCTGGCGACCGGCCTCCTTGCCGGGAGCTATCCGGCCTTTTTCCTATCTTCCTTCTCGTCGGTCGAGGCCTTGAAACAACGGCCCGGGTCCAGGGGCCGGGGAGCAGCGATCAGGAAAGGCCTGATCATTTTCCAGTTCGCCATCTCCGTGGGGCTCCTCACCTGCACCCTGGTCGCCTCCCGGCAGCTTCATCACATCCAAACCATGGACCTGGGATTGAACAGGGAGCACGTCGTCATCCTTTACAACAACCCGGGGCTGAGGAAGAATTTCGACACCTTCCGCAACGATTTATTGATAGAGCCGTCCATTCGCAGCGTCACCTCCGCCGCCCAGGGACCGACCTGGGTGGGACAAAGCTTTTCCATCAACTGGGAAGGCAACCCTTCCGAAAATATGCTGGGTGTTGACTACACGGTCGTCGACTACGACTTTTTCCAGACCTTCGGCATGACAATGGTCAGGGGCCGGGCTTTCTCCAGAGAATTCCCGGCGGATGAGGACGGGGCTTGCATCATCAACGAAACGGCGGCGAAGAGAATGGGAGTGGAAGATCCCGTGGGAATGACCGTTTATATGGCCCACCCGGCCTGGCCGGAGTCTTTCCGCCAGGCGCGGGTCATTGGTGTCGTCAAAGATTTCAACGCCCGCACGGTCCATACGGCCATCCCGCCTTTCGTCTTCCGGATGTACAAACCCTGGCACCAGTATGTCTTCATCAAGGTCGACGGCACCAGGATCCCCGAAGCGCTGAAACGGATCGAAGCCGCTTTCGAGCAGCGCTCGCCGGACTATCCTTACCGGTATCTATTCTATGATGAAGCGTTCAACCGTCAATATGCCTCGGAGCGGCAGCTGGGAGTGTTGTTCAACGGGTTTGGAGTGCTGTCCATCTTCATCTCCTGTCTGGGATTGTTCGGCCTGGCCGCCTACACGGCGGAACAGAAAACCAAGGAGATCGGTATCCGTAAGGTTCTTGGAGCATCCCTCCCGGGAATCATCTCCTTGACGACAAAGGAATTTCTCAAATGGGTGGCGTTGGCCCATCTCATCGGCTGGCCGATCGCCTATTTTGTGATGAGCCAGTGGCTCCGGGAGTTCGCTTACAGGGTGGGTATCGGGCCGGTTGTTTTCGCCCTGTCCGCCGGATTGACTCTGCTCGTTGCTTTCCTCACGGTCGGCTTCCAAGCGGTTAAAGCCGCCCTGGCTAACCCCGTGGAGTCTTTGCGGTACGAGTGACTCGGATCATCTCAAAGCGCCGGACCGAGATTCAACGCGAGCCCGCAAGTCAAGATTAGCAGGCGACTCGATGGTCAGCGCTCGGCCGGCCGAGCTCGACCTTATAGGCCGGAACGAAAGAGGGGAAAAAAATCCGAATAGGGGGAGCAAGCGGCCGTCCCTGGCTCAAGGTAGCACTAGGGGACGTGTTTAGGTATAATCACCATTCTGGCCATTCTATCGGTAACTGATCCCCATAGCTGTTCTGAGCTCAATAACATGGCGTCAATAATAAAAAGGAGACCGGCCGTCCTGACGGTGGGAATCCGTTTTCTCCGGCAGCCGCTACTTCCTGCGTCTTGATTCCAGCTGGCCGGGCCTCGGCTCCTTTTTTCCATTTTTACCACCTTTGGGGAACCCACGACAGCTACGCTCCGCCGGAACGGGTGATGAGGATTCTCGAAAAAGACAATCCGGATTACCGCTATAAGCTTTACCGGACAACCGACATGATGTACAGGCAAACCCCATGCACTCCGGAGGAGGTCGCGGCCGTCCGGCGCCTTTATGCGGGGACTGTCTATCATGCCGATTCCATCCTCGGAACGCTTTTCGATGACCTGAGGCGTCAGGGGCTGTGGGACGATACCCTGATCATCATCACCGCCGACCACGGCGAAGAGCTCTACGACCATCACCAATACTTCTACCACAATCCCTCGCTTTATGACTCCGCCCTCAAGGTGCCGTTGCTCATCAAGTTTCCCGGCCAGCGCGGCCGCCGGGTCATCGAAGAGAATGTTTCACTCATCGACATTTTTCCCACCATTTATGACTACTTCGCCGGCCCGGTGCCGTCCGGACGATTCTCCGGCCTGTCTCTAATCCCGCTTCTGAAGGGCCGCCGAAAAGCATTCCGCGAGCGCGTCGTCTTCGCCGAAGCGGAAGATTCCCAAGTCGCCGCGGCCGTACATGACCACTTCAAGCTGATCTACAATCCCAATGAAGTGGAGGCCCGCAACCGTCTCGGCCTGCCTTTTCCGTTCGCCCGGAAAGAATTCTACGACCTGGGAAAAGACCCGGGAGAGACTCGGAATCTGGCAGATTCCGGACAGTCAGCGGAAAGCCGTTTGCTCACCGCGGCCGACCAATCCCTGCGATCAACGCGTCAACTGCAGGGGAAGAAGGCGGAGGAAAAGGTCGAGCTCACCGAGGAAGAGAAGAAAAAGACCGAAAAGCGACTGCGGAGCCTCGGCTACATCCGCTGAGCCTATAGATTCTGTCCCCTCATTAAAAAGACGCCTGAGATCCCGTTTCCAACTGGAAAATCAATCCCTCAATAATAAAGCATTAGGTAGGAGATTGATTTCATTAACGGCCTCCGTGATCTCCTCTCAATCGGCCAGAGAAAAAAAGCTTGACTTTTATATATTACTTATGTTATATAACATATATTATATTAAAAGGGATGATGAGCATGTCACCAAAGAAGACGGCCTTTACCCGCGACATCGTGCTGACGGCGGCTCTCAACGTCGTCCGGCGGCAGGGCTGGGACGCCCTGACCGCCCGGAGTATCGCCGACGGGCTGGGCGCATCAGTGGCGCCAGTCTACAGCGCCTTCGGCTCGATGGACAGCCTGCTTCGGCAGACTCTGAAGGAAATACGCAGACTCCTCCAGGAATACACGTCTCGGACTTACTCAGATATTCCCTTCCTTGACATCGGAGTGGGGATCGTCTCCTTTGCCCGGGACGAACCCATGCTCTTCCGGGCGCTTTTCCACACCCCCCACGGTTTCCGGGATATCGTTGATGGCGTCAACATCTCGATCCTTTCCTGGATGAAGACCGATGTCCAGCTCGGCCTCCTGTCCGACGCGTCGCGCGAACGCCTCTGCGACAACATCGGCTTTTACACAATGGGGCTGGCCGCCGACGTTGCCGCCGGGTGGGTGAAGGCCGTCTCGACCGACAATATTGTCCGCCGGCTGAAGAACATGGGGAACATCGTGATGTTCGCCGAATTCTCCGGCATCGCCGACTCCGAGAGCCCCGAGAACAAAAGGGAGTGGACCCGGATCATGAAGGGGAAGAAGATCCCACTCCCCAAATCCCTCTCAGAAAAGAAGTCGTAAATCATCACGATCCTTGTCCTCTGATGAGAGGGCCGCTTGAATTTACGGCAGGACAAAATATTGAAAGGAGAGCAAAAAGTGAAACGCGAAATCCTTCGGACCTTTTCCGTTTTGACTTTGGCAACAATCCTAATGGCCACGGCATCGCAGCCAGTCAGTGCTTCGCGCTTGGTCCAGGCAGCAACCCGATTGTCCGGCCCAACGGATCTGGGAGAGTTCGAAGCCTTCCTTGACGCTTATCTGGCTGAGCAAATGAAAGCGCATCATATCCCGGGCGTAGTCTTCACCCTGGTAAAAGACGGCCATATCTTTTTCTCTAAGGGCTATGGCTATGCAGACCTGGAAAGGCAGACGCCAATTGACCCAAATCAGACCGTACTGACCACGGCCTCCCTCGGGAAGGCCTTCACGGCAGTGGGCGCTCTGCAACTTTTCGAACGCGGGCTCATCGAACTGAACGAAGATGTCCGCCCATATTTAACAGATCTCCAACTCAAAACAAATTTCGATGAACCACTGACCCTGGCGAACCTGTTGACGCACACGGACGGCTTTGAAACCCGCCTCATCGGTGTTTTCGCGCGAACCAAAGACGACTTCCTCCCTTTGGAGAAACTGCTGGAAAACTACAGCCCCAACCAGATCTACGCTCCCGGTCAGTATCTGACCTACGGCGACTTCGCCGCCAACCTGCTAGGCTACTTGATCCAGAAGGTGAGTGGTGTCTCGTTCGAGCAGTACATAACAGAGAATATCCTCGAGCCGCTCGGCATGACGAGCAGCACTTTCGACCAGCACTTGCCCGAGGAGATGCGGGCCAGGCTGGCTCCCGGATACGAGTTTCAAGGCGGCCGCTACGAGCAGATACCATTCTTCTTTGTTCGCTATGCTCCGTCCGGAGGACTGCGCACCACCGCCGGGGATATGAACCGTTTCCTGCTGGCTCTCCTAAATAGCGGAGAACTCGATGGCGTGCGCATATTGGAGGAATCCAGCACCCAGATGATGTTCCACCGACAGTTCGCTCCCCATCCCAAAACCAGCGGGATTTCCTATGGCTTGTTTGAACACCTGGAGAACGGCCGAGAGCTTTTCTTGCGCGATGGCGACGGCGTGGGCACTCGGACCCGCATGGTCTTGTTCCCTGAAGAAGACTTGGGCTTCTTTATCAGCTACAACTCTGGGGACGGAAACCTGCGTCTGGACATCATCAGCGCTTTTTTGGACCATTACTACCCTGAAGATGGACCTCTTTTTCCAACACCGATGGATAATCATAAAAACCGCGTCGGACAGTTTGCCGGAACCTACCGTCCTATCCAGGCGGATACCACTTCCTTCGCTAAATCCATGTATTTCTTTGAGCAGTTGATCAAAGTCCAACCAACCGACGAAGGCTACTTGAATATCGCCGCGATCAGCATGGGAGATGAAAAAAGCAGCGTCTTCGGCGGCTTTGAGGGGACAAGCCTGTGGGTCGAGGTCGAACCGTTGTACTTCGAGCAAGTGGACGGCAAGGGACAAGTGGCTTTCGTCAAGGATGAATCGGGGAATGTCATCCAGATGATTTCAGGACAGGGCTATCACAGCACTTTTACAAAATTGCCCTGGTATGAAACCCAAACCTTTCAAAGGGTATTGATCGCGCTCGTAGCGCTCCTGATCCTCTCGATGGTGATTTTTACCCTCTTGATCTGGCCGCTCGACACATTGAGCCGCAAACTGCGCAAACATCCCACAAAGAATCCCGTTTCATGGGGCAAAGTGACGGCTCGCTTCTGGATCACGCTGACTGGGGGTATGTTGATACTATTCCTATTCCGGGCTTTCGGCCTTCTCTATGGCGGTGAGCTGCCGAATTTCGTGTGGGGTATCAACAAGGATATGGTTGAATCCCTGAATAGTATTTACCTGCCTGCTATTCTATCACTGCTCCTGCCCATTTTTGTTATTTTGGCCTGGAGTAAACATTGGTGGAAGTTGAGCGCCCGGGTGCATTACACACTGGTCACACTGGCGGTGTTCGCGTGTATCTGGTGGGCGCACTACTGGAACCTGCTTGGATTTCGGATGTAATGAGCGCACAAGCAACAAAGGCCTTTGGACCTACTTGATCGTCAGAACGTGGCCGGCCGAATAGGCGGCGAACTCCGGCGCGTACATGGATTGGAGGGTGGCCGGGGCGGCTTTGAATGTCCCGGCCATGGCACAGCGCAGCCGGTGCTTCAGAGTGTACTCTCCCTGGGGCAGCCATTCGACAAAAAAGTTCGTCCCGCTGTCCCGGATCTCCTCGTAGCGGACAATCCCCAGGTCCCATTTGTACCCGGACGTAAGGGTCACCGGCTCGCAGCCGGACGGACGCGGGTCGCGGAGATGCACGTACTCGGCAGGGTGACGGGCCCGGATCGAAAGTTGGACTTCGAGCTCATCGCCGACGGCAAGAGGGGCGCCCTCCGCTAACGGCTTCAGGACGACCTCGTCTCCCCTTTTCGTCCGGAGGAAGTAGCTCCGCTCCACACCGAAAAGGTCTCCCTCGCCCTTCTCGGGCATCTTCTCGGTGCTGAAGTGCCAGGTGGCGGAAGCAAAGGCGATTCCCTTCCCTTCTTTTTGAACCCGGATAGTCGCGCACTCCGAACTGACCTTCTCGCCGGGGATCACCACCTGGTTTTTCTTACCCGTATATTTATCCGGCTCGAAAACGAAGGTTGTCTGGGTGTTGCAAGCGTCCACAGCGATCGATTCCCGGACTCCCAGCGCACCCGTCTCCTTCAGGAAATAGGCGACCGAATAGATCACCTCGGACGTCGCCCGGGTGGATTTCCAGTGGTTGAGCTTCTTGTTGAGAAAGAGCCACTGGACGAGGCCCTCCGAGCGGGCGTCCTTGGGTTCGAGCTCCATCAGGGTCCGCAGGGCGAAGGCGTGCGTCTCTATCGTGTCGTTATACCAGAGCCAGCCGCGGTCCTCCGGAGCCCAGGACGTCCCTTCGTCGGGTGTGGTCTTCGCCGAATCCATAACACTGTCCCAGACGAGGGCGGCATCCTTGGGCCTCGCTGCACGCTTCAAGGTGAGGGCCAGGTAGCCTTTGAGGTAGGGAGAGTGTTTCTTCCAGTGACGGAAGGAGAAGTCAAGCATCTGCCGGCGCTCCTCATCCGTAAAAACATAGCCCGTCCAGGACGAATCAGGGAAATTGCTCAGCGCATAGTTGAGGAAGGTGACGAACTCCCAGCCGGTGTCCAGAGCCATCAGCCGCTTGACGATCTCATCGATGTAATGCCGGTGGAGGTAATCGAACGCCCGGACGATCGGATCCTTGGGCACCTCGACCCCGAACTCGAGCGCCTTGGAAAACCCATGGACGATATAGAGCGTCATGTAGGGCGATGGGGGACCTCCCGGCCACCAGGGGAATGCGCCCAGGGAAGTCTGGGCTTTCAACAGCTTAGTCAAGGATGCCTCTCTCTGGACTTTGGCAACCCTCGGGTCGAGGACTTTTTCAAGTCCATACCCGGCATCCTTGCCGCCCTGGGCCGTGATGAGCCAGGGTGTTTCCTCCATCGACATCTTCCGGTTGGGGTCGGCGGAGTCGAATGTCTCATAGACTGTATCGCGCTTGCTCAGCGCTTCGGCCATGCGGGCCACCTGCGGGTAGCGGTCATAGAGGCTCGTCAGAATGCCCGTGGAGAGGAAGCGGTTGAGCGTTTGCTCCGTGCACTCGTAGGGATAGTTGATGAGGTATGGGAGGGCCTCGAGCAGGCCGTAGAAAAGCTGGGCATCCACGGTGACCACGAGCTGTTCGTTGATCCGGGTTGGGTCATCGTCCTTGGCCAGGTCGGGAAACCTCAGCTCCCTCGCTGCGCCCTCTTTGAGTGTCACGAAGCGGGATTGAACGAGGTGCATCCGGCCGGGGAGGACGGGAAGAGGACGGAGCTCGCCGTCGGAAAAGGCCCCGGCGCGGGCCATGACCTTGAAGGCCACCGTCCCGACGCGCGCCGGTGCGGCCAGATCAAACGTGACCGCCGTTCCCCCTCCCGCTTTCACGGTGAAAGGAAGCGCGGGAACGCGGGCGGGAAGTCCGAAGGCGGGCGCCAGATTTTCGTTGGTGACGGGATCAAAGACCTCGAGCGCCACCGAACCCGTGAGGCTCTCCTCTCCCGCATTGTTGACCACCACCCGGAGCTCCGCTTGGTCGCCTTCCCGGAAGAAGCGCGGCAGGTACGGTCGGACCATGAGCTCCTTGACCGAGCGGGCCTCTTTTTGCAGCGTTCCGCCCATGAGGTCGCGGGTCACGGCATGGACAAAAACACGCCAGCCGGTGACCGAATCGGGCACGGTGAATTCCACCGTCGCGGAGCCGTCCGGACCTGTCAAGAGATGAGGCTGCCAAAAGGCCGTCTCATCGAACTTGGAACGGAGCGGGACCGGTTCCTCAGAGGGCTGAGGCTCTCCGCTTCCCTTCTCTTCGTCTT
Organism: uncultured Eubacteriales bacterium; assembly: GCA_964408495.1. GTDB lineage: Bacteria > Acidobacteriota > Aminicenantia > Aminicenantales > UBA8522 > UBA8522. The sequence goes on from CAYOZW010000002.1 coordinate 49,045, forward strand.
TCGCCAGGGCTTTATCGGCCGCGAACTCGTTTGCAGCCTCTTCCAGTCCTTCGCTCGGGCGGGCCGCCTGGGGAAGTGCCATTTCTTTCCGGACTCCTCCTATAACTCCGCCCATGACTCCGCCCCGGACTCCAGGTCCGCCGATGCCGTAGCGGCCGAGTTCGATGAGATAGGCCGGAACGAAGGTGGGGTAGCCGGGAATATTCACCCAGCCGAACTCTTGGCTGTAGACGCGGTGCGCCTGTCCCAGCGAGGCCATCCAGGACGGAGATCCGGCTTGACTGGGGTAGATGCTCAGGACGTGAGGCGGGAAATGGCCGGCGAAGATATCCAGGCTGCGGTCATACATGTAGGCCAGGAGCTCCGCCGCTCCTTGGACAGCCGGCTCTCCGGACGGCGTTTTGACGGTCACACGCCAAACCTCCCTGCCTCCGGGTGTGAGTTTATCCCGGAAAGAAGAAAAGGAAAGATCCAATTGTTTGTTATCCCAGGGAACGTAGATATTGGCCGCCTGGCTGATGAACTGATGGTCTTTGAGTGTCGTTACCCGGACGCCAAAGCCTCCCCGCAGCTTTTCCGTGACCGGGATTTCGAGGACGGCGCTGTCTTTGCCGGCTTCCATCCAGCGCCGCGCGCTCAGCTCGCCGTCTTTGAACGTTTCATAAAGGAGGGGCTGGCCTTTCCAACCGCTGTGAACGAGAAGTTGCACCGTCTGGCCGACCGTCGCGGTCGTCTTTTCGGCTGCAAGGAGGAGTGGAAGTCGCGCCGCGGCCTGTTTTTCTGTGACAAGGAAATCCAACCGTTCCCGGCAGACAGCTCCGAAATCGTCCTTTGTTTCATAGAGAAGCCTGAACGCGCCGGCTTCCAAAGTTGCGATGGAGATTTCGGCTTTGCCTGTTTGATCATGCTCGACGCCACCCTTGGCCTTTTCCGCCCCCTCTTTCCAGAGATAGAGGATAGATTCCGGAGAAGGGGCCGGTTCCCAGCGCGGCCGCAAAAGGTCGCCGGGGGTCAGGTAAGGTTGTGATTCCTTGTCGAGTTCAATCTCGGGAAGCGGCTGGTCGGCGGGAAGGAGTGTCGTCTCCGGCTGGATAAGCCTGACCACCCGCCATGTTCCCTTCCCCGGCTTGGGAGTGCCGTTTAGGTCCATGCGGGTGATCGTGAAGTCGCATGGCTTATCCGTCTGGAAAAATCCAAGGGCTGCCGTGGCCCGGCCTTCGACACTCACAAAACCGAGCCGGAAGGAGCGACCGGCCGACCGGGTTTCGCCGCCCTCGTCGGTGACATCGACAGATAGGGCGTAGTTATAGGTCAATCCGGAACCAGGCCCGCCCTTGCGCTCGTCGGCCCGCGGCGTGAAGTTTATCTCAAACGTTCCGTCTTCCTTAACAGCACTCCGGCCGCCGGCGATGATTTGAGTCTGTCCGTTGCCAGAATGCCGCCACCACCAGCGGGGATAGACGGGCGACCTGGATACCTGCCAAACCGCCGTCCCTGAGGCGACAGGAAGCCCGAAGTAATAGCGCGCTTCGCCCTTCAGGGTGGCGGGACGGTTCAGGCGGAGGGGTTTGTCCGGATCTTTTACCGTCACTTCAAAGGTCGGCCTCTTATACTCCTCGACACGCACCATGGACTGGCCTTCCGGGCTGGCTTGCAGGCGCCAGGCGCCAAGCGGCCGGCCGGCGGGGGGGATCACGAACTCGCCGCTCGCGGTCCCGAATTCATTTGTCGTCTGGACGGCCTCTGCCACCCGCTGGCCGTTGATGTCCACAAGCCAGACTGCGGTCGAGGCATTCACGGCCGGCTGGAACCGGCCGAGGTCCTGGCGTCCCTTGTAGGCGAGGATCTTCCAATAGATCTTCTGGCCGGGCCGGTAGATGCTCCGGTCGGTGTAGATGAGCGACCTGGACACGGTCTCCGGCCCGGGTCGTGCATACAAATAGAGGTAAGTGGATTCGAGCACGATGTTTCGCCCTTTCCTGGCCAGGAGAAAGAACGGCCCGGACGACTGCTTCCGGGGGGCG
>CAYOZW010000003.1:0-30197 GCA_964408495.1 uncultured Eubacteriales bacterium
CGGCCTCCGGGATGGTGATCAAGGAAGCCTTCGCCGCGGCCGCCGACCCGAACCGGTTCCCCGAACAGTTGACGACCGTATCGGTTTGGAAAACGACCCGGATCCTGTTGAACAGATGGCGTCCGGGTCCGGAAGAGGCGGCCTCGCTCTTGCGAATCGATACCGGCGAATACAATCCGTTGCTGGGAAAATCGTACACCGAAATCGCCGGCGAGAGCCGGTCCCAGCACAAAAGCCAGGGCTTCGGTTCGGGGGGACGGAGAGGAATCCGATACGATTATTTCGAACTCTGGGCCGGAGAGCCGGCCGCCCAAGGCATCTTCGACGGGATCGACGTGACCTGGAATCGCATCCCCGGGGGACAAAAAGTCGGCCTCCTTCTGGCGGAGTGCATCCAATCGTTCGATTCCCGGCAGCCATCCCGGTCGGTCCCCGGCCTTCTGGGCGTTCAGGCCGAACTGGCCAAACTCCCGGAGTCAAGTTGGGTCCGCCTGAAGAAAGAGGAATTGTCCCGAGTCATCCAAGGCTGCGCCGGAATCTGGATGGAAGCGATCGCCGACGATTTCGCCGCGGCTCCAGGAGATGAAATCACAATCCAGACATCGATTGTCAATCGATCAGACCAGCCTTTCATTCTCCACCGCCTGGGTATTCCCCGGGTTGTCCCGGATTCCGTTGTCGATCAGCCTCTGAAAAACAATGAAATTCTGGCTATTGAGAATAAGGTCCTCATTCCGAAGGACTTTCCCCTATCCCAGCCTTATTGGCTGGAGCCTTCGCTTCAAAGCGGACCGTTTTCGGCCGGGGATCGCAATCTCATGGGCCTGGCTGAGAATCCGCCTTCCCTTAGCGTTGCCCTCATCCTGAGTGCAGATGGACAGAGTCTTGAATATTCTATCCCCGTTCTTTTCCGCTGGACGGACCCGGTCCAAGGCGAGCTTTACCGGCCATTTGAAGTCCGGCCTCGGGTGACGATCGAGATCGAAGACGGAGTCAAAATATTCCCCGGCGATACTCCCCAGCCGGTGAAAATCAGGTTGAAGAGCCATTCCAAGAACGTCGCCGGGACCATCCGCCTTAAGGGAGTGGATGGGTGGCGGGTCATTCCGGCCCACCTTCCTTTTTCCCTCGCCGGCAAGTATGAAGAGGCAGAGGTCTCGTTCGAGATCTCGCCGCCGAAAAACTCACAGGAATCCCTCCTTACAGCAGAAGCAGACCTTGGCGGAGAGATCGTAAGACGGGCGATGGTGGAGATCTCCTATCCCCACATTCACCGCCAGGTTTATTTCCCGGAGAGCCGGATCAAGGTTGTCAAACTCGACGTTCAAACAAAAGGGAAAATGCTTGGCTATATCATGGGTGCAGGAGACGACGTCCCCGAAGCCCTTCGCCATCTCGGGTATGAGGTGGTGATGCTGAGCGACGAGATGTTCGAAACCGCCGACCTGTCCTCATTCGACGCCATCGTCGCGGGTGTGCGGGCCTACAACACGCGCGAACGCCTCATGAACGCGAAACAGCGGCTCCTCGATTACGTCGAAGGTGGCGGCATCCTGGTCGTCCAATACAATGTCGCCTCTGGCGCGCTCGCCGACCAGATCGGACCCTATCCGCTGACCGTCGGCCGCGACCGGGTGACTGTGGAAACTGCGCCGGTTACGTTCCTCGTCGTCGACCATCCCCTCTTGGCTTTCCCCAATAAAATCACATCCAGGGATTTCGAGGGATGGATTCAGGAGAGAGGCTTGTATTTTGCTTCGTCTTGGGACGAGAAGTATGAAGCCATACTCGCGTCGCATGATCCCGGCGAGCCGGATAGAAAAGGCGGCCTCTTGTACGCGCGATACGGAGAAGGCGTTTTTATCTACACCGCGTACGCTTGGTTCCGGCAGCTGCCGGCGGGTGTGCCCGGGGCTTTCCGGATTTTCGCCAACCTGATCTCGGCGGGGAAGCACTGAATAATGCTCATCCCGATGAAGCGCCTCCCGCGTCTTTCGCGCTTGGTGGATGACTATTTTCACGACTACGGCAAAGTGCGGGAATTCTTTGACGGCGATTTCCGAGACGCCGCCGCTTACGAGCGTCAAACCGAAAGAACGTTGGCGCGCCGTTTTCCCCGGGAGGAGTTGGCGGCGATCTTGAGGGAACAGAATCAAAACTATGGCTGCGGCCCGCGGACTCTCGGGCATATCGAAGCTATGGAGCGGGAGCAAGCTTGTGCCGTCGTCACTGGGCAACAAGCGGGGCTTTTTTCCGGACCACTCTATACGATTTATAAGGCCTTGACCGCGATCAAGCTTGCCGAGCGGCTGAGCCGGAGTGGTCCGGGAAAGTACGTCCCGGTGTTTTGGCTGGCCTCGGACGATCATGATTTGGCCGAGATCGATCACATCGTCCTTTTGGACAAGGACAACCGGCTCGAAGGGGTCCGTTGCGAGATGCCTTCCAGCGAGCCCAGGATCCCCGCTTCCGCTCTCGTCTTGCCAGCGGAGATCGCGGATTGTCTTCATCGACTCGCCGAGCTTACCCGAGAATCAGAATTCAAAGCGGACATCATCGCCGATCTGAGTGAAGCCTATCGGCCCGGCCGCGGCTGGGTCGATGCGTTCGCTCGCTGGATGAGCCGGCTGTTTCAATCGTACGGTCTGATCTTTATTGATGCCTCCCATCCCCGCCTGAGAGAGTTGGGCGGTGGGGTTTTTTATCGCGAGATCACAGAAGAGTCCGCGGCGACTCCACCGGCCCTCGCCGCTTCCCGGAAACTGCGGGATGCCGGATACGAAGTTCAAGTTCATTTGCATGAAGGGATTCTCAATATATTCTATGCCGAACGGGAGCGGCGCTCCATCCAGTGGGACGGCCGCGCCTTCGAAATCAATGAGCCGCAGGAGACATTTTCGAAAGAAAACCTCCTCGCCCTGGCGAAAGAGAGGCCGTTTCTCTTCAGCCCCAACGTCCTTCTCCGGCCTATCTATCAGGACACTCTCCTGCCAACCGTGGTCTGTGTCTGTGGGCCGGGGGAAATCGCCTATTTCGCCCAGATGAAAGGCGTTTATGAAAAATTCGGCCTGCCGATGCCGGTAATTTATCCGCGAAAGAGCCTAACCCTGGTCGAAAAGAATATCGGCCGCATTCTGGCGAAGTACAGCCTGGGCATTCCCGATCTCTGGGGCGGCGCTGACGGGATCATCCGAAGGTTCGGCGAAAACGAGATTCCCGAATCGCTGGGCCGGACCTTGAGCCTCGCCGCCTCTCATCTGGAGCGAGACTTTGAATCGCTCATCCGGGACATCGCGGTCCTCGAGCCGACCTTGAAGGAATCCGCCCACTTGACCCGGGGGAAGATGGATCAGCAACTGAAATTCCTGAGAAAGAGGATCGTCCGGGCGGCGAAGAAACGGAAAAATATCGAGGTCGAGCAGATCCGCAAAGCGGGCCGCCATATTTACCCCAACGGACATCTCCAGGAGCGGACTTTCAACATCGTTCCTTATCTCCTGAAATACGGCCCGGCTTTCGTGGACAAGCTGGACGAGGCCATCGACCTCGACGCCTTTGATCATCAGGTTTTAGCGATGTGAATGGATGTTCTCTTTGAGGAGGCCGCCATGACCCTGGACGTTCTGGCTTTCGGAGCGCATGCCGACGACGTGGAATTGTCTTGCGGCGGGACGCTGATCAAGCTGGCCCGGATGGGATATAAAACGGGAGTCGTCGTTCTGACCCGAGGCGAGACGGGCACCCGGGGCAACGCCGAAATCCGGGCCCGGGAGTTCGCGAAAGCCGCCGGCTTGATGGGCCTGGCGGCCCATAAAATGCTCGACATCCCAGACGGGCGGGTCGAGGTCACGTGGGAGAACAAGCTCAAAATTGTCGCCGAGATCCGTGCCCATAAGCCCCGCATCGTTCTTGCCCCTTATTGGGTCGATCGCCACCCGGATCACGAAAACGCGTCCCAGCTCGTCCGCGCCTCGGTCTATCTCGCCGGGTTAAAAAAAGTGGGGACAGAGCAGGAGGCTTTCCGGCCCGTGAAGGTCGTTTTCTGCCAGGGCCGTTTTGAGTTCGCTCCGTCGTTCGTCGTCGATATTACCGACGCCCAGTCCGAAAAAATGAACGCGATCCGGGCCTATGCCTCTCAATTTCATCTCGCCGATCAGCCCGTATCCACGCCAGCGCCCGATGAAACGCTCGTCGGCCGCCCGGAATTCCTGACCATCATCGAGGCCCGGGACAGGAGATATGGCGCCCGGGTCGGGGCGAAATACGGGGAGCCTTTTCTCGTCCGGGAAGCCCTGAAAGTGGACGACCCGGTTGCGTTCTTCGGTTCGGAATATCTCTGGACGATTCCGTGAGCACGGCCATGAAAATCGGCATCGTCTGCTATCCGACCCACGGTGGGAGCGGAGTTGTGGCTTCGGAGTTGGCCATCGGGCTGGCCCAAAAAGGCCACGAGCTTCATATTGTCAGTTATGCTACGCCGTTCCGCCTGAGGGCCTTCCATCAAGGCGTCTTCCTTCATGAAGTGGACGTGCCCTCGTATCCACTGTTCAAGTACCCTTCCTACGAGCTGGGCCTGGCCACCAAACTGGTGGAACTCGCCGAAACCCGCGATTTGGACATCATTCACGCTCATTATGCCATCCCCCATGCGGCCGGCGCCTATTTGGCCAGGCAGATCTTCAATTCCCGGCGGCTCAAAACTGTCACGACCCTCCACGGCACGGACATCACCTTGGTCGGCGCGGAGCCGTCCTTCCGCCGGGTCGTCAAATTCGCCATCGAGCAATCGGACGGAGTGACGGCGGTCTCCCACTATCTGAAACAGCGGACGATCGAGGAATTCGATATCACTCGCGAGATCCGGGTCATCCCCAATTTCGTCGAGCTCGACCGGCCGGACCGGAACCGCGACACCTGTTCGAGGTCCGCCTTCGCCGCGGAGGGGGAGAAAATCCTGATGCACGCCTCCAACTTCCGCCCGGTCAAAAGGATCGGAGACGTTGTCCGGATTTACGCCCGGGTCCGGGAACGGATTCCGGCCAAGCTTCTCTTGATCGGCGATGGACCCGAGCGGCCGCATATCCGCCGATTGGTGAAAGAAATGGGGCTTGCCTCAGACGTCCATTTCCTCGGGGAACAGGACCAGTTGGAGCCCCTCTTCTTCTGCGCCGACTTGTTCCTATTGCCCAGCGAGGAGGAGAGCTTCGGGTTGACGGCCCTCGAAGCGATGAATTGCCGCGTCCCCGTCATCGCCTCCGATATCGGCGGATTGCCCGAGGTCGTCGTCCATGGTGAGACGGGATATCTCCTTCCGGTCGGCGATGTCGAGGGCATGGCCGCGAAAGCCGTCGAACTTCTGAGTGATCCGGCCCGGCATTCGCTCTTCCGAACGCAGGCCCGAAGGCGGGCCGAAGAGCACTTCAACGCGGCCGCGATCATCCCCCAGTACGAGGCCTTCTACGAGGGATTGTTGCAGACTTAGCCCATGCATGCTTTTGACTGGATCGTCCTGAGCCTGTTTCTCTCGTTTGTGGCCGCCTATGGATTTTGGAAAACCCGGGGCAAAAAAGACATCCAAGGCTACTTTCTGGCGGACAGATCCACGCCCTGGTACGCCGTCACCATTTCGGTCATGGCGACCCAGGCCAGCGGTATCACGTTTCTGTCAACCCCGGGGCAGGCCTACGTGGACGGGATGCGGTTCGCTCAGTTCTATTTCGGCGTGCCCGTCGCCATGGTCATCCTTTCGATTACCGCCGTTCCCATTTACCATCGGCTCAAGGTCTACACGGCCTATGAGTATTTGGAGCAGCGCTTCGACCTGAAGAACCGGGCTTTGGGGAGTATCCTCTTCCTCATCCAGCGCGGGCTTGCGGCCGGGTTCACGATTCTCGCTCCGGCTTTGATCATTTCGGTCATTCTCGGCTGGGATTTCCGGCTGACGATTTTCATGATCGGCGGCCTGGTCATCCTCTACACGGCCTCCGGCGGCACAGAGGCGGTCAGCAAGACGCATCTTCTTCAGATGACGATCATCGCCGTGGGGATGGGGGCGGCGTTTTATATGATTTTCCAGCGCCTCCCGGCCGACATCTCTTTCTCGAACGCCGTCCACGTGGCTGGCAAGCTCGGGAAACTGAACGTCGTCAATTTCGCCTTCGACTGGAAGGACAAGTACACTTTCTGGTCAGGGCTCATCGGAGGGGCCTTCATTCAACTGGCGTATTTCGGGACGGACCAGTCGCAGGTCCAGCGCTATCTGACCGGGCGGTCGATCGCTGAAAGCCGCAAGGGACTTCTGGCCAACGGCGTTCTCAAGGTCCCGATGCAGCTCATCATCCTGTTCATCGGGGCCATGGTTTTCGTTTTCTACCAGTTCGTGACGCCGCCCCTGTTTTTCAACCCGGTCGAGACCGCGGCCATAAAAAACAGCGCTTATGGGGACACTTATACGGCCCTCGAAGTCGACTACAATCGGCTGAACGTGGAGAAGCGGGAGCAGCTTCGGAAGATGCTCTCCGCGATCGACGCGAAAAGAGACGCGGACGTGGAGGGAACGCTCCAAGAGCTCCGCCGGACGAGGGACGCGGAGATCGGCCTCCGGGAGGAGGCCCTCCAGCTCATCAGGAAAAGAAGTCCCCTGGCCGAGACCAACGACACCAATTACATTTTTCTGAGCTTCGTGACCAAGTATCTGCCGGTGGGGTTGGTGGGGCTGATCCTTGCGGCCATCCTCTCGGCTTCGATGTCGGCCTCGTCCGCCGAGCTCAACGCTCTGGCCTCGGTCACGGTGATCGATATCTATAAGCGGGTTTTCCGGAAAAGCGCTTCAAAGCGGCACTATCTCCGCGCCTCGAAAACGGCTACGGTCTTTTGGGGGCTCTACGCCATCGGCTTCGCCCAGTTCGCCAACCATCTCGGCTCCTTGATCGAAGCCGTCAATATCCTGGGATCTTTGTTTTACGGAGCTATCCTCGGGATTTTCCTCATCGCCTTCTATTTTAAGAAAATTGGCGGCAACGCCACATTCATCGCGGCCATTATCTCCGAGACGGTGGTCCTGACCTGCTTCCTCGCCACAGAAATTCCGTATTTATGGTACACGGTCATCGGAGCCGTGTCTCTCATCATCCTGGCCCACCTCCTGAATCCCCTCTGGCCGGCCAAAGCGAAGCGGGCCTAACCGGGGGGAATCGACCAGGAGCACAAAGGCTCTGTCAGGGAATGAACAGCGTCGGGCCGTTGGGGGAAGCGTTCATTCGTCCCAGTCCAACCCGGCGATCTTGTCTTTCCCGGTCAACTTGAGGGTGGACGTGACCGTCCGGCCATCATCAAACGTCAGCCTATAAGTATAGATTCGCAGTCCTGACTCCTCTTTTCGCTCGAGCAGATCGATGGACTTTGGCTGTCCGGAATCTTCGAGACCCTCCTGAAGCTCCTTGATCTTGTCCGGGAACCACGTTTTCCAGGCTTCTTCCGTGAAAGCGGAAGCTTCCACTCTTCCCTCGCCGGCCGCAAGGAGAAAGTCGCGGAATAGGGCGGTCACTTTCGGCTCCTTGTCCTCGATCGGCGGTGACGGAGGTGAAGGAGTGAGGGCGGGTTCGTAGAGGCCGGCCACTCCATGGATGATCTCCATCGGCCTGGAGTGGTCGCTGTCCAGGTTGGTCAGGGCGACGACGGTCAGTCTGTCATCCACATAGCGGGAGATGCCGGTCGTGAAACCCTGCCAGGAGCCGCTGTGTTCGATCAAACGGTGTCCATTCATATCCGCTATCCTCCAGCCGTAACCATAGGGATGGGGCTTCCCGTCATTGAGCTTCACGGGCGTCCACATCTCGTCCAGTCTGGGTCGCTTGATCAGTTTTTCTGTGTAGAGGGCGGCATCCCACTTGGCCAGGTCCAGGACCGAAAAATACAGGGCCCCGTCGGCCGTCGTGTTGAGAGAAGGGGAGACCCATTCCTGGTTCTTCAGCTCTCCCTTCGCCAGCCGGTAGCCCGCAGAACGATGGGGGATGATATCCTGTTCGCTGATGATCCGGGTGGTCGTCATCCCGAGGGGACCGAAGATCCGTTCCTGGAGGAAATCGCCGTAATATTTTCCGGTCACCCGGTGGATCAGAAAACCGAGAAGCATATAACCTGAATTGCTGTAGCTCCACTTTTCGCCCGGCGCGAAATCAAAGGGCAGAGCGAGGGCTATTTTCTCCAGGTCGGCTCCCGTGTAGTCCCGGCGGTAATCAAAATTCTTGCTGGTATAATCCTTGATCCCCGAGGTGTGGGTGAGGAGATGCCGGACCGTTATCTTATTCCAGCTTTCCGGGGCCTCCGGAAAATATTTGGTGATCTTATCGTCGAGCCTGACCCGGCCTTCTTCGACCAGCATCATCACCGCCGTGGCCGTGAACTGCTTTCCTACGGACCCGGACTGGAAGATAGATTCGGGGGTTACCGGGACGTCGAGCTCCACGTTACTCAAGCCATAGCCCCGGGCCTTGACGATTTTTCCGTCACGCATCACCGCCAGGGCGAGGCCCGGAATCTTCTGCCGGGACATCTCGGCCCGGACGAATTCATCAACGCGGCTGTCGATACTCTCGGACTGAGCCTGGATAATCGAAGCGACGCCAACAATGCTGAACACGATAATTAGCGCCTTGCGGAGAATTTTGGCCATGGCGTATCTCCTTTTCTGGCTGATACTATTTCAGCCGGGCAACTCGAGTCAAGCGCCGTGAATTACGGGAAAGCATTTCTTTTCCCATGATGGGGTTAGGGGCAGGCAGCCGACCTCTGCCCCCGCACCCCGGGGAACCAGTCCCGTCGGTTCCCCCCATCGAAACGATGGGTCCCCCCTCCGCTACGGGGGCCCTAGGTCGGCTGCCTGCCCCCAATCCCATTATCACGGACCCGGAGTTACTTCCGAATTATGGTGATGAGAAATAAGGCGAAGAATCGTAGTGACATAATATTAAACCTGAATTATTATTCATATAATGAAATGTAATAGATCCCCTCTTCCTGGACGAGAGAGGAGTAGCCCATAATAATCTCAAATGGATAGAACCTTTTACCGGCTGATGCGTCCTTTGTATCGTGATGACCTGACAGAGTGAAACCCGTGCAGCCCGCGAAAAGAGAGCCCGTTTCCCCGCCGAACAAGATGACGCCCAGCGAGTTCGACGAGATCTACGACCGCTATCGGGCGGATGTCTTCCGGTTTCTTCTCTATTTGACACGGGACCAGGCAGAAGCCGAGGACCTGTTCCAGGAGGCCTGGCTTCGGGTTGTCAGCCATGGGTCTCCCCGGCCGGATAGAGGAGACCTGAAGCCTTGGCTCCTGACGATTGTCCTCAACCTGCACCGAGATATGCTCCGGAAAAAACGGGTCAGGCGCCTGTTCCTGGTGAAACAGTTCGGCCTGGAAAAACCTCGCTCCGTGAGGGCCGAGCAGCGGTCGCCTCTGTCGATGGACCCGACCCACCTGAGCGAACAGGCCGCGCTGCAGCGGGACATCGATCAGGCCGTGGCGGTGTTGACGGAAAAGCAGCGCCGTGTATTTCTCCTTTCCGAGGTCGAAGGCCTGGCCCAGGCGGAGATCGCCGGGATCCTGGAAATCCCGCTGGGGACGGTGAAGTCGCTACTCTACCGGGCGGTCAAGAGGCTGCAGCGGGAACTCGCCGCCCACAATCCCAAAGGGGAGAGAATCAAATGCGATGCCAAGATGTTGAGCGTCTGATGCTCGAAAAGAGCGAAAGAGAGAGGAGCCTTGAAGAACGGCGCCTCCTGGAAGCCCATCTAGAGGTCTGTTCGGACTGCGCCGCCTTCAAGGGCTTCCGGGAAAGCGTTCGGTCCGCCCTTGGCAATCCGCCCGGTCCGGAGCTGGATCCGAGGTTGGTAGAGAGAGTCCGCGGCCTCTGTCATTCTGAAATGACCCCAAAAACCGCTAGACGTGCGGCCAGAGTCCCCTTGTCGATCTGGGCGGCTCTTGGCCTCCTCACCGTCATCACCCTGGGTTTTTTCATCCCCCAGATCCAGGAGTTCTTCGCCACTAAAGAGTTCACTCCCGCGATGGGGTTTCTGTCGGCCATTCTTCTACAGAACGCCGTGATGCTCTTTTTTGCACCTATCATCATGAGGCACCAGCGGATCGATCAGAACGATTGGAGAGAATGCCGATGAGCTCGAATACAACTCATAATTTCGGCCGCCCTGCTATCCGGGCAGGACGCCGCCAAGGAGGTATAGAATGTCCGCTCTATCAGGAAAAATGACAACTCTGGTCATATTTGTTCTTCTTTTGCTTTTCGTCGCCTTTTTGCTGACCCCTCTGGTACTGGCTCCACTGGGGGTCTTCACGGGCATGGCCCGCGGATTTCACCACGTCAGTGTCAACGGGTTCAATTTCTTTGGTTTTAGGCCCTGGTTTCCGTTCGTTCCGTTGTGGTCGGTGTCCTTTGTCTTCCTGTTCGTCTGGATCGCCGTCATCATCTGGGTTTACAAGGATGCCGAGCGCCGCCGGATGAGCGCCCTGCTCTGGGCGCTCCTGGTCTTTATCGGCAACCTGATCGGTCTGTTGATCTACCTGATCGTCCGTCAGGACCATCCGCTGGGGGAAGCACAAGGGACGGAGGGAGCAGTCCCGCCGGCGACTGCGCCCCCGGCTGAAATAAAAGCATCGGTCTGTCCGTCCTGCCAGAAGGCGGTTGAGAAGGGTTTCGCCTATTGCCCGCACTGCGGAGCTTCACTACAGCCGGTCTGCAAGAGCTGCGGAAAGCCGGCCGACTCCGCCTGGAAAGTCTGTCCGCACTGCGGCGCCCAACTCAAATCGGAATAAGCCTTGCAGGGGCGGTTCTGGCCGGAGGATCGTCCCCTCCATTTTGCTCAAGCCCGGTTTTTCTTGTTGTTGTCCCGTTTCTATGCTAATTCAGGGGATGACCATGGGCTTATCTGTTATGCGTCTTCTCCGTCGGCTGGACAACTCCGGATTCGGACTTATCCAGGTCTGGGAATTCGGTGTCCGCAGCCTTCCCAGGGGATACGCTTGGTTGTTCTTTTTGAAGGCCGTTCTCGCCCATCCCATCAAGGCGGCCCGGGGACTGCGTCGGTATCGATGGTTCATCCGCGAAAAGACCGGTATCACGATCGATTTGCCGTCTTCTTTGGCGATACCGGACGAAGAAATCTTCTTAGGAAGCCTCCAAACGCAATCGCTCCGCCCGCTGGTCGGACTCGGATTCTGTCTCAAACCATATGATTCGAGCGATCCTTCGGCTTCCTGCCCTTCCGGACGGGCGAACCACGACTGCCTCTATCTCGAGCGGGGAGAAGCCGGGCCGGCTTGCGCGGGTTGTGCGATTTGTAATATCGGCCGCCGCTGCCTCGACGCAGGATGCCCCGTCTACATCATGACATCGGCCAAGGACATCGCCCGGGATTTCCTGTTCCCTCAGATCAGCCGGGACTCCTTTCCTTCAGCTATTCTTCTGCTCTGCCCTTATTCCGTCCAGGCCATCATACTGCCGCTCTTCATCTGCGGTGTGGATTCTCTTTTGCTGGAGTATGCGACCGGCTCTTGCGCGGACTACGGGCAATGGCTGAGGGCTGACCGGGGGATCAAGGAGGAGAGGACCACTCTCAGTCGCGAGTCGGAGGAAAAACTCCTCGGCTTATTGGAAAAGTTCGAAGCAAGAGAATGGAAGGAAGGAGCAAAAAGAAAAGACCGGCGGTTTGTCCGCGGCGGAAATATATTCTATCCGGATTAGCTCCTTCCTGTCTTCCGGCCATTCTGATCATCCCCAGAGTCGCGCAAAAAGACAGGCCAGGCCACTGGCTGTGACTTGGATGGTGAAGTTGTCGGCCCCGTGGGGGGATACCGCTTCAACAACGGCAACGAGGCTGGCCGCCAGGATAGCCGAGAGCAGGGAGTGAGCAAAGGTGAGATGATAGAGCCAAAAGAAGGCCGTCAAGGATAGGACAAAGGCGGTGATAAATACAGAAAGGCTTCCCTCCGCCGACCTCTCCGAGCTCTCGACTTTTCTCAGACTGGGCACCTTGTAGCGATGCTTCCCGAAGCGGACACCGACCGGCTCGGCCACGGCGTCGGCTGCGCCGCCGACGAGATAACCCATGATGGCGAAAGCGCCGAAGAACAGATTGGAGAGGAGCCCGCCCAGGGCTGTCGTCAGATAGGGGACAATAATGAAATAAGCGCGGCGGGGGGAGTCCTTTTCCCGGGCCAGTGCCTCGAAAAACGCATTCCCCTCGCCAGCCAGGACGACCAGCAAGACATAGATGCCCATACCCGCCCCGAGGACGTTGACGGCCCGCATCCCTCCCCAGAGGTGAAGTCCGGCGGCGGTGAAAAATATCAGGAAATGGAAGAGCTTCCGAGTGTATCCTGTGGGCCAGCCGGCCCGACGCTTGAGGAAACCGCTCAGCCAGCCGCTTCCCAGGATAGCCCCTGCTGAGATTGCGGCGACGGTCAGGAGCTGAGGAAAGGGCGGGATCAAGGCCAGGAACACGTGAATAATCCTTTCCATGCGCGGGATTCATCATAATCGACTCGAGCCCTGCTCTCAAGCTATAATAGATCTTCCGGCGCGGCCCGAATATTCTAGCGAATCGATCGACTCGAAATGGATAAGAACAAAAATAGACAGGTCAAAAACACGGCCGGTATTCCTCGAAGCCGGCGAAAACCCAGGCAAAACCCTCTCCCGGCGCTCGTCCTCGAAGCGGTGCGGAAGGAGGCCGGGACCTACTTTCGCACCGCCCGGGGCAGCCACGACTGGGACCATACCCAGCGGGTTTACGAGCTCTGTCTCCGCATCGGCAGGAAGGAAAAGGCCGACCTGGAGATCCTGAAACTAGCCGCGTTGCTCCATGATATCGGAAGAGAAGAGGAGGACCGGACCAACGGCCGGGTCTGCCACGCGGAAAAAAGCGCCAAGCTGGCCCAGCGAATCTTGAGAAAACAGGGAATCGATAAGGAGCGCTGTGCCGAGGTCGTCCGCTGTATCGAGACGCATCGTTTCCGGGGACGCCGTGTACCTGATTCATTGGAGGGAAAGATATTGTTCGACGCCGATAAGCTGGATTCGATCGGTGCCGTGGGCATCGGCCGGGCCTTTCTCTTCGCCGGCGAGGTGGGTGCCCGGCTGCACGACCCGAGTATCAGGGTGGAAAGGACCCGCCCCTATACCAGAGAGGATACCGCCTACCGCGAATTCCTGGTCAAGCTCAGCAAGATCAAGGGCCGCATTTTTACCCGGGAGGGACGGAAGATCGCCCGGGACCGTCACCGCTTCATGATCGAGTACTTCGACCGGCTGCACAGGGAAACCGCGGGCAGGATCTAAGATCGTCGCCCCCCGCGCCGTTCAAACCTCAAGAGTGGATGATATTGTTGTATAACTCCAGGTGATCGGCCAGCAGCCGGGTGATGAGGAAATTCTTTTTCACTTTTTCGTGACCGTTTTGGCCCAACCTTTCGGCCAGTGCCGGAGTCTGCAGGATCTGAACGATCCGCTCGGCGAACTGGGCCTCATCGTTCGGCGCCACCAGGAAACCGCTCTCCCCGTCCGTGATTTGGAGGGGGATACCGCCCACGTTTGATGCCACCACGGGCCTTTTCTTCCAGAGCGCCTCGGTGACGGTCAGGCCAAAGCCCTCCTTTTTCGATTTCTGGATGATGACGGCGCTGTTCCTCTGCAGGAGGTTGACCAGGATATCGTTTTCCACAGTCTTCAGGATGACGTCTCCGTTCTCGGTTTTTCCGCGGGCTTTGGTCTCGATTCTCTCGTAGACCTCCAGACCCTCGGGGTCGTCCGGCGCCATGCTGCCGCATAGCACCAGGCGGCAATCGACCTTTTCTCGGACCATCTCGAAGACCCTCAAGACGCCCTCCGGGTCCTTGTGTCTGTCGAAGCGGGAGATCTGGGTGAGCAAGGGCTTGTCGGTGGGGATGCCGAACTTCTTGAGGTATTTATTGACGTCGGCCGACGTAAGGTCTTTATTCTTGGAGGTCAATGGGTCGATAGCCGGCGGGATGATCCGTTGTTGGATCGGCAGGTCCGCCTTCTGGTATTTCTCACTGGAAACGATGATCCCGTCATACCGGAGCATAAACCTTTTCAAGTAATCCCAGATCTCCGGGTTGGGGGCGGACAGGTCGATGTGACACCGCCAGATCCAGGGCTGCCGTTTTTTGTAGTACATGATCAAAGGCAAAGGCTGGGGATCATGGACGATGACGCAGTCGTGGTGGATGTGACTGAAGACGGAAAAATTTTCGCTGGCCTGGGTGTAGAGACGTTTCTTCATCTCGGTGAGGTTTATCCTATCGCCCTGGAGGGCGTTGTGAAATTTTTTGGTGATGGTGAAGAAGTCGGGGCGCCCGTGGAGGACATCCCAGTCGACGTCCAGGCCGATGTCGTTCATCAGCGGCAGAAGGGAGACCAGGATCTCGGCGACGCCGCCGCCCTGGTACGTGGAATTGAAATGGATGATCCGGCGGCCGTACAGGCGCCTGGCCTTCTGGTAGAGCGAAGAGATGACTTCGTCGCCCACGATCTTGTAGTAGTCGACCAGTCTGTTCATGCTATGACCTCATCAATATTTTGAGCAGGCTTCTGACCGCGGCCACATTGTCCAGGTTATATCGCGCCCGCGTCGGTCCTACACCCACTTTGATGGAATAGGCGGAATCCGGGAGGGCGGAAAAGAGGTCCTCGTCGGTCCGGTCATCGCCGACGGCCAGGATGAAATCCCAGTCTATTCCGGAGATCAGCCGGAGGGCGGCCCGGCCCTTGTTGATCCCCGGGTTGCGGACTTCCAGGACCTTGTCGCCCTCCAGGACCTCGAGGTTCAGCTCGGAAGCGATGGTCAGAAGGTCTTCCTTGGCCTCTCGTATCCTCAGGGGGGCGATCTCGGCCTCCACCTTGCGGTAATGGAGGGCCAGGGAATAATCCTTCTCTTCCAGGGACGCTCCCGGCGTGCGGTCCACATACTGAATCAGGACCTCCCTAACCTCGTCTTTCCAAGCGTCTTGAGCGGGCTCGAGCAGAGCCCAGGCCCGGCCCCGTTCCTTGATCCAGGCACCGTGTTCAACGATCAAACCGATATCCAGCTCTCCCAGCCAGCCCTCGAGCGTTTTGCGCGTCCGGCCGCTGATCACGACGACGCTGTTCTTGGCCGGCCGGGACAGCGACCGCAGGAGGCGCTTGAGTTCCTCGTCGGGGACGGCCTGTTCGGGCCTGGGCGCAAAAGGCACCAGCGTCCCGTCATAGTCCAGGAATATAAGCGGCCGCTTCGCCCGGCGGAACTCGCCGGCTATCTTCTTTTCGGTATTCTTATCGAGCTTTCTCTCGGCCAGCTCTTCCTGGATCTTCCTGATCCTTTGGAGTTCGTTCATAAACTCGTCGGCCCAGCGAAGGACCGTGAAACGACGCAGCCGCTTCTGCATGTTTTCCATCCGGCCGCGCTGTTCCTCTTCGGGCATGTTCAGCGCCTGAGCGATGGCCTCGGCCACTCCCTCGTGATTGTTCGGGTTCACCAGGATAGCATCCCCCAGCTCCTTGGCGCTTCCGGCCATCTCGCTGAGGATCAGGACTCCGAGCTGGTCGGTCTGTGTGGCCACATACTCCTTGGCGATCAGGTTCATTCCGTCTCGGAGGGGAGTGACCAGGGCGACATCGGCCGCATAGTAATAGGCCGCCAGCGTCTTCATGGGAATAAAACGATAGAGATACCAGATGGGTATCCAGCCGATGGTCCCATACCGGCCGTTGATCCGGCCGACCAGCTCGTCAACCCGGCTCTTCAGCCGGGCATATGTTTCCACAGCCGTTCGAGAGGGCACGGCGACCATGATCAAGGTGACCTTTTCCCGGAAATCGGGATTCTTTTCCAGGAACAGTTCGAAAGCTTCCAGCCGCTCGGGAATGCCCTTGGTGTAATCCAACCTGTCCACCGAGAGGATGATCTTCCGGCCGGTCACTCTTTTCCGGATCCTGGCGATCTCTCCCTGAACCTCCGGAGCGGCGACGGCCGAATGGAACCGCTCGTAATCGATCCCCATGGGAAAGGCCTCAACCTTAACCAGTCGGCTGCCCATGTTCACCAGCCAGTTGAGATGATCGTAGTGGAGGAGGTGGCGGATACTGTCCAGGAAGTGATGGGCGTACCGGAAGGTGTGGAAACCGACTAAGTCGGCCCCGAGCATACCTCTCAGGATTTCCTCCCGCCAGGGCAGCAGCCGGAAAATTTCGAACGAAGGAAAGGGGATATGCAGGAAAAACCCGACGGAAACCTTGGGCAGCCGGTCCTTGATCAGAGCGGGAAGAAGCAGCAGATGATAATCATGGATCCAGATCTCGTCGCCTGGCTCGGCGACCTGGAGAGCCGCCTGGCAGAATTTTTCGTTGACCCGCTTGTAGACGGTCCAGAAATTCTTTTTGTAGTCGGCATAAAGAGGGAAATAATGGAAAAGCGGCCAGATGGTCTTGTTGGCGAAGCCGTGATAGTACTGTTCGAGTTCATAGCCGGAGAGGAAGACGGGGCGACAGCTTTCCACGGCCAGATTCTTGACGATCTGCTTTTCGTCCTCGGGGCTGACCTTGGACGCCGGCAGTCCGGGCCAGCCGATCCAGGCGCTGGGCCGGGATTTGTAGAATGAACGCAGCCCCGTGGCCAGCCCTCCTGCACTGGACTCCAGGCTCAGCCGCCCGTTCTTCTTGCCGAAACTGAAAGGCAGACGGTTGGATATCGTGATCAATTTTCCCATGGTCGGTAGCGATCTGTGGAAAGGCTAGCTTCTATCCTAGCGGATGGCGGCCGATAGGGCAAGAGGAAAATCAGCAGGACTCTGCGCTGTCCCGTTTAGGACCGGGCGAGGAGCGCTTCATCGACCATGGCCAGATAATTCGTCGTCGGCACATAGCTGGGGATAGAGTTTCCGGAGCCGATGGCGTAGCGACCGCGCCGGCCGCAGGTCTCGATTAAGCTGCGCGTCTTTTGTCGCACTCCTTCCGGAGTGGAAGACGCCAGGATATGGACATCCAAGCCTCCCAGGACCGCGATCCGATCGCCGTGTCGCCTCTGGAATTCCTCGACGGGCAGGATTGCATCCTCGAAAGAATGCTTGCCGTCGATCCGGACGGCGGACAGAAGGTTCGGTATGACCGCTTCGATGTTGCCGCAGGAGTGGAGAAAATAGGGGAGTCCCTTGCGGTGAACGGACGTCGCGATCCGCTCGTGCCAGGGGAGGCAATATTTCCTCAGGTCGTCCGGGGAGATCAGCGTTCCCGTCCGGAATCCCATGTCGTCTCCGCAGAATACGGCGGCCACTCGCTCCAGTCCGAGGAGATGCTCGTAGAATTTCAAAAATAGCTCCCCGATGCGTCGGGCGACGGTCGCGACCAGTTCCCTGTTTTCGATAAGAGAGAGGCACAGCCCCTCCAGTGACATGATCCAGGAGAGATGTTCGAATATCCCGCCGGCATGGCAGGTCAGGAGACCCATCCCGGCGGGGAGATGGGTGTTGATGTATTCGAAGGGAAAGAAATCCATATCTCCAATCTCCGGCCAGGGATAACGGGCGAAATCATCCCAGTTCTGGATGCTTCCGGCATGTTCGTCCGACCAAGCCCTTGGCTTTGTCGAGCCGGCGGCCGTGTCAGGAGCCAGAGTTTGCTTCATCGGGAAGGGCAGGCCGCGCTCGAAACGCACGAAGTCGTAGCCGAGCCGGTGCCAGAAATCGATGAAATTGTCCAGA
Source organism: uncultured Eubacteriales bacterium (assembly GCA_964408495.1). Lineage (GTDB taxonomy): Bacteria > Acidobacteriota > Aminicenantia > Aminicenantales > UBA8522 > UBA8522. The sequence continues at coordinate 17,774 of CAYOZW010000003.1, forward strand.
TAGGCCCGCTGCGTTTCTCTGTGCTCACCCCAGTCTACCCAGCGGCGTCCCAGTATCTCGGTGACGATGGGTTTCATCACGGCGTCATCGACGATGTATTCGACGAGCGGAGGGGCCGGACTCCTCTCTTTGCCGGTCAGGATGGAGAGGAACCTTTGGATATCGGGTCGGGGTTTGTCAAGAGGTAGATGTTTTAACATTGGTCTGTCCATGAAATTCAGGTGACACGTACCGAATTCAAGAGAATTCGGAACATGTCACCGAATTTCTCGAACCATCTATATTAGAAAGCCAGCCGCAAGGCAAGCTCGCGGCCGCAAAGCCGGCTCTCCTCGAAAAACATCGAGGGAACGGTATAAAAAACCTGAGGGGCGCACGGACACTCCCAAATTGTTTATTGTCGACTCGACCGGGGAGGGGAAGGCGACACGTTCTTGACAGGGGCGGCCGGGCAGCGTATATTCTTGAACCCGGGCGCAGTTCCTCGGCCAGGGGTCCTACTCCGGCGGCGATCAACGCTCCCCTCCGAAATGGATGCTTCCCCTCTCAGCGGGTCCATCAGGAGGCGCTCGGAAAGGAGAAAGGCTATGGCCTATATCAAGACGAAGAAAGGCATCATCGGAATCCTGACAGGCGGCGGTGACGTCCCCGGGCTCAACCCGGCCATCCGGGCGATCACTATCCGGGCGATCCACGAGGGCTACGATGTCATCGGTGTTCGCCGCGGCTGGGCGGGGTTGATCGAGATCAACCGGGACGAACTGACCGATGAAACAGCCTGCTGCCAGGTCCTGACCGAAGAGATCGTCAACAAAATCGGCCGCACCGGCGGCACCTTCCTTCACACCTCGCGCACCCGCCCGAGTTATATCCCCGACGTCAATGTGCCGGCCCATTTGCGCGACAAATACAAGGACAAGTTCAACGACCTCACCGAGGAGGTCCTGAAGAACATCGAACGACTGGGAATCGATTACATCATCCCTATAGGCGGCGATGACACACTGAGCTACGCCGTCTCCCTTCACCAGAAGGGCGTCAAGATCATCGCCATCCCCAAGACCATGGACAACGACGTCCCCGGCACCGACTACTGCCTTGGGTTCAGCACCTGTGTCACCCGGACGATCAGCCTGACCCACTCCCTGCGGACCACGGCCGGTTCCCATGAGCGCTTTCTCTGCATCGAGGTCTTCGGCCGCTATACCGGTTTCACCGCTCTCCTCCCGACCATGGCCGGAGCGGCCAACCGCTGTGTCATCCCCGAGTACAGGTTTAACATGGAGAGGCTCTGCGAGTTGCTGACCGAGGACCGGGCCGAGAACCCCAGCCTTTATTCGGTGGTCCTCGTTTCCGAAGGGGCCATGGTTGAAGGGCAAGATATGGTTTTCGCTAGCCACGAAAAGGATATGTACGGGCACAAGAAGCTGGGGGGATTCGGCGACTACGTCGCGGACCAGCTCAAAGAGCTATCGCCCAAGTTCAACAACGGCCGGCGCATCAACGTCATCAACCAGAAACTGAGCTATCTCGTCCGCTGCGGCGATCCCGACGCCGTCGACTCGATCGTCCCCATGGCCTTTGGAAACCTTGCCCTTGACCTGATCCTGGATAAAAAATCAGGGCGGATGGTTTGTCTGAGGAACGGCGAGTACGACAACGTGCCCATCGAGACCGTCATCAGCAAGAAGAAAATGGTCGATGTGGATAAATATTATGACCGCGACCGTCTCCGGCCCCTCTACAAAAGCTTCCACCAGAAGCCGCTGTTCATCATGACCTCAGACTGAACCGGGGCCGTTTTCCCGGCCGACTCCCCTCAGACGGCTTCGGCGATCAATTTGATCTCTTTGAAACGGGCCAGAAAGCCCAGTTCTTTGGTGATATCCCCATAAACCGTCTGGCGGTGGAGACCGGCTGTCCAGTTCTGCCAGAGCCGGTTGATGTCGCCGTCGACTTTGACGTTGATCTTAGTGCGGCAGCCGCGATCGTCCTTCAGCCCCACCGGTGCCTCGATGATCGTGCCGGTGAAATAGCGTATTGTATCCGTGCCGATGAGGATGGCCTGGGTGACCTTCTGGCCGACGCGCATCTCGACCTGGGGCACCACGCCCTCCTGCCGTTCCATGACCGTCCGGATCTTGTAGGGCGCGGCCGGCCCGGCCGGTCCATCCATTTTAGGCGTCCCCAGGCAATGGGCGAGGATGATACTGCCCTTGGACTCGTCGACCGTCGGGTCGCTGATGAAGCCCGGCCGTCCGACCAGTCCCTGGAAAATGATGTGGGTCATGGCCGAGCGGAGGTCGGATTCACAGATGCCGCCGAGCCCCATATTGTTGAGACGGGCAAACCCGAGGCAGGGGTAGGCGGGAAGCTTGATCGTCCTGTCCCACATCGAACCGTAGCAATCCACGGTCATCACTGTAGCGTCCTCCTCATCCAGGAGCTTCTCGAGAGCCAGGGCCAGCTTGGCGGATTTAAAGATATCCCCGGCCGAAGGTTCGACGATCTGGACGGACCCGCTGATCCAACGGTCGGCTTCGGCTTTGGCGGCCTTGTCGCTGATGCCGTTGTAGATGGCGACCATCCTATCGAGGCCGACCGGCCTGATCTCGGTCCCGAACCGGCCTTTGACCTGCCCCGCGTACTCGGAGAAATCCCGTGTCGTCAGGTTTAGCACCTTGGCCTCATGGAGGTGATGGATGGCCCGGAACGGCCTGACGGCCAAGGCCAGCTGATCCAGATCGCTCGTCAGGAGGCAGTCCATCCTGGCGCCCAGCGGCTGATGGCGCAATTCGCCGAAGTGGACCCACTCGTGTCCGGAATACGGACGGGCGAAGATCATGGTGGGTTGGCCGGCCTCCAGGATAGACTTCAAGATGTCCCCGATATCGATGCTGAGATGAATGGCCAGGATTCCGTCGACACCGGATAGTCTCTCTTGGAGTGCGGATACTTGGGCGGACGAGGTCACGAGCTCGTCCACGGCGAAATCGATGTCGGCGAACTCGCCCTTCATCCGGGCAAATTCCGACCGGTAAAAGGCAATCTCCTGCTGCAGGTCGAGGGTCGGCTTGGGCCAGTGGCTATCCGGGATCCCCATGTAGAGGCGGGCGACCTTGACTTTGGTCCTCCGGCAGCCCGGGCTGATGAGCGGAGAGGATTGGAGACTGCCGGAGAACGGCCAAAGCCGCGGTCCGGCCAGACAGACGGCTCCTCCGGTCGCTGCGAGTTGGATGAATTGTCTTCGGTTCAGGCCTTTTCTTGCGGGCATCTCGACCTCCTTCTTTCTCCTTCAGATAGGGAAGACAAATATTATCTTTTCCTAGCGGAAGAATGCAACGGTTATTCCTTCGCCGGTTCCGCTGCTCCTCTCCTTCCGGAAAGCTCCTTCATCAAGTCGATTTGGATCTCCTGGATCTCGAGCATAGTCTGCCATTCTTTCCTCAGGAAATGGTCCAGCTTCTGGTGCAGGAAGCGAACCTCGAGTTCGGCTTTCAAGTTGACTCGGTAATCATACTCCGACCTCAGGCGGTCCTTGGCGTCCTGACGGTTCTGGCTCATTAGAATAATGGGCGCCTGGATGGCCGCCAGACAGGAGAGGACAAGGTTGAGGAGGATGAAGGGGAAGGGATCGAACGGCTTGTGCATCAGAAGACCGGCATTGAGGATGATCCAGAGAAAGAGGACGCCGAGGAAACCAAGGATGAACCTCCAGCTTCCTCCGTAGGTGGCCAGCCGGTCTGACATGCGGCCCCCTAAGGTTATACGTCCTTCGTACTCTGTATTGATGTTCTTGGAAACCGTCTCCTGTTCCTGGATGCTCCGGACGACTTCTTCCTCGAGCGCCGTCAGTTCGCCCTTCTCTTCTTCCAGGGCGAGCTTGACGAATTCCATACGGTAGAGGTTGAGGTCGGAAGAGCAGATCCAGCCGTCCTTGGAGACTTCGGGGTGATCGCGCTGGATCATCCTGAAAATCGGTTCATTGACGATGGCCAGAGGAAAGACCTCGCCTCCCGTCTTGGGCTGCTTACAGACTTCGCAAATGATGGATGTTTCATGGTCCTCGGGCATGTCCCTTTCTCCTTTTGGTCGAGATAAGAAAAAGCGGGAAAAATGAGATAAACCTACCCACCCTCATAGAAAGCGACTTCCTAGGAAATGACTATAAGCGAAATGCGGCCCGAAGAAAAGTCCGTTTATTGGAGCCCGGCCAGGGCCTTGGAAGCCTCGGGGTAGTTTGGTCTTATAGCCAGCGCTTTCTTGTAGGCGACTTTGGCTTTTTCCATATGGCCCTTCTTCCCCTGGGCTTCTCCGAGATAGAAATAGGCCTCGGGCAAAGGATCTTTGGCGACGGCCGCCTCGAAGTCCTCGATGGCCCCGTCGAGATCCCCCCCGAATCCGGGAGGCGCCATCAGCCGGACCATGCCCCGCCCGAAATGCCCGTCGGCGTTGGCGGGATCGAGCTTCAGCGCCGTTTCATACTCCTGCATGGCGCCCATCCCGTATTTCATCATGTCGGCGGGATTCCCCTGCGCCAGTCTTCCCATGGCATGCCCTTTCCAGGCATGAAGGTCGGCGTTGTCTGAATCCTTTGCCAGGAGGGCGTCCGCCATCGCCAGGGCCTCGTGGTAGTTCTTTTCGGCGAACGATTTCTTCAGTTTTTCGAGCGAGGCGTCCTTGGGAACTTCTGCGGGCTGGCCCGACGCTTTGCCCTCCGCGGCCGGCGGTTTGGATGCGAAAGGCGACTTGTCGCCCATGAACTGGGGAAGCATCTTCAATATTACAGGCAGCAATTCCTGCAGAAGGGACGGCTTCTTCTCCTCCTCCGGGAAGAGCTCCACCCGGACGTCCTCTCCCTCAATGATCAGTAAGCCCTGGGGTACAGCCTTGCCTCCCATGCCCCCGCCAAAGGCAAACATGCTACCGCCTCCCCCCATGCCGAAACGGATCTTGGCAAAAGGAACGATGTATGTCTCTCCGACCTGGACAGGCTTGCCCACCACGGCGGCGACCTTGAGGTTGGAGACGAGCTTGTCGAACTCCGCGAGAGGTTGATCGAGAGGAGCTTGGGCCTCCAGAAGTCCGGCCAGCAGAACGAAAGCTCCCAGCCCGATGATTGAATATCTTTTAAAATTCATCTCCTGCTCCTTATTTCTTGGGGATCTTGCCGACGCTGACGAACTTTGTCCCCGCCTTGCTGACCACGACGAACCCCAGCGGCCGGGCCTCGCCGCTCATGTAGAATCCTTTGCCGCCCATCTCCGGAGCCTGGGGCGCGCCGCCTCCGCCTCCGCCAAACCCGATGTCGATCATCATGATCGGGATGAGGGTGACCTTCCCGACCTTCATCGGTTCTCCGACCACCGTTTTTACCTGGAGGCTGTTATTCAGCCTTTTGGCCATTTCCTCGGCGAGCTGATACATGGGGAGGGGAGCCTTGGCCTGAGGCTGCAGATTCTTTGCGGATTGAGCATGGCCCTGGGCCAGAGCAAAGAAGAAGAATCCCATGACGGAAAATGCGAAAATCTTTCTCTTCAACGAAGCACCTCCTTTATTTATATTTACAGGAAGGCGTCGGGCTATAGTTGCTCATCCCTTACGCATTCCCTTGCTCACATTATACTACGAATTCCGGAGAGATAAAGTTGACCCCTTTTTTCAGGACTCGCTTTTCCAGACAAACCAACCTCCGCCGGGAAAATTTCGTATATAATATTGTTTCTATCGGGAATTTAGTGGATATATTGAAATCGTCCTTCTCCTCATGGAATAAAGCGGGTGAGGCAGGACGTGCACCCTATCGATACAGGAGGGCAAGTATGAGAAAGGCCGTTCGTCATAACATGATCGCCTGGACGGTTGTGCTGCTCGCGGCGGTTCTCGTGGTCCCCCCGCAGGCGGCCCCATCCGCATTGCCTTCGGCTGAGGAAGAGGGGCGTGTGGAGGAGGCGATTCGGGTTTTTCGAGAGATCTCCGAATTGACCGACGAGGGGATTCCTGGGTCCATTCTCCGGAAGGCCTTCGGTATCGCCATCATCCCGGGAGTCGTCAAGGCGGCCTATGGGATCGGCGGCGAGTACGGCCGAGGCGTACTCCTCATCCAGGACGATGGCGCTTGGAGCAATCCCTCTTTTGTCACCTTCGCCGGAGGGAGCCTTGGCTGGCAGATCGGCATCCAGAAGTCCGACCTGATCCTGGTGTTCCAAACACGGCAAAGCATCGACAATATCGCCGCGGGCAAGATCACCTTAGGCGCGGATGCCAGCATCGCCGCCGGCCCGGTCGGCCGCGGCGCTCAAGCCACAACCGACCTGGAACTGAAAGCCGAGATCTATGCCTATTCCAAGGCTAAAGGTTTATTCGTCGGGATCTCGCTGAAAGGGGCGGCTATCCAGATCGACGCGGCCGCCAACGGGAGGTTCTATGCTGATCCGGAAATCACCGCCCGCGACATCTTCCGCCGGTCCGACCTCGAGGCGCCTAGGGTTGCCGAAAGGTTGAGGCGGCTCCTGGCCGAATTCCTTCGTTCCGGCTACCGAATCTGATCGCGAACCCGGCCGGCTCTGAGTTTCCCCCTCGCAGCGCTCAGGCCGAGGGGGCCTTGAGGCCGTTTGGCCTCCTCGATCGATTTTTCTCTTCCCCGAACTGTCGGCGGATATCAGAAAAAGTTCCGGGCTTAAAAACTCATCTCTGTTGTAAACGATCGGGCCTTGTATTACGGTTATCTCCATGGAAGATGTTTGGGAATGGACGGGATGAAAGAGCGGTTCGATTACGAGGAGCTCATCACTCCTGTCCGTGAACGGATGATGCGGGTCATCTGGCGTGTCGTCCGCCACCCTGACGAAGCAGAGGATACCATGCAGGAGGTTTTGTCCATCATCTGGAAGAAATGGGACAGGATTGCTTGCCATCCCAATCCCCAGGCTTTAGTCTTGAAAATCTGTATCAATGCTTCCGTCGATACCTTAAGAAGACAGTGCCGGGCAGGCCGCTTCGTCGATTCCGGAGTCATCGATCGCCTGCCGGATAGGGCCGCCGGGAGCGCGCGCGGTCAAGCCGAGACAGAGGCGATGGTCAAAAGAGCGGCCGGACGTCTCCCCCGCAAGCAGGCCGCGGCTGTGCTGATGCGGATCCTGGAGGAGCGTTCTTATAAAGAGATTGCCGAGGTGCTGGGCTGCCGGGAGGCGACGGCCCGGACCCACGTTTTGCGCGGCCGGGCCAAGCTAAGGAAATGGCTCTCGCACCTTAGGCCATCCGGGCATGAGGAGGTTTTTCAATGAGAAGAGAGGGGGAGCAGCCCCTTGATGTGGATGGATTGCTGAAGCAAGTGTTTCCGGATGATCTTCCCAAGGATACCGAAGCCAGGATGGCCGCGCAGCTGGAGCGTTTCCGGGAGGAATCGGAAAATATCAGGAGGGTCGGAGCTATTCGGGTTTTCCGGCCGGGCCGTCCATATCTAGCCTTGGCCAGAATCTCTTTGACTGCGGCCGCGGTCACTCTGATAGTTCTCGGCGTTTCGTTCCGTCCGAAGAGAGCCCCGACTGCCCTGGCCTCTTCCTTGTCTGCTCTGCAGAAAGCCGTTTCCGTTTCCGGCCAACTCGGCAGCGTCCAGACCATGGAATGTACAGTTCGGTTCGATAAGGCGGGTGAATCCTCTCTTCGGTTCGTTATCCGGTGGATCTCCCCCCTAGAAACGCAGGTCGAGATTATCCAGGCCGGAGAAACGAGCGTTCGGACGATTCGTCCCCAGAGAACAGACGAGTCGGTCCTCGAGTTCGTCACTGGGGCCGTTGAAAAGAAGACCCGGATCCAGCCGCCGCTGGATGCAGAGCTTCTTCTCGTCGAAGACCTCCTGAGCTCCTCTCGGCTCCGCCGTCTTCTAGACGGAAGATGGCTGCCCGCCGGGGTGGAACGAATGGACGGTTGCGACCGGGAGTCCTTCTCTATCGATAAAACTTCCGGCGAACCCCCGTCCAGGGTGATCGTAGATACCTGCACCTTCCTGCCCATGAAGCTCGAAAAAGAGCTCGACAGGGGAGGGAAGCTTGAGGCCGTTTTTCGCTGGAACCCCCGGAGCGGACCGGGCGCGGGTTCTGGAACGATCCCATCGTGAGAAAAGGAGACCACCAACATGACTTCTCGTACTCACAATAAACTATTCTGGCGGATCGGACGCGTCCTGCTCACCGTCCTTCTCCTGGCCGGCGTCGTCCTCTCGGGCAAGTTCGCCCATTTTTGGGACGCCGCCGGGTTCGCCTTCGTTTTCGGCGGCGGGTTCGCTCTTTTTTTCATGGGCTTCTCTGCGCCCCAGATCAGAGCGGCCGTACGCTATCTCGCCGGCCGCCCGCCCCGGGAGGGGGACGCATCCGCGCTGCCCTATCTCTGGGAAGCGCTCGGCCGCAACTTCTGGATCGTCGGGGTTCTTGGGAGCATTGCCAACTTCGTCCTCACCTTGGCCCGGACGTCAGAAGGAATCCAGCAGGTGGCTTTTCTCCTGACTGCGTCCTTCCGGCCCGCCCTTTACGGGATGTTCCTCGCGGTCGTCTGTGCGGTTCCCGCCTTGAAGTCTAGGGAAGACCTGAACCGGCTGCAGGTAGCTTCGCCAACGTCAGTTGGCACAAGCGAACATCAATCCTGGACATTCATCAACGTCGCCGGCTATGTCCTGCTGGTTGCCATCCTGGGCTGGACGATCGTCCTCCCCGCTGCCCGCGGATTTCTCCAAGAGCAGCGTCTGCTGGGCTTCTTCTTCGACCCGTCGGCTCTCCTGGTCGTCGTCGGAGGAGCCGTGATCATGATGATATTCCTGGGGAGGGAATCAGTCGGAACAGCCCTGACTTCAGGTCTGGCCGTCATCGGGCTGCTTGGATCTCTAATGGGTCTCATGCAGACACTCTTTGCCTTCACCAAAAAAAGCATCTCCGATGTCGCCTCCGCCCTTGCCTTCGTCATCTCCTGTTGCTTCTTGGCTTTGCTCGGCATTATCCTGGCGGGACTTCCGCTGACGGATCATGAAGTCCGGGCCTCCGGCCGGCCAAGGGGCCTCGCCTTCAACCGTCCGGCCTGGTATATTTTCCCTTTATTGGCCTTGCTTTTCCTGATCTTGACCTTTATCGCCGTTGTCACTCCGCTCAAAATGTGAAGCGAAGGGAATCTTATCCCCGACGCAGACTCCTGGCCGGGAAGGTGGCGATGCTCCGCCCGCCTACGGCGGGGGGATACGGAATTCCTGGATACGGCTGTTATCCAGCTCGAGTACAAAGACGCTCCCCTTGTCGTTGATGGCCACGCCCACGGGGCCCATCATCTGGCCGTCGGCCGTCCCCGCAGACCCCCAGGCGGTGATGAACCGGCCGTCCGGGCTGAATTTTTGAATCCTGTTGTTCCCTGTGTCAGCGACGTAGATGAAGCCTTGGGAATCCACGGCCAGCCCCAGGGGCCTGTTCAGCTCTCCGTCGCCCGTCCCCGGTTTCCCCCAAGCTTCAATGACTTCCCCTTCGGGGGAGAATTTCTGGATGTGGACGCGGTCGATGACGATGATCTCATTATTCGTGTTGACGGCGACTCCCGTCGGGAAGAGCAGCTCGCCCCTCCCTGTGCCCTGCTTTTCCCAGGCCGTTTTAGTGACGCCGCCGGTCGAGTACTTGACGATGCGATTGTTCCCGGAATCGGCGACGTAGATGTCCTTGCTGTGGTCGATGGCGATTCCCAGTGGGATCATGAACTCGTCGGGCTTGTTGCCCTCCTTGCCCCACTTAGCGACGAACCTCCCATCGGTGGAGAACTTCATAACACAGCCGGCCTTGGCGTCGGTGACGTAGAGAAAACCCTGCCCATCGAAAGCGATCCCGGAAGGTTCTTTCAGGGATTTGAATTCTTGCCCGGCATCACCCCAGCCGGCCAGAAAACGGCCCTGGGCGTCGAACTTCTTGATCTTGAAATCGCTTTCGTCGGTTGCGTAGAGATTGCCCTCTCCGTCAAAAGCGATCGCCTTGGGCGCCTTGAAGATCTTGGTCTCCGGCCCGCCCAGCTTCTGCCCGAAGTCATAGTCCTTGACGGTCAGGACTGAGCTGACGGCCATCGGGCCGGGCCCTTCCAGAACATCGATACTCACCTCATGTTCGGCCCAGCGGGGCTTCTTCAGAGTGAGAACATGGCCCCCGTAGGAAACGTAGGGGAGCTCACAATCGGTGGCCTTCCCGGTGTCCTGGCCGTCCAGGACGACCTGGGCGCCTGAAGGGGTGGTGCTGACGACGATCGTCCGGCCGGTGCTCTGAAGAACGATATCTTTCCTGGAAGAAGGTTGAGAGAGGAAGATTTCCTCTTTGTAGGGCTTATAGCCCTCTTTGACGATCTCGAGCGTGAACTTGGGCATCGGCGTCGTGTATATCTCGGGGGAGAGGCCGATCTCCTTTCCGTTGATGATGATGGTGGCCTCTTTGGGCTCGGTGGCGATCTCCAGGGAGTAGTCGACGATAAGGCCACGGTATTGCTTTTCGGCCTGCTCGATGAAGCTATTGACCAGGGGATCACTGATGTTGCGCGTTGCCTCCTTGGCGAAGGCGTAGTCCACTTCGAACATGTTCCGGAATTCCAACAGAGCGCTGTAGTGATCGCCCATCTTGGCGGCGGCCAACCCGAGCCAGAGGTAGATCTCGCAGGCAATCTGTTTCTGCCTGGGCCGGTCGTCGATAGAAAACGCCCTGGCGAGAAGCGGGCGCAGCTCCGCGCTGGCCTTGTCGAACTCGGTCTCCTGACGGATCAGCGCCTTGTTTTCCCCCATCTTGAGTTCGATCTCAGCGACGATCTCTCCCTGGGATTTCGTCAGGCCTCCGCTGGACGACGCGGCTTCGGGAGACTCGTCTTCGCTTGTCTCTTCGACCAGAAGCTCATGGATGTATCCGCTGACCTCCGTCCCGTCTTTGGTCGTCGTCACCTTGTACCACTCTCCCTGTTTTAACTCGGCCTCGAGCACCGTTCCGAGCGGGACATTGGCCAGGGTTTGGCCGCCGATCTCGGGGGTCGACTTGATGCTGGCGTTATCGACGATGACTTTGACTTTGACGGCCGCTGCCGGGGCGAGGCCAAGGAAAAGGATCAGCAGGAGAAAAAGCAGGAATGCCTGATACTTCACCCGTCTCGTCGCTTCCATCGTCGGCTCCTTCGTGTTCAGGAATCTTATCGTATGGCGCTGATCTTCCAGTCTCTTCCCTGTTTCTTCATCTGCCAGGTTTTTTGGCCTTCGAAGACGATCTTGCGCCGTCCGGACTTTTTATAAACGGCGGTAAGCAGTTGGGAGAAAGAGACCGTAGCGCTCGAGCGGCTGGAGAAGTTGATCGAAACCTTGGAAATGATCGATTTAATGCCGTCATAGCCGTTAAAAAACATCTTGTACTCGGCTTGCTGGGACCCGGCCAGGGTCGGAGAGTCCATATGGTTGAGCACGGTCAGAAGGTCCTTGTTCTCCTCGGCCACGCGGTGACGCTCGATCAGGGCGCTGATCTCCGGCTTGGCCAGGGCCGAGTCGGCCTGGAAGATATATTTCTGGGCGTCCTTGTTGTCTTTGTCGATCTTCAGGACCTTTTCCATGTCGGCGATACACTGAGCGTATTGGCCGCTGTTGTAGCCGGCTATCCCGGACTGAAGAAAAGGAGCGACCTGTGCCGCCGTGATCTCGGCCTTGGCCTTGTTCAGGATCTCTTTGGCCGCTGTGTTTTCCCCGTCCTGCCCCAGGACCTCTTCAGCCAGGCGGACGGCTTCGGGATAGTCCTGGCTTTCGAAATTCTCGCGGAGCCTGGCCAGGGTTTCGTCGCTTGGGCCCGCCGGGGAAACAGGGCTCGCCCCGGGCGCGGAGGCCGAACGTGTCGCCGGGCTCAGTCCTTCTTTCTTGATCGTCTCCAAACCCTGGGCAATGCCGGGGCTCTTTCCTGCTCCCCCGGAGAAAAGCAGGAACATCCCGCCGGCGACGACGATTAAAGCCAGGGCGCCGGCCAGGACAAAAGCCAGCTTTCTTATCTTCGGCCGGCCGGATTCTTCACCTTTGAAATCATAGGCCAGGGTCGCTTCGGCCATCCGGCCGGGTTCTTCCAGATCGGCGATGAGACCCCGGCAGCTCTGATAGCGGTCTTCGGGATTCTTGGCCAGAGCCCTTCGAACGACGCTTTCGTAGGCAGGCGGAAGGTCCTTGTTAATATCGGTGATCCGCTCCGGTTCCTCGTGGACGATCCGGTAGACGATGGTGGACATATTGTCCCCGCCGAAAGGTTTCTTGCCGGTGAGGAGTTCATAAAGAATGACGCCGAGGGCAAAGATATCCGAGCGTTTATCGACAGTCTGGCCCTTGACCTGTTCGGGAGACATGTAGCTGAGCGTCCCGACCGTCGTCCCAGCCTGGGTCATCGTCGAAGTCTCGATACGG
>CAYOZW010000003.1:30207-44127 GCA_964408495.1 uncultured Eubacteriales bacterium
CAGGAAGGGCTTTCCGGTGTTGTCGATCATGATGTTGGCCGGCTTGATGTCCCGGTGAACGATCCCGCCCCGATGGGCAAAATCCAAGGCGTCGGCGACGGGCCTGAGGATGTCGATGATCTCCCTTGGAGAGCACATCTTCCCCGACTCGATCACTGCCTGGAGGTTCGACCCGTCCACATATTGCATCACGATATAGGTCAAATCCTTATCCCGGGCGACATCATAGATGGTGATGATGTTGGGGTGGTTCAGCCGGCCGGCGGCCTTGGCCTCCCGGATAACCCTGGTCAGGAGTTCTTCCTTCTGCATACCGTCAGTGAGGGTGTCGAAGCGGATCGTCTTGATGGCCACCTCCCGCTCGATATCGGGATCGAGGCCCTTGTAGACAATCCCCATGCCTCCTTTTCCGAGGATGCCGAGGATCTTGTACTTGCCGATTTTCTTCATGGTCAGGTTAGAAAAGAGGAAAAAAATCCCCGCCCGATTTCCTTACTCCTCTCATGGAAAAACTAATACATTCATAGCCGATTAGAAGGGCTATTGTCAAGCGGATAAATTCTGTTGGGACCAGGTCCAAATTGACTAATCGGGGGGGTTCGGCTACAATTTTCGCACCCGGCGGCGTAGCTCAGTTGGTCAGAGCATGCGGCTCATATCCGCAGCGTCGGGGGTTCAAATCCCTCCGCCGCCATTCTCGCTGTCCGTGCGTCTGCCCTTATTTATTTTATAGAAATTATCAAATCACTCAGGTTTGAGCATGCTGCCGCCACTTGTCAGGAAGACGATCACCCGCTTCAATCTCCTGGAGAGGGGAGACAAGGTCCTCATCGCCTGTTCCGGCGGCGCCGATTCCACCGCCCTGACAGCCGTTCTGCTGGAGCTTCGCGACGAGTACTCGCTCCGGCTGGCGTTGGCCCATTTTAACCACCAGCTCCGGAGAGGCGCGGCCGCCGACGAACGCTTTGTTATCGAGCTGGCGCAAAAATTCGAGCTTTCTCTTTATCTCGGACGGGAAGACATCCGGGTCTACAGCCGGAAGCATGGGATGAACATCGAGGAGGCCGGCCGGATAAGAAGATACAGGTTTCTCCGGAAAACGGCCGCCCGGATTGGCGCCGGCAGGATCGCCACCGCCCATACTCTCACCGACCAGGCGGAGACCGTGGTCATGCGGATTCTGCGGGGAAGCGGCCCGGCCGGCCTGGGCGGCATCGCTCCCTGCATCGACGGGCTGATTATCCGTCCTCTGATCGAGGTGGAGCGCCGGGACGTCGAAGCTTATCTCCGGGCGAAGAAGATGTCCTATCGCCAGGACGAGACCAACCGGGACGTCCTCTACCTGAGGAACCGGGTCCGCCGCCGACTCATCCCCTATCTCCAGAAAAATTTCGAACGGGAGGTGGTGCGCCAACTCGGCCGTCTGGCCGAAATCTGCCGGGACGAGGAAGAGGTTTGGGAACAAGTCATCCAAAAAAAAATGGAGCGGATGATCCTCCGCGAGGATAGCCATCCACTCCTCGACGCCGGGCCCCTGTCGACCCTGCCTCCAGCCCTTGGCCGCCGCTGTGTCCGGGGGTACCTCCGCGAGGTCAAGGGCGACCTGAGAGGTTTCACTTTCCGGGATGTCGAGGCCGTCCGCGGGCTCGCCGAAGGGAAAGAAACCGTCCTGCCGAACAATCTCATCCTTAGGCGGGAGAAAGGGCTGATCTCGGTTAAAAGAAAATCCGGCCCTCCGCTCTGGTACGAATACGAATGGGATGGGAAAACGGATCTTCTGATCCCCGAGGCCGGGCTCTCTTTCGCCGGGAAAAAGATCTCGCGGAAGAATGCGGGGAGAGTGCGGCATGATGACGATCGGAAAGCCGTTCTCGATGCCGCGAATATCCGGTTCCCTCTTCTTGTTCGCAGTCGGCGCAAAGGCGACCGCTACCGCCCGCTCGGAGCTCCGGGCCGGAAAAAACTCAAGGAGATCATGCGGGCAAAAGGGATCGCGCCAGGGGAGAGGAATAGACATCCGGTCTACCTTTCTGGTGGAGAGATCATCTGGGTCCTCGGACTCCCGGTCGCGGACGCCTTCAAAGTCACCCCCGCCACTAAAAAAATTTTTACCATAACCAAAAACACCGTTTAGTGAGTCAACGTATTGGGAGACGGCCTCGCTTCGACATTTTCCCGAAACGCCAACCTGTATCCTCTCCTGATTGGCCAGGAGGGGAAGGGGAGGTTGATGAGATTCAAACAGAGTCTTGGAGGCGTTTCGGAGGGACTTCCTCATCCAAATCCGTCGCCTCGGTCACAAAAAATGGAGCCGGGGTGCCCTCGAAAAGCATTTCGGGAAGGCTTCTATGTTCGCAAAGCCCGTCCCCCAATGCCTTGACCATAAATTCATCCTTTTTTTTCGTCACCCCTAACCATATTAAGGACGGGTGGCATGACGCTGGTCCCCGCCCTGCTCCCCTCCTGAAAGATTATCATGAAGAAAAGGCCGGGGTTTAGGCGAGGAAGTCCGTCGACGACTGAGCGGAAGGTTTGGGGCAGTGGCATCGAAACCGCGCCCGTTTTCTCCCAGCGCGGAAAACGGGCTCGATTCGTCGTTCGTTCTTCTTTCCCTCCGGTAGAGAAACCCTGCCCGCTCTCTCCTCATACGGGTTTCTCATGCCACTGCCCCAAACCCGGAAAAATGCAAAAATATAAGTAAGGTTGGCTGGTATGCAAAACGAATCTGTCCCTAACTGTCCTTGCTATGCATTTAACATTTCTTTTCCCCGTCACCATCGATTATTCAAGAGATGGGTGGCATGACGCTGGTCCCCGCCCGCCCGCAGCGAAATGGTGGCGGGTGGGTGGGTCTTAAGCGAGGACGGACGGGGACACGCCATGACAGGACCCGTCCTTTCTATAAATAGCTTTCTCTCCAGATCTCGAAAACGAGAAGCGCCCAGAGCTGGTGGCTGAAGTTCTTCCGGCCGGCGAGATGGGCAGCGATCATCCCCTGGACCGGCTTCGGATTGAAAAAGCCGGCCTCCCTGATCCGGCTCTCGCTTAAATGATCGAGCATCAGCTCCCGAAGTTCCTTCCTCAGCCAGTGTTTGATCGGGATACTGAAGCCCTCCTTGGGCCGGTAGATATTTTCGGCCGGGAGGAGGCGCTCCATCGTTTTCTTGAGGATCCACTTGGTGGTCAGGCCGTGGAGCTTGAGCCGTCCTTCCAGTCCGAAGACGAACTCGATGAGCTTGTGGTCGAGAAGAGGTTCCCTGGCTTCGAGGGAGGTGGCCATGCTCATCCGGTCTACCTTGACCATGATGTCGTCGGCCAGGTAGGTCTTGAGGTCGAGATAGAGCTCCCCTGTCGTCCGGTCGAAAGCGGGGAGCTTTTCGAAGACCTCCCGGAATGGCGAAAGGCCGTGCACTTCTTCAATTTCGCCCAGTTGTTCCTGGAAGCCGGCTGAATAAAGCCGGCGCTTGTCTTTCCGGGAGAGGAACATCATCCAGCGCAGATGCCTGTTTTTGGAGGCGTGTTCGAAGCCCTGCAGGAAACGCTGCAGCTTGTTCCAAGAGCCCTTTTTTTTAGCCGTTGGCGGGAGCCGGTTGATGAGGGGAGAAATCAGAGCAGCGGACAGCCTGACCGGCGGCCAGGAGGCGATCTTTTGTGCCTGGTAGTGCTCATACCCTCCGAAGACCTCATCCCCTCCGTCCCCCGAGAGGATGACCTTGACGCGAGAGCGGGCCATCTTGGAGACGAGGTAGGTTGGGAAGATCGAAAAATCGCCGAACGGCTCGTCGAGATGCCGGATGAGCTGTTCAGTGAGCTCTAGCGCCTTCGGCTCGATGGTGAATTCCTCGTGCTCGGTGGCGAAGCGCTCGGCGGTCCGCCGGGCATAAGGCAGCTCGTTGTAGGAAGTTTCTTCGAATCCGATGGAGAAGGTCCTGAGCGGCGAGGCCCCGAGCTCCCGCATCAACCCGACGATCGCAGAGGAATCGATCCCTCCGCTCAAAAAAGCGCCCAGGGGAACGTCGCTGACCAACCTTAGCTTGACGGATTCCTTGAGCAGGTTGTAGAGCTCATCCATGATCTCGGGCAGGCGGCGTCGAGAAGGATGGCCATCCGGGTCGGCAGCGGCCTCGATATCCCAGTACTTTTTCACCTCGATCCGCCCGTCCTTGTAGGCGAGGGAATGGCCCGGCGGAAGCTTGTGGATTCCCCGAAAGATGCTCAGGGGAGCGGGGACATATTCCAGCGTCAGGAAGAAGTCGAGCGCCCGCGGCTCGACGTCCCGACTGACCCGCGGGTGAACGAGGACGGCCTTGAGCTCGGAGCCGAAGACAAGCGTCCGATCATCGAGCACGGTGTAGTAGAGCGGCTTGACGCCGAGACGGTCGCGCACCAGGAGAAGCCGCCTTTTTTTTTCGTCCCAGAGGGCGAAGGCGAACATGCCGCGGAGCCGGTGGACGAATTCCTCCCCCCACTCCTCGTAGCTGTGGACGATCGTCTCGGTATCGGTCCGGGTCGCAAATTGATGGCCGCGGGAGATGAGTTCCTCCCGGAGCTCTGGGAAGTTGTAGACCTCGCCGTTGTGGGCGGCCCAGATGGTCCCATCTTCATTGGCGAGCGGCTGGTGGCCGCCTTCAAGGTCGATGATACTCAGTCGCCGGGCGCCCAGCCCGACCGCTTCAGTGGCGAAGAAGCCTTCGTCGTCCGGGCCCCGATGGACGATGGTCCGGCACATCGCTTCGAGCAAGGACCGGTCAACCGGCTTGGCCGATCCCGGGGAAGCTATTCCGCAGATGCCGCACATTATTCTTTGGGGACGATCTCGAGTTCGAAGAAAACGCCCAGGTACCTCCGCTCCAGGCTGGCCGGGTCCTCGTAGTAGGGGATAGCGCCCTTAGCCGCCTTTATCTTCATCCGGTAGTGGTACCTCTCTTCCATTTTGAATCCGTTGCCGACCGGGAAACGCAGGGTTCCCCACTGCTTGGATTGGAGGACGACCTTCTGTTTCTGGCCCTCGACCTTTACGGTGATCTGGTTGTTACTCCTGGGGTTGTTGAGGAGCCGCACTCCGATCTCCTTAAGCGGATAATAAGTTTTGAGGATGAACTCGCAGGTCTTATCTCCGCGCGTCCAGATTCCGGTAGGCTCGAGCTTGGGGTAGAAGTTGTCGTCCAGGAAATGGATGAATTCCCTCTGAGGGTGGGGTTTGTCGGGCCAGATGCTGACCCGGAAGGCGAGCGGATTGGTATTGGTGGGGAAGTGGTTGACCTGGGTCATCTCCAGGGGTAAAGCCTTGATAGGGAATTTTTTGGCGTGGGTGGCCGGTTGGGCCGAAGACCGGAAGGGGCTGACCAGGATCTGGGAGATAAATACGGCCGCCACAATCCAGATCAGGACGACCTGCCGCCAGCTCTTTTTCGGGCTCGGCAGGAAAAGGAACAGGGGGTAGATGTTGAGGAAATACCGGTTGGCCAGCGAGCCCCCACCCCCTCCGTAGAACTCGGGTGTGAGGACGATGTAGATAAGAATCCCGCCGGCCAGAGTGAGGAGGGTCAGCCAGTCGTGGAGGCGGCGCCGCGAGCGGAAAAATAGGAACAAGGCCAGCACAGCCGGGAAAAAGTACCAGGCGATACCGGTGAACCGGCCGAAGAAATAATAGAACACATTGAAGAGAATGAACTTGGGGGGGATGAGAAAGCGCTGGAAGTAGTTCTCCGAGGTCATCGTGCTCCCGAGAGAATCGAAAGTCAGATTGTCCTTTTCGAGAGGGAACGTTTCGATGAAGGTCTTCCTCTCGCCGCCCTGGTAGTTCCAGTCCGAGGTGAGGAGGTAGTTGGCCCCGAAGAGAAGCCCGATGGTCAGGCTGAAGACGACCACCAGGACGAGCGCTTTGAAAAATTTCTTCTCATAGAAGGCGAAAAGGACGAGCGGTCCCATGAGGACGATGTTGGGCGGCTTGGAAAAGACCGCTAAGCCGATGAGACAGGCCGCCAGATAATCCGTCCCCGGCGAGAGGAGGAAGGACCGGGACGCCTCGGCCGAGGGAACAGCCGCTGGAGTTTCCCGGCGTTTGATCTTGTAGATCCAGAGGAAAAAGATGATGAAGACGAGACAGAAGTTGAAGAAGTCCGGCGAGATCCAAAGGTAATAGACCCCGGCTACGGAGGCGAAGAGGAAGGTCAGGAGATAGGAGATCGAAGTCAGCGGCGAGTTAGCCAGGGAGAAGTAAGCATAGCCCAGCAGCATGACGATGAGCAGGAGGAACGAGTGAAAAACGAGGAAGCCGTTGTACCCGAATACTCGGACGAACGGTGCGGCGAAGAGCGAATATGCCCATGACTTGGCATAGAAGATCTTGTTGTTCCGGGCCTTTTTCAGGAAGATGCCCTGCGGCCCGGCCATGAAATCGTGGTAATACCGGATCAAATCTTTTTTGGTGTATTCCAAGTCGAGATCGTAGGCGATGCTCTGGGTCAGGGCATAATAAACGGCTTGGTCGGCGAAGAGAAAATGCTGGTCGATAACCGGCAGGTTGAGGAACAGGGAGAACCCGAGGAAGAAAATGAAGACGACCAGGATAATGCTGAGGGCGGCTTTTTTTGGGGGGATAGTCTCCGCAAGCATGCGCCGAACCTGTCCCTAGTGAATATCACAGTCCTGGGGAAAATTCAATTTGAATTAAGGTGAATTAAGGTGACACTAAACTTAATTCAGGAAAATCCCTCCTCTGCTTTGTGCTGATCACTGAATTAAGTTTAGTGTCACCTTAATTCAGTGTCACCTTAATTCCACTATCTTTTATAGAGGTTGAGGTAGGCGTTGATGATCCGGTCACCCCAGACCAGGGCGAAAAAGGCCGCCGGCGCCAAGAACGTCCCGAAGGGGAGAGCGAACTGGAGATCTTTCTTCTTGAACGATAGCAGGAAAAGGCCCACCAGCGCCCCGACAAAAGACCCGACAAGAAGAGTGAAGAACGCCTTCACCCAGCCCAGATAGGCGCCAACAAGGAGCATCATGGTCACATCGCCCATGCCCAGGCCTTCTTTCTTTCTCAGCAATAAGTAGGCTCCATAGACGGCGAGCAGAAAGCCGGCGCCGACGACCGCGCCGACCAAAGCCTGCCGCAGTGTCATGTCGGGGCGAAAGCCGGAGTAGAGGAGAGCTAAGGCCAGGCCCGGCAGGGTGATCTCGTCGGGAAGGATCTGGTGGTAAAGGTCGATAAAACAGAGGACGATGAGGGCGCTGGCGAAGAGACACGAAGCGAAAAAGGGAACACCTAGAGAAAACCTCGCGTAGAGAAGCAGGAAACAGACCGGCGTGAGGAGCTCGACAAACGGGTAGGCGACCGGGATCTTCAGACCGCAGGCTCGGCATTTCCCCCGGAGCAGGAGGTAGGAAAGGAGGGGGATGTTGTCATAAGCCTTGATGCGTGTCCGGCACTGCGGACAGGTGGACGGGGGCCGCATCAGACTCAGTCCCCGGGGAAGCCGATAGATGACGACGTTGAGGAAACTTCCCCAGGCTAGTCCGAAGAGGACGATGATTATCTTTTCCACCAGATACTCGGAGGCGTGATCTCGCCTGTCTTGGGGTTGTAAACGTATTCCTTGCCGTCCAGGTCCTGGGGCAGAGCCGAGACGATCCCGAAACGGACGAGCTCGTCTAGCTCGGCGGGCGTCCGCCGGTACATCTCCCTGAACCGCCTGACTGCTTCCTTAAGGAGGCTGATGTCCATCGTCGATTTCACCTGGTAAAGATGCTTGCCGGCAATCTTTTTAGTGCGCTTGTCCGCGGCTGTGTTGTAAACTTCCAACCAGGTCTCCCAGGATTCCTTCAGGTCCGATACCTTGAAGCCGGCGGCCGCGTAAAGACGCCTGGCGATATCCGGCGCTCCCGGAATGTTTTTCGTCTTTTCATAGTATTTCCGGGCTGTCTCGAAATCTCCCGCCCTTTGGGCGTAGTGCCCCGCCTCGAACGGAAAGATCCACTGGTCCGGATTCTTGGCCAGCCCCAGGTCCATTATCTTGTAGGCCAGTCCGAGGTCCTTGGCTTCGTTGACGGCGATCAGGGCGCCGATCTCGTAGGGATCGGTGTAGCGGGGGTCGAGCTCAGCGATAACGGAGAAAATATGCTCCAGGTTCTGGAAGCGGTCGACGATGGTGTAGGTTGTGTAATATTGAATGGCCCAGATATAGACGAGGTCGGCGACAAAAGAAGAATAGCCGAAGGTGGCGTATTTCAGGTACTTGCCCGAAGGGATGTAGATGATCGACGCACCGGGGATCTTTTTCCGCGGGATCCGTTCGACGGCCAGCTTGAGGGAGACGATTCCGGCGCCGAGGAGGAAGATGAATGCCACCAGGGCGACAGTGGCTGACCCTCTTCTCAGGCCGGGCGTTCTGATCATCGGCTTCAGACGAAATCCCTCTTTTTGAAGATCAGCACAGCCAAGGACAAGATGAAGAGCGTGTAGACAAGTCCGTAAACGGCGGAATAGATGTAAAATCTGGGGTCGATGGCCAGGCCGTGGACGATCTCGGTCTTGAAATTGAAGTTCTCGAGATCGGGGAGGACGGCGGAGAGCCCGCGCAGCAAGACTCTCGACGTTCCCGGGCGGGTTTTCTGGATGAGCGTTTCGAGCCCCCAGGAGAGGTGCCCGATGAGATAGAAGGAGAGCGAGAAGATCGAGCTCAGGATGGGGGTGGAGAAGCAGGAAAACAGGATCGCCACGGCGGTGATCAAGACGAGTTCTATGAAAATGAAGAGGATGGCCAGGAGCATCGATGCTTCCAGCCTTCCCGTGTGGAGGAGGACGATGACCAGGAAGATCACGCTCATGGCCAGGGTCATGACGAACAGAGTCAAGACCAGTCCGAAGAACTTGCCGAGCAGGAACTGCCAGCGCCGGATGGGCTTGGAGAGCAACGTGTAGATCGTCTTTTTGTCGATCTCCTTATACACAAGGCCGGTGCCGATCATGATGGCCATGAGCACGCCGAAAAGCGAGATCGAGGCCAGCCCGACGTCCTTGATGATCTTGACCCGGTCGCCCACGGTGAGCACGGCCAGGACCCGCGAAAAAACAAGGGCGACGGCGGCGAAAAAGAAGAGCAGGTAGAGGATCCTGTCCCGGATGGCTTCCTTGAACGTGTTCAGGGCGATGATTTTTATCTTCATCCTTGTTTGACCATTTCCACGAAGAAGTCCTCGAGGGTCTCGGTCCGGGGGATAAGCGAATGGATCTTGCCCTTCTTTTCATGGACAAGGGCCATCAGATTCGCGATCGTGTCCTCCTGGAAAACCTTGAGGAGGATCCTGTCGCCGTGCGTCGAGACCAACTCTCCCAGGCCGGCGAGCGAGGCCGGATCGATCCCGGATACGGTGATCTCAGTGAAGAGGACGTTCTCCGAAATCAGGTCCCGGAGGCTGCCCTCGCTGATGACCCGGCCACCGACGATGATGGCCACGCGGTCGCAGATCATTTCGATATCCTGGAGGATGTGGGAACAGAGGAAGATCGTCTTGCCTTCCTGTTTCAGCCGGACGATTATGTCCCGGAGCTCCTTCCGGCCCAGCGGGTCCAGACCGCCCAGCGGTTCATCGAGGAAGAGGAGCGTAGGATCGTTGATCAGGGCCTGGGCCAGCCCGATCCTTTGGAGCATGCCCCGGGAGAATTTGCGGAGCTGGAGGTCACGTGCCTTTTCCATCCCAACCAAGCGAAGGAGGCCGGCGATCTTGTCGTCCTTGTCTTTTTTCTTCAGACCGAACAGCCGGGCGTAGAAGTCGAGGAACTCGGCTGCCGTGAGGTAATCGTAGAAATAGGGATTTTCCGGCAGGTAGCCGAGATGCTCTTTCCCTTTCATGGAAAGGTGCGGGCTGCCGAAGATCTCGATTTTCCCCCGGTCCGGGAAGATCAGACCCAGGATGCACTTCAGGGTCGTGGTCTTGCCGGCTCCGTTGGGCCCGAGGTAGCCGAAAATCTCCCCGGCCGCGACCGAGAAGGAGATGCCCTTCAGGATTTCCCGCTTTTTGGGGATGAACCCGGGGGCAAAGGATTTCGCCAGGTTTTCGACCTCGAGGACCGTCGTCATGGGATTTCCCGATAATTATATGGAATTAGGTGGCAAAAAGAAAGACAGTTGATTAAGGCGACAGTTGCCTCAATTCTAGGGCGCGGGCATCTTGAGCACGCCCAGAATCAGGTCGGTGATGAACACCGTAACGAAAAAGCCGGCAATATCTGCGATGAAGGCCGTGGTCAAGGCTTTCCCCACCGTAATCCCGGTCGTCTCGCTGACGCCGACGATGTAGCCGCCCAACGCCAGGAATGCGATGACAAAAAAGACGACTTCCCCGGCCGAGACCAACCCGGAAATCGCCACGACCAGGGCGCATACATAGGCGAGGATGGCGAAGATTTCCACAAACCCCGTCACCCGAAGCATCTCGCCCACAGTCGTCTTGCCCTTGAACAGGCCGGCGATGAGGACAAGCAGTACGGCCGTGAGGATCCAGCTGGCGAAGGACGAGACAAACGACACTGCACCCCAGCCGATGGCGCGGACGATATTGGCCCGCCCCGCGCCTACCCACTCCCCGGCGAAGACAATGATCTCAATGAGGCTAAAGAGAACTGCGGATATAACGACCAGGATGATGGCTTGCCCGGTTGCGGTTCGGTCTTTGGCGATTTCGAGGTATTTCGCCCTCCTGAAAGTCAAAGTCCCCAGGATGCGACTGAACATTTCTCCCTCTCCTCAAAAATTATTGGTTGCTCTCTTTGTCGTGATCATCAGCGGATTGCCAAAGCCTCGCGGATAAAGCGACTCCCGGCGGATGTTGGAAAGTATCTGCTGAAGGAGCGTTCATCTGCCACTTTTGCTTCGTCCCTTACGCAGGGATGATAAGTCGCAGCGCCGTTGGATGTCAAGTTGCGCAATGAAGGTGACAGTTACCTAAGTTCACCTGAATCGAAATCCAATCCATCGGGACGAGGGGGGCGCCTTTTTTGACGGCGGAAACCGGACCTATTGACCTCGACCGGATTAAAATCTATCCTTGCCAGCATGAACAGGAGGGAATCCATGAACAGAATCCGTCGTCTCGCTCTATTTTTCCTGACGATCCTCACCGTCGCGAGCATCGCCGCTGCGCCCTCACAGTCGCAAGATGAAAATCCCTATGCCCCGGACATTCCTGAGCCCGGGTCGGTCGAGGCCATCGCCAAGTTCACGACCGAGGCCCGCTTCGGCAATCCATGGGTGGCCTATGTGCCGGCGTCGGACACCGTCGTTTCGCCGACCAGGTACCTTGACCACGTTGTCGGGGCCGAGGGGGAGCTGTCTTCGACCGCCAAGATATATGGCTACTTCCGGAAGCTCGCCGAGACCTCTCCGCGCGTCCTCGTTGAAACGATCGGCCGGAGCGAAGAGGGGAGGGACATCCTCCTGGTCATCATCACCGACGAAGAGGGAATCCGCGACTTGGCGAAACTCAAAGCCTCTACGGCCGCCCTGGCTGACCCGCGTAAAACATCGCCAGAAGCCGCCGAGGCGCTCATCGCCGCCTCCCGGCCGGTCTACTACTTCAACGCCGGACTCCACTCGACGGAGACGGGAAGTCCTGAGATGGTCATGGAGCTGGCCTACCGCCTGGCTGTCTCCGAACAGCCAATGATCCAGAAGATCCGCAGCGAGGTCGTTGTCCTGATCAATCCGGTCTCCGAGCCTGACGGCCGCGACAAGCAGGTCGATTGGTTCTATCGCTACCTCAAGGGCAAGACGGATTTCGACAACCTGCCGCCGCTCTCGCCGCCCTACTGGGGGTTCTACGTATTCCACGACAACAATCGCGACTCGCACCAGGAAGCGCTCCAGCTGTCGCGGGCGGTCGGCCGGATGTTCTTCGAATACCATCCGACGGTCGTCCACGACCTTCACGAGTCGATTCCTCTCCTCCAGACATGGAACGGCACGGGGCCGTTCAACCCCAACCTCGACCCCATCCTGGTCAACGAGATGTTCGCCATGTCCTTCGCCGAGATCGGCGCCTTGACCTCCGCCGGCATGCCCGGCGTCTGGACCTGGGGATTCAGCGACGGCTGGGAGCACGTCTTCCTTGATTCGATAGGCGTCAACCACAACAGCGTGGGCCGCGGCTACGAGACCTTCGGCAACGGCACGGCCGAGACCGTCGAGCGGGTCCTCCGGCCGAACGAGGAACGCTATGTGGGGCGCCCGGTGACGAGCCGGGAGTGGTACCGGCCCATGCCGCCGCCGCGCAAGCTGCGCTGGTCGCTCCGCAACAATACGAACTATATGCAGAGCGGCTGCCTGGCCGTTCTTGACTACGTGGCCAAGCACTCGAAAGAGATGCTCCGCGATTTCTACCGCAAGGGGTACAACTCTTGGAAGAAGGGCGTCAAAGGCGGTCCCTTCGCCTTCTCCATCCCGGAAGACCAGGGCGACCGCCGCCGCGTGGCCGAGATGGTCAACCTCTTGATGAAGCATGGCATTGAGGTTTCGAGGGCGCCGGCGGCCTTCAAGGTGAAGGACGGCGAGTTCCCCGCAGGGACCTACGTTGTGCGCCTCGACCAACCGTACCGGAACTACGCCGTTGATCTGCTTCTTCCCCAGGTCTTTCCGCCCGACGCCGTCTATGAGCCCTATGATGATGTGTCCTGGTCACTCCCCGTCCACTTCGGCCTCGAGGCGAAAAGGATCGATGATTCCAAGATCACGGACGTGCCCCTGACGCCTCTCCAAAAGGACATCCAAGTCCAGGGCAAAGTGAGCGGATCGGGGCCGGTCTTCCTGCTCAAGGATACGGGACAGGAAGCGCTGCTCGCGCTCCGCGCCCGCCTGGCTGGTTTCCGCGTGGAGATCGCCGAGAAAGCATTTCAATCCGGCAAGAGGGACTTTCCGCAGGGCTCATGGATTCTGCCCGATCAAAAAGGACTGGCCGACGCTCTCAAGGAGGCCGCCGCCGAGCTGGCCGTCGATTTCGAGAGCGCTTCCGCCCTCCCCGACGTCCCGCGTCACGAATCCAAAATCCCGCGCCTGGCCGTCTGGCACACCTGGGCAGACACCGAGGCGGTCGGCTGGATCCGCTATGTCTTCGACCGGGAAAAGATCCCGTACACGTATATCCGCGACGACGATATCCGCGCCGGACACCTGGGCGAGCAATTCGATATCATCCTTTTCGGCCACAACTATCTCAACCTCCAGGACCAGATCCTCGGCATAGACAAGAAATTCGGGCCGATGGCCTATACCAAAACCAAGGACTCTCCCAGCCTGGGAGTCCCTGATGCCTCGGAAGACATCACGGGCGGCATCGGCTGGGCGGGTATGGCCAACCTTGAAAAGTATCTCGAGGCCGGAGGGCTGCTCGTGACCCTCGGCAACGGCTCGGCTCTCGCCCTCGAAGGCGGGCTCGTCCGGGACGTTCACCGACAACCGGGCACCTTCTTTACACCTGGCTCCGAGCTGAAGGTCAAGTTCACCAGGCCCGACCATCCGCTGGCCTACGGCCTACCTGAAGTCACTTCGGTTTTTCGGACGTGGACGCCCGTCTATGAGATCGCCGTGTCGGGGCGTTGCGGAGTCGTCCTCCAGTGGGGAACAAAACTCAGGAAAGAGGACCGCGAAGAAGAAGGCCAGGAGGCGGGGATGCCGGATGGGGCCAAGGAACAAGCGAAGAAGGACGAGGTCAAAATGCTCGTGAGCGGCGCGCTAAAGGGCGAAGATGATCTCCAGGGCCGACCGGCGATCCTCGACCTGCCGGCAGGCAAAGGCCGCATCATTGCCTTCAACTTCAACCCGATCCACCGGGACCTCAACCGCTCGGATTACCGGTTGCTCTGGAACGCGCTGCTCAACTGGAACGCGCTGCCTCCGTCCGTTTGAACCTTTCTTAGTCCTT
>CAYOZW010000004.1:0-15576 GCA_964408495.1 uncultured Eubacteriales bacterium
GCTGTATCCGACGATGGGATTGCCCTCCAGGAACCAAACGGGATGCGCGTGCCAGAGCCTGCTCTCCGCATCGGTGAGGACCGCGTCGATCTCCTTCGCAAGCGCGTTGCAGATGGCCTTGTCTGATCGGGACTGTAGGGCATTGGAAACCCGGATGTCCTTGTTCACACGGATTCCTTCAGTGCCTTTCCGATCGCCTCGATCGTATTCCAGTTCCTCGTGGTCACCGGAACATCGAAGAGTTTATCCGTGCTGCCCAGATATGTGATGGTCTTCATGCTGCGCCGGTATACCCCGAGAACGTAGCGGTCCTGGCGACCGATGAGCTTCAGCAGCCACTTCCCGCCCGGGGGGAGGATGTACGGATACTTCGGGTCCGTCTTCGGCTTCCTGTCAAGGATGCTGACGAACCGGACGATCTCGGCACCTTTCTCCTGGCGTGCGAACGGGTCGTTTGAGATCAGCCGTGTGATATCACGCCCGGGGCAGATGAGGACCGAAGTCTTGAACGGCAGCTCCCTGGCGAAAGCCCTTCGGACCTCGGCCTGCGCGGTTTTCTTTCTGACGACGAATGTACCCGCCGCGCCGATGTTGACGACGTCCAGACGTTTCAGTTTGTCGGCAAGTTGTTTGGGACGAAAGACCCTGTTGCCTCCTACATTGGCGCCACGGAGCAGTACGAGCAGTGCCATGCTATTCCTCCCGCGCCAGGTAGTCGCTGGCTTCTGTCATAACCTGATTCAGTGCATGTTGGCCTGAAAAAGCGTGGTGAACTGCCAATTACCAATGTTCAACCGACAATGAAACAGATGAACTATCAAAAGGCGATAATTGCAAGATCTCGTGCACGTTGCAGTTTCTCTTGTTGAAGGCTGGTGATTCATTGGCGGTTGGTTATTGGCAATTGTCAGTTCCTTCTTCAGAAGGTAACCACTCTGTCTGCCCACTCCATTATCTCGACGCAGTCGTTCATGACGGATATCGGACATACAATTTATAAGCGTTTCGCTTTCTGCTGTGCTTGCCGAATGATCTCTCGACTACTAATTTCGGCTCTTCCCTGCGTGGGAAATCATAGAATGCGATACTAAGGGATGTCAAATTGAGCTCACCACAGTGACGGACGGGCCGGAAAGTTGCGGATGAGCCAAAAAGCGGCGGAGATGAGCCGGGCCTCCGGGCCCGGGGAAAAGAGAGAATCACGAAGAATACTCAGTGGAGGCCTCAGCGGCCATCAGATGCTCCTGGTCAGCGATATGAGGCGGAGGAGGACTTTCCGCGACGAAGATCAGGTTGAAGTGGTTGATGATCCTGTCGACTACAGCGAATTCAGTTAAGGGAAAAAGACCATTTCCTGGGGAGAAATTTGCTTTTCATCTTGATTTCGGAATACCATCTTGAACTCAGAGGAGAAGCACTATGCCCAATGCGCTGGTTTGTTATTACTCGGTGACCCACAATACGGAAAAGATGGCCTTTCGAGTTGCCGATGTCCTGCGGGCGGAAGGTCTTGAGGTCGACCTGAAAAAAGTGGAGGAGACGGCGGTTGACGACCTACTGCGCTATGATTGCCTTCTTTTTGGGTCCCCGACATATTATGGGTCGATGGCCTGGCCGCTTAAGAAGCTCCTGGATGAGAGCGTCAAGTTCCACGGCAAGCTGCAGGGCAGAGTTGGAGGCGCCTTTTCCTCTTCGGCCAATGTGGGCGGCGGCAACGAGACGACGATCCTGGATATCCTGAACGCCCTTCTCATTCATGGCATGGTGGTGCGTGGAGATTACCGGTACGATCATTATGGCCCCGTCTCGATCGGCCGGCCTGACAAAAGGGCCCTACGCTGCTGCGAGAGCTACGCTAAAAACGTCGCCGCCCTAGCAAAGCAACTTTTTCCATAGATAACCAATATAAAATAATAAAATTAGGGATTCGTTTTTCTGTTGCGATGGCTGAACGAACGCCGGAGCGCCCGACGCGGCAATCTCGCGATCTTCCTGAGGCATATTGAGATCACCATGGCCCTTCGGGCCTCGTGATGACCTGGGGGCACTTCTTTGATAATGGGCCGGAGGAAGCCGAAGTTCCCTTCGAACCGGCCCTTGTGCTCCTCAGGATACGATCGAATGAAATAGTCCCCAGCTTGAGAGACGCCCCCCTATTCTTCCAGAAGTCCCCGCAGGATCTCCTGGGCGACCTGCTTGGCCTGCCGGCCCGTCTCCCGGGCGGGCCCAACACATGACGGGCAACCCTCCTGACAGGGGCAAACGTTGATCGTCTTCAGGCCATGCTTGAGGAGGTCTTTTTCCAGTTCGAACAGGGCCGGGCTCAACCCGATACCGCCGGGATAATTGTCATAGATGAAGATATTGGGTTCGAAGTCGGGCTCGATGAAGACGGGGTTCTCGTCGAAGGTGGCGATGCGCGGAAGGATATCCCGCGGCGGGACTGACTCGCCCGTCAGGTTGTCGCCGACAGACACTCCCACATCGTGGAGGTCGCACATCATGAACAGCGGCGAAACATGATGAAGCAAATACGCCAGGCCGAAAATCCCGTTGATCTTTTCTTCCGAGGAGAAAGGCAGGGACTGGATGAGTGAGGCGGGGATGGTCAGCCAATAGGCTGTGGTGTGCATCTCGTTCTGGGGCAGGCTGAGGTTGCCGGCGCCGACATTTTCCTGGGTGAAGAGCTTGATCTTCTTGAAACCCACGACCTGCGTGGCGACGTGGACCTCGCCGTGGGAGATGTGGCAGCGAGCGAGTCTTTTTTTGTCGAAGACGTCCAGAATCTTGATCTTGGTGTAGTCGATGGCATCGGTGAAATAATCGACATCCGTCTTTTTGACGTGCGCCTTGCGCTCCTCAAAATCGAGCTTCTCGACGAAGTACTGCTCGCCCTCGCACATGTAGATGGCCTTGGGGTGGAGGGTCGTCAGAGCAGAGGTGAAATCGACCTCGGCGATGACCTTGGTTTCGTCGGTCGCGTCGACGACGACGAAATTGTCCGAGCTGATGCTGCGCAGGCTGACGCCGTCGGCGGGGTAGGCGTCCGAGGCCCAATACCACTTGTCCTTGGAATGGTGGAGCATCTTCTCCTCTTCCAGGAACTTGAGAATTCCGGCGATGTCGAGCCGGCCGAACTTCTCGCCGTCGGCGAAGGGGAGTTCGAAAGCGGCGCATTCCACGTGGCTGACCAGGATGGAAAGGTTGTCGGGATTGATGAGGGCCTTTTCCGGGCTCTTGGCGAAGAAATAATCGGGATGGTTGACGATGAACTGGTCGAGCGGCGAACTCGAGGCCACCAGGACGGCCGCGGATTTTCCGGTCTTTCGGCCGGCCCGCCCCGCCCTCTGCCAGGTGCTGGCGATCGTCCCGGGATAGCCGGCCAGGACGGCAACGTCGAGGCTGCCGATATCGATGCCCAACTCCAGGGCGTTCGTCGAGACGACTCCCAGGATCTTCCCCTCCCGCAGCCCCTTCTCGATCTCCCGGCGCCTGAGCGGCAGATAGCCGCCTCGGTAGCCCCGGATGAGGCCCTCGCTCTGGATGGTGGTCTCGATGTCCTCCTTAAGGTAGGTGAGGAGCACCTCGGTGTTGAGGCGGCTCTGGGCGAAGACGATCGTCTGAAGGTCGTTGTGCAAAAAAACCCCGGCGACGCGCCTCGCTTCATTGATGTAGGATCGGCGGATTCCCAGGAACTTGTTGACGACGGGCGGCGTGTAGAAGATGAAGAATTTCTCCCCCCTTGGCGCTCCGTTGTCCTCGACGAGCGTCACCGGTTCTTCGATCATTTTCTCGGCGACTTCCACTGGATTGGCGATCGTCGCCGTGCAGAGAACGAACTGGGGGGAGGACCCGTAGAACCCGGCGACACGCTTGAGCCGCCTCAGAACATTGGCCAGGTGGCTGCCGAAGATCCCCCGGTAGTTGTGCAGCTCGTCGATGACGATGTATTTGATGTTCCTGAAGAGGTTGATCCATTTGGTGTGATGAGGCAGGATTCCGGCATGAAGCATGTCGGGGTTGGTCAGGACGATCTGGCCGATCGAGCGGATGGCTTTGCGGGCGTCCTGGGGAGTGTCGCCGTCATAGGTATGGATCCGGATGCTTTCGGGGAGGAGACCGATAACACCGTCGAGCTCGGCCCTTTGATCCTGAGCGAGGGCCTTGGTGGGGAAAAGATAAATGGCTCGGCTGGCCGGATCGTTGAGGATTGCGTTGAGCACCGGAAGGTTGTAGCAAAGGGTCTTGCCCGAGGCGGTTGGCGTGACCACGACGATGTGCCCGCTGTTTTGGAGGACTTCCCAGGACGTTCTCTGATGGGAATAGAGTTTCTGGTAGCCTTTTTGCCGGAAAGCGGCCAGAAGGGAGGGGTGGACATTGGGCGGATATTCGGCGTAGCGGCCTTCCCGGGCCGGGACGTGCTTGACCGCAGTTATCGAGTCTTCCTTGAGGCCCATTTCTTGCAGGGCCTTTAAGGACTTGAGGAGGCTCTCTTCCCTCGTCATCATGAAAACCTCAACCCATCCTACATGAATGAAATGCGGCGGTCAATTTCCAGCCCTCGTTCATGATCGTTTCTGCAGGTATGAATTAATGGGCGCAGGAGGCCGCCCTCGGCCCCCGCACCCCGGGGAACCAGTCCCGTCGGTTCCCCCCGTCGAAGACGACAGGTCCCCCTTCCGCGACGGGGGCTTAAGGGCGGCCTCCTGCGCCCCATTATAAAGATTACTTATTTGAAGATGCTTTCAGAGGAGGAAGGCCGGAGCTAATGAGTCACCGGAGGAAGCCGTACTGTTATGGTTTTTCCGGGTTCGACGTTGACCTGAGTGGAGATGAGCGGCAAGCCCGCGAGGTCCGTAGAGGCAGAGACGGCTGTCCTCTTCCCGTCAACCAGGAGGTCGGTGGCTTCGCCGTAGAATTGAGCAATCCAGGTGAGAGAAGGGCCGGACAGGTTGGTGAAGGCTGTCTCCTCCCGGCCGGAGTGGCGGACACGGATCACGTTTTTTTGAACGGGGAGGTGAGAGATTTCGACCCAGGGAGTCTTCCCGGTCAAGCGGGACAGGGTGGCGATGCGTCCTATGGGGGCTTGAGGCTGAATCCCCATCAGGCCGTTGACCAGGGCGCCGATCAGGGCGAAGGAGACTTCCGGATATTCTCGCCGGGACGTTCGGGAGTCGCTCAATTCCAGGATCAGATCATAGGCTTCCCGGTGGGCTCCATAGCGGAAAAAGACCTCGGGATAGTGAGACCGGAGTTCGATATTCGGGGCCGGCCTGTCGAGGAGCGAACGGAGCGCTCTCCGGATCTTGTCCGGCGAGGTCAAGGCATCGTTATAGAGAACATAGACGTCCATTCCGGGTCGGCTGGAAAGCCGGCCGTCGGTGAGGAGAAGGGTGTTAAAACGCCCCTGCTCTCCGTCCCAGAAGACCTGCTCGATAAGACGGCGGGTCGTCTCCGCCTTCTTTTGAAACTCGGCGGCAGCGGAGCTCTCCCCCTTCAAACTCATCATCCGGGCATAAGAAAAGTAGGCCGCCGCCTGAAAAGCGAGGAGGTCGATTCCCAGCCTGGTTTGGCCGGGTTCTTCCTCGTCATAGCTCGGGATGCCGCGGCAGGACTGGTAGGGGTCTTCTGGGTCGAACCCGGGCCGGTTCATGAACCGTTCTCGGCTGAGGACCTTGTCCGGTCCGAGGTCCCAGCGGTTGACATAGTCCTCGACCGCCCGCTCGAAAAAATTGAGAAAGACCGGGTCGTCGAGGTAAGCGCGGTCAGCACTCCAGAGATACATCCGGAGGCATCCGTCCAGCACGTCGAAGTTGGCGGGCAGATTGTACCAGAACTCCTTGTCGTTGCGGTAGTCGACAGGAGCGGGGCGGCCGAGGCGGTTGATCTCCCAGTAGGTGCACCAATCCTTGGCTTCTGAGATGTTCGCGGCGAATTTTCGGAACATATTCAGGGTATGTGATTCGAGTCCTAGCGCATGAGCGCCCATCGCCTGGTGGGAGACGTCACGCATGCAGAAGGCCTCGCGCTTGGGGAGGGCCGCTTCGTACCAGTCGCCCACCGGGTCATCCTCGAAGACGTAGGCCAGGGCCTGGTTTTTGGCCCAGTCAAAGCTTCGGCGGAGAGATGCATCCGGAGAGGTGAGGCTCAAGGGACTGGTTCGGGGAGGAGACGAGAAGGCCGTTCTTAGGATGTCTCCGGCTCGCGGCGAGTTGGAGAGAAGGCCGGTTCCAGCTGTCAGCAGAGCGATGATGATGCAGACAGGCATGAACGGGAGTCGAGATGTTCCTTGGATTGATATCTTTCTGCGCTGGGAGAAAACAGGCGTGGTTTCGACGCCACTAACTCGAGCCATCTTCAACGCCGGCTGCCCAGCGCCTCTCGCAGCGTGTTGGCCAAGCGGTCTGATTCCTGCGAGCCGATGAGGATCCGTTTGCCCGAAGTGAGCTCGAGCTGCACGCCTTTTTTTCCGCCGACGTTGTAAGCCATACCCAGTTTGGCCGAGTATCGGATCCCCCAGCCGCCGTAGTCCCGGAGCGGCCGGTATTCCCTGACTTCGACGCTCTTTATTTCCTCCATCCGGATGACCCGACGATGGCCCGGGACGAAACGGATGTGGAGGGCGTCCTGGCGGACTTCGGTCGTCAGCTTCATCGCTTGGAAAAAGATCGGAAAGACGATGCCGAAAACGACCCAGAGGCCCCAGACCACCGCATCAGGGGCGGGATTGTCCCCGAAGGGTTTCTTGGAGATGATTTGCTGGAAAAAGGCGTACCAGCTCATGGCCGCGAGAAAAAAGATCAAGACGAGGAGGAGGGGCTGACGGAACCGTTGCTCCTCGTAGAACCAACTGCTTTCCGGTGAGCTCTGTTCCATCATTCCTCCTGGTATCATTTTCCTGGCTCCCGGCCAGAGCCCATCACGATGGGGCTCTGGCTCAGGCGAGGGTCATCTGGTGATGGGCCAGCAGGAGCATCCCCTGGATAGGGACGCCGTAGGGACAGGCCTTTTCGCAATGCCCAGCGCAATGTCCGCATTCTTCCGCCCGGGCGCCCGGGATACGGACGTATTTGAGCATCGCTTCCTTTTCCCGGCCCTGGGCGGCGAAGTAATGGTGGTAGCGCATGATGGTGTTGACCGGAACACCGCGCGGGCAGGCGGGCTCGCAGAGTCCGCAGGCATGCCGGCAGTAGATCTGGCCGCAGGCGTCCCCGTAGCGGGCCAGGGTTACGGCGTCCTCGGCGGTCAATGGCGACCCTGATTGGCGAAGGAACTGCTCGGCTTCGGCGTAGGTCTTGGCGGAGCAGCAGACCGTGTGGATATCGGGATGGCGGAGGGCGAAGCGGAGGGCCGCCTCTTTGACCTCCTCAGGGTTCTGAAGGTTGTATTTCTTGATGAAAGTTTCCGCTCGCTCGGCGATGACCTTGTATCTGCCCAGACCTTCCCTGTAGAGGGGGTCGATTTCTTTTCCTTCCTTCTCCATCTGCTCGATCCTCGATTTCAGGACAGAATAGGTCCCCACGGGCTTGGTCTTCATCAGGGTGATACCGATTTTCTTCTCCTTGGCCGCCTGGATCACCTGTTCCCCCTTGTCCATCTGGAGGAAATTGTAGGCCATGAGGAAGACGTCGAAACGGCCGTCCTCGACGGCGGCCAGAAGGACCCTCTCCATGCTTTCCTCGGGGTCGCGGAACCAGAAAGAGCCGTGGTGGGAGACGCCGACGAAACGGACGCGGCCTTCGGCTTTGAGCTGTTCCATGGCGGCATGGAAACCTTCAGTCTTGAGGACCTCGACGCGCTCCGGCATGTGGAGCATCATGCAGTCGAAATAGTCCGTCTCCAGGTCCTCAAGACATTTCCGTGCCCGCTTGAGAAACCCTTCCCGGGTGATGTCGTCCTCGGGCAGCATCTTGGAGGTCAGGAAGATCTTCTTGCGGTCTCTTCCTTTGAGCACCCGGCCGATGAGCTTGTGAGAACCAGGATAGCTTTCGCCGGTGTCGATATAGTTGACTCCGGCGTCCAGCATGGTGCTGAATACTCCGAAGTCCTGGATATAGCCCGTGGCCAGGTCTGAGACCTTAAATCCGGTCCGACCGAGGACCCGATATTCCTTGATTTTGGGAGGAGCGGGCTCCTGTGATCCTACTGTCCGGGCATTCGCGTCCAATCGCGCGGCTCCCGCTGGGACCGCGGCGCCGGCGATTCCTATGGCAGCGCTCATTATGAACTTTCTGCGTCCGATCTCCATTGTTTTCTTCATTTGACCTCCAATTTCGTCCTTTAAAAATTGGTATAAAAATTGGTGACAGTATATCATTTTCCTTATTTCATTTCTTCCGGAGCAGATCGCTGAATCAGGGGGGCGAAAATAGGGGATAGAGTGTACTGTCACCTATTTGAGGATAACTTCGGTGGCGCCCCAGCCCCCTCCTCCGAGGTCGGCTGTCTTGAAGCTCAGCACATGAGGATTTTTCCGGAGGAGGCTCTGGACGGTCCGGCGCAGTGCACCCGTCCCTTTTCCGTGGATGATCCGGACTTGGGTGATCCCTCGCTCCCGGCATTCTTCCAAATACTCGGGCACCAGGTTCTTAACTTCCTCCGCCCGGAAAGCATGGAGGTCGAGCACCCCGTCGATCGGGATCTCCAGCGGATCGTCAGCGCTCATAGCCCCATTCTATCGAATTTGGCGACATTCTATCAATTTGCGAATTTCTTCGAGCCAACCGGTCACCCTAACAAGAATGGGATGGAATGGATTTCTTTTTATGTGATGGACAACTTCGTTGTTTAAAATGTTCATCACCTGGAAAGAGATGCCTACATATTAAGTTGTGTCGTGAAAATCATTCTGATAAAATCGATGAGTGAACAAAGTCCTCGTCCTAGATTTCGGATCGCAGTACACTCAACTCATCGCCCGCAAGGTCCGCGAGCTCGGAGTCTATTCCGAAATTTTTCCTTTTGACACATCTCTCGCCCGGATAAAAAAAGAGAATCCCCAGGCCCTCATCCTCTCCGGCGGACCCCGCAGTGTCTACGAGAAGGGCGCTCCTCTTGCTTCAGCGGAGATCTTCCGCTTGGGAATTCCTGTCCTCGGAATCTGCTACGGCGTCCAGCTTATGGCTCATCTTCTGGGGGGAAAGGTCGTCCCTTCGTCCCGGCGGGAATACGGCTTTGCCCGGCTCGATGTCCGCGACCGAAGCGGACTTCTCAAGGGGATCAAGAATAAGGGCCAGGTCTGGATGAGCCACGGGGACCGTGTCGAAAAGGTGCCGCCCCATTTCAGCATCACCGGCCGGACCGCCAACACCAAGGTGGCCGTCCTCGAATCGCCGTCCCAAAGGTTTTTCGGCGTTCAATTCCATCCCGAAGTCATCCACACTCATCAGGGCAAGGCCATCCTGGCCAATTTTCTCTTCTTGTTGGCCGGGCTGGAGGCGGAATGGAGCATGAAATCCTTTATAAAGAGGAAGGTCGCAGAGATCCGGAAAGCCGTCGGCAACGGCCGGGTGATCTGCGGGCTCAGCGGCGGTGTCGATTCGCTGGTCACCTCGCTTCTCGTCCATCGGGCCGTCGGGAAAAGGCTGGCCTGTATCTTTGTCGATAACGGCGTGCTCCGGAAAGGCCAATACGAAGGGCTCATGGAGGAGTTCCGGAAAAAACTCCATCTTCGGGTCATCGGTGTCGATGCCTCCGCGGTCTTCCTGCGTGGCCTCCAAGGTGTCATCTCGCCCGAACGGAAACGCAAAATCATCGGGCGCACCTTTATCGAGATCTTCGAGGCGGAAGCGCGCAAATGGAGCCGGGCCGATTTTCTTGCCCAGGGAACGATTTACCCGGACGTCATCGAAAGCGCGCCCGTCAAGGGCCCCTCGGCGACGATCAAATCCCACCACAACGTCGGCGGGCTCCCCAAAGGCCTCCGCTTCAAACTCGTCGAGCCTTTGCGCGAACTGTTTAAGGACGAAGTCCGGATGCTGGCGGCCGAACTCGGTGTCGACCGAGAATTCATCGCCCAGCATCCGTTTCCGGGGCCGGGCCTGGCTGTCCGGATCCTGGGCGAGGTCACCCCCGAGAGGATCGCCATCCTCCGCGAGGCCGACTCGATCCTGCTCGAAGAGGTCCGGCGGGCCCGGCTTTATCACAAGCTCTGGCAGGCCTTTGCGGTACTCCTGCCGGTGCGCTCGGTCGGAGTGATGGGCGACCAGCGGACCTATCACCAGGTGATCGTCCTGCGACTCGTCCAGAGTGTCGACGGGATGACCGCCGACTGGTATCCGGCCGAGGCGAAAACACTCTCGCGGATATCCACCCGCATCGTCAACGAGGTCCAGGGGGTCAACCGGGTGGTCTATGACATCACCACGAAACCGCCGGCGACGATCGAATGGGAATAAGCGTCTTTAGAATATAATGGAACACTCTTTCATCCACCTGCATAATCATTCCGAGTTCAGCATCCTGGACGGCGCCCTCAAGACCGCCGATCTGGTGGAGGCGGCCTATCAGAATAAGATGCCGGCCGTGGCCCTGACCGATCACGGCAACATCTTTGGCGCGGTGACCTTCTTCAAAGAGGCCAAGGCGCGCGATATCAAGCCCATCCTCGGATGCGAGGTCTACGTGGCCCCCCGCAGCCGTTTCGACAAGGCGGGCGACAGCCGTTCGCCCCACCACTTCCATCTCCTCCTGCTGGTCAAGAACGACAAGGGCTATCGGAACCTCTGCCTCCTCCTCAGCAAGGCCTACCTCGAGGGATTCTATTATCGGCCCCGGATCGACAAGGAGCTCCTGGCCGGACATGCCGAAGGGCTGATCGGACTTTCGGGCTGCCTCAAGGGCGAGGTCTCCTACTTCCTGGAGAGAGAGAACGAGGAGGCCGCTGCAAAGGCCGCGGAGGACTACACTTCGTACTTCGGTCAGGGAAATTTCTATATCGAGCTCCAGGACCACGGCATCCCGGCACAAAAGTCGGTCCAGCCCAAACTCGTCCGGCTGGCCCGAAAACTCAGCCTTCCCCTTGTCGCCACCAACGACATCCATTATCTCCGCAAGGAGGACTCCGAAAGCCATGATGTCCTCCTCTGCATCCAGACCAACAAGAAGCTGAGCGACCCGGACCGCATCCGCTTCAGCACGCAGGAGTTCTATTTCAAATCGGGCGCCGAGATGGCCGAACTTTTCAAAGAAGTCCCCGAGGCCATCCAGAACACAACCCATATCGCCTCCCAGTGCCATTTCGATTTCCCCTCGGGCAGCCACTTCCTCCCCCAGTTCAAGCCTCCCGGGGAGATCCCGCTGGATGAGTATCTGGCCTTTGTGGCCCAGGAAGGGTTCAAGATAAGGCGGGAGGAACTCGAGCCCAAATGGGAAAGGGGCGAGCTCGGTCATCCGCGGGAGGACTATGAGGACCGGCTGGTGCGCGAGCTCGAGCTCGTCAAACAGATGGGCTTCGAAGGCTATTTCCTGACCGTCTGGGACCTTATCCAGACGGCCAAGTCCCGGGGGATTCCGGTCGGCCCGGGACGGGGTTCGGCCGCCGGGAGCTGCCTGGCCTACTGCCTCGGCATCACCGAGATCGACCCGCTCGAGTACGACCTCCTGTTCGAACGATTCCTCAACCCCGAGCGCATCAGCCTGCCCGACATCGATATCGATTTCTGCGGCCGTCGCCGCGGTGAGATCATCGACTATGTGACTACCAAGTATGGGCGGGAAAACGTCTCCCAGATTATCACCTTCGGGACGATGGCCGCCCGGGCCGCTATCCGGGACGTCGGCCGCGTGCTCGAAGTGCCCCTGCCGGAAGTCGACCGGATCGCCAAAATGATACCCCCGACCGGTCCGGACGCGACTATCGACGGCGCCCTGGAAAAGGTTCCCCCGCTCCGGGATCTGCGCGACAAGAACGCCAAGATCGCTCATCTTCTGGCCGTCGCCAGGAACCTCGAAGGCCAGGTCCGCCATCCCTCCATTCACGCCGCCGGAATCGTCATCACCCCCCGGCCGCTCATCGAGTTCATGCCGCTTTATCAGTCGGTCAAGGGAGAGATAACCTCCCAGTTCCCCATGGGGGACATCGAGGCCATCGGCCTGCTCAAGATGGACCTGCTGGGGCTGCGCAACCTGACCGTCATCCGGGACGCCATCGAGCTCGTCGCCAAGAACCTGGGTGAAACGGTGGATATCAAGACAATCCCCCTGCAAGACCCGGCCACTTTCGCCCTCTTCCAGGCCGGCAGCACCGACGGCGTCTTTCAGTTCGAAAGCTCGGGGATGAAAGATCTTTTGCGCAACTACAAGCCGGAGATGTTTCGCGACCTCATCGCCCTCAATGCCCTCTACCGTCCGGGCCCGCTCAACAGCGGCATGACGGCCGAATTCGTCAAGCGGAAAAACCATCCCGACCAGATCTCCTACGAGCTCCCCCAGCTTGAGCCCATTCTCAAGGAGACACGCGGGATCATCGTCTATCAAGAACAGGTTATGAAGATCGCCACCGAGCTGGCCGGATTCAGCCTGGCCGAAGCCGACATCCTGCGCAAGGCCATGGGCAAGAAAGTCACCAGCATCATGAAGGCTCAGAAACAGCGGTTTGTCCAGGGCGCCAAGAAAAAAGGGATCAGCTCGGCCCAGGCGAACAAGATATTCGAGCAGATCAAGCATTTCGCAGAATACGGATTCAACAAGTCGCACGCAGCGGTCTATGCCTACCTCGCCTACCAAACGGCCTACCTCAAGGCCCATTATCCAGCCCATTTCATGGCCGCCCTCCTGACTTCCGAGGCCGAGCGGGGAGCGACCAGCCAGGTCATCAAGTACATCAACGAATGCCAGAACATGGGCATCCGGGTCCTGCCGCCCGACATCAACGAGAGCGATTTCGGGTTTACGGTCAAAAACGGCGAGGTCCGCTTCGGGCTGGCGGCCATCAAGAATGTCGGCGAGACGGCCGCCCGCGAGGTTTTGCGGGAGAGGGATAAGCGGGGCCGGTTCAATTCGCTCTTCGAGATCGTGGCCGGGACGGACCCCCGGACGGTCAATAAGAAGGTGCTGGAGAGCCTGATCAAGGCCGGGGCCTTCGATTCGCTCGGCTGGCGGCGCTCCCAGTCATTCCACCTCATCGACCTCTTAATCGAATACGGCCACGGACTGCAGAAGATGAGACAGACGCCCCAGAGCCTTCTCTTCGGCGGGAGTCAACTCCCCCCTCCGGATATCCCGGATGAGGTCAAAGAAATGGGAGAGTGGGACGAGTCCCTGTTCCTCTCTTATGAAAAAGATGCGCTGGGCTTTTATGTCACCGGGCATCCCCTGGCCCAATTCGAGAAGCGGCTGAGAAAGCTGACCTCTCATTCGATCAACCAGCTAGATGAGGAGAAAGACTTCAACCTCGAGATCCGGGTCGCCGGGATTATCATCGCCATCCGCTTTGTTAAGACCCGGAAGGACGAGCGGATGGCCACGTTCATCCTCGAGGACCTGAGCGGCCGGATCGATGTGGTGGCCTTTCCGGACAGCTTCAAGCGCTTCTCGGAACACCTGGGTGAGGGAAACCTG
The DNA here is from genome assembly GCA_964408495.1 of uncultured Eubacteriales bacterium. GTDB lineage: Bacteria > Acidobacteriota > Aminicenantia > Aminicenantales > UBA8522 > UBA8522. The sequence goes on from CAYOZW010000004.1 coordinate 13,561, forward strand.
GTCTGGGTCAAGGGACGGTTCATGGGGGAGGGCGAGAACCGCCGCATCAGCCTGAACGAGGTCATGCCGCTCGGCGATGCCTTCCAGAAGCAGGCCAAAAAGGTCATCCTTCGGATCTTCCTCCCCGGCCTGGAGGAATCGGTCATCATCGAGCTCAAGGAGCTGCTCGAAAAGAGCCAGGGCTCATGCCCCGTCTTTTTCGAGCTGGTAACTCCCCATTCCTACCGGGTTGTCGCCCAATCCCTCGAGGTCCAAGGGGTCTCTCCAACGGAAGAGCTCACCCGCGGCGTCGAGCAACTCCTGGGAGAGAACTCCGTCTTCATCGAATATTAGGGAGAGCGTCCCTCGATTGACAGACCCCGGGGAATAACGATAATGAATGACGAACTCGCCATGTCTTACAGATTGGTCCTGGCCGACACCAGCCCGTCCGTCCAGAGGGTCGTGCAACTGGCCTTTCCCTTACCGGAATTCGATGTCCAGGTCATCGAGGACGGACTGCAAGTGATCGAGGTCCTTGGCCGGATCGACCCGGATGTCGTTCTGCTCAGCCCGGGGCTTCCTTCGCGGGACGGATACGAAGTCGGACGCTATCTACGGAGCCGGGAGGAGTTCAGAAAAGTAGGCCTCATCCTGCTCAAGAATGCTTTCGAACCGCTGGATGGGGAGAAGGCCAGCGAGAAAGATTTTGACGCGATCGTCCAGAAGCCCTTCGATTCCGAGCGGTTGGTCCGGCTTGTCCGGGAGACCGTCGAACGCAAGAAGGTCCCCCCCTCCTATCCTGAGGAGTCGCTGATCGAGGAGAATCCGTCGGCCGGAGAGCTCCCCTTGTTCAAGGAAAAAGAGTTCATCCCGCCACCCCCTTCGTCCCGGTCCGGAGAGGACCTCGAGGATAAGATGAGAATCATGCTCCGGGAAGAAATCCTGTCGGTCGAACGGGAGCTCGAAAAACGGCTGAGGGCATCTTTCCGGGCGGACCTCAAGGAATGGTTCGACAGGAAAAGGGAGTAGACGCCGGACGGGCGGCCGGCAGCCGGGTTTCCATGACCATCGGAGCGATTATTCACTTTTTTTCGATCTGTCCTTCGACCAATGAACTGGCCAAGCGTCTGGCCCGGGAGGGCTCGGAGGAAGGAACGGTGGTCGTCGCCGAAGAGCAGACGGCAGGGCGGGGGACCAAGGGGCGGTGCTGGCATTCTCCCCCAGGACAGGGGCTTTACGCCTCGGTTATCCTGCGGCCGCGCCGCTCGGACCTGTCGCTTCTCCCGCTGGCCGCCGGCGTCGGCTGTGTTGAGGCAATCCGGAAAGCCACGGGCCTGGAGACCGCGCTAGAATGGCCGAACGATATCATCCGGGACGGCCGGAAGCTCGGCGGGATTCTCTGTGAAACCGACTTCTTGGGGAATGTGGTCAGCCATTCGATCCTAGGTATCGGGTTGAACATCGGCCAAAAGAGAAGAGATTTTCCCCCAGCTCTCCGGTCATCGGCGACTTCTCTCCGGCTCGCCCTGGGGCGGGAGGTAGAGAGACCCGCGCTCGAGATCGCGCTCTGGCAGGGGCTGGATCGCTGGTACGCAGCCTTCAACCGGGGCCGCCGGGAGGAAATCGTCCGGGCGTATGTAGCCAACCTGGCCTTCCCGGTCGGAAGCATTATCAGAATCCGCAGTGAGGAAGGAACGCTCCGGGCTGTCTTCCGCGGGATCGATCTCCGGGCGAGGCTAATCCTGGAAAAGGACAGGAAGGTCCGGACGGTGACTCCAGCAGAAATCGTGGCGATCGATTATAATAGATAAACGCTCCGGCAAAGGAGAGATGAATCATGCTTCTGGCCATTGACATCGGGAATACAACTATCGCCATGGGTATCTTCGAGGGAAAGAAGCTGCTGAGAAATTGGAGCGTCCGGTCCGAGAGGGAGAAGACGGCCGATGAGTACAGCATCATGTTGCTCGAATTGGTGCGCTCCGCCACCATCGATCCGGCAAGCGGCGCCCTGGCGAGTTTGAAATTAAAATC
>CAYOZW010000004.1:15586-24638 GCA_964408495.1 uncultured Eubacteriales bacterium
ACCATCGATCCGGCGGCCGTAAGGGGCGTCATCATCTCCAGCGTCGTCCCGCCGCTGACGCCGGCTTTTCAGGCGCTGAGCCAGAATCTGTTCGGAGTGAAGGCTCTCATCGTCGGTCCCGGCCTGCGGACCGGCATGCCCATCCTCTATGAAAATCCCTCCGAAGTCGGCGCGGACCGGGTGGTCGCTTCGATCGCCGCCTTCGAGAACTACGGCGGGCCCTGCATCGTCGTCGATTTCGGCACGGCGACGACCTTTGACGCCGTCACGGCCAAAGGGGAATATATGGGCGGGTCGATTGCTCCAGGCATCCAGATATCGGCCGAGGCCCTCTACCTGCGGACGGCCAAGCTGCCGCGGATCGAGGTCGTCAAGCCGAAGAAAGCCATCGGCAAGACCACGGTGGCCAGTATGCAGTCGGGGATCTTTTTCGGCTACATCGGGCTGGTCAACAGCATCATCGCCGAGATCACGAAAGAGCTTGGAGCGGAGCCGAAGATTATCGTCACCGGAGGATTTGCCGCCCAGCTCGGTCCGGAGATTAGAGTCTCCCACAATCATGAGCCGCACCTGGTTCTCGAAGGACTGCGGATCGTCTTCGAGCGGAACCGGGAGGAGAAGCCGGTCGCCTGAAGACGGCAAGACGGACGGAAAGAGAACGCCCATGTCCCATAGAGAGAAGCAGGGCTTTTATTATCAGCAGATCGCCCAGGCTTTTTTCGCCCGCCGGGGAGCGCCCTATGTCCTCTCGTCCCGGGACATGGTGACGATCTCTTCCTGGGAGGAGATGGGAATCCCGTTAGGGGTCGTCCTGGAGGGGATCGAGAGGGCCTTTGAAAGATCCCGTCTGCGGATGGCCCGGGGAAGAAAGATGTTCTTGCTGTCTTTCTGCGAGGCCGAGGTCATCAAGGCCTTTAATGAATTCAGGGACCGGAAGGTCGGCCGGGACGCAAAGGAGCCCTCGCGGGAAGAAAAAAGAAAGAAAGTCAGTCTCGAGGTCCGAAGGTTTCTCGATTCCCTCCCAGCCGAAGCGGAATTTCTCAGGGACGCCTATCGGGAGGGCCTGGCTTCGCTTTCCCGGAAAAACGTGGTCGAGGAAGGGCTCGAGCGTTTGGACGAAAAGATCGAGAAGCTCATCATCCGGCAGGCCGAGGCCGGTGATTGGGGCGGGATGGTGAAAATCGTCCGGACGGATTTTCCTGGCCGCCGGGAGGAGGATATCCAGGAAATTTCCCGTCTCCGGATCGTCAAGCAGTGGCGCGAGAAATACCGAATCCCCTACCTGAGCCTGTTTTATTATTGAGACGATGGAAGACGCCGTCCTGGCCGCGCTCAAGGAGAAAAAAGGGGGCCTCTCCTTCCCTCAATTGGCCGGGCACTTCCGGCTCCGCGGCCGCGCCCAGAGCAAGCTCCGGGCGGCGCTCAAGAGCCTTCAAAAAAAGGGGCGGGTTTACAAAAAGAAAGACAATTACCTGGCGTTCCCGGAAAAGTCTGTCGTCCGGGGAGAGTTTCTTTCTTCCGGCCGCGGGTACGGGTTCGTCCGGCCCGAGGGGGGAAACCGCCTGGATGTGTTCGTCCCGACCCGTTTCTCCCTGGGAGCGATCAACGGCGACCGCGTCGAAATCACGGTTAAGGAGAGGGGAAGGAAGGGAAAACCCGAGGGCCAGGTCGTCCGCCTGCTGAAAAAGGGCCGGCAGACGTTACTCGGTGTGTTCCAGGAGCGCTTCGGCCGGCCCCATATTGTGCCATTCGATTCGCCGGCGGAAGAAATCCCGCTGGCAACGACCGGATCGTTCAATCTCTCGCCCGGAGTTATCGTCGAGGCCGACCGGGACACCCTGGCCGTCAGGGAGGTCCTGGGAATGCCAGACGATCCGGGCGTCGATACACGGGTGGTGATCAAACGCTTTGGGTTGGAGACGGCTTTCTCGCCGGAAGCCGGAGCCGAAGCCCGCGAAACCAGGCGCCGGATTTCGGCTCAAGATAAAGAAGGACGGGTCGATTACCGTGACTGGATGACGGTGACGATCGACGGCGAGACGGCCCAGGACTTCGACGATGCCGTGAGCATCAGGAAATTAAGCTCCGGGCATTATTTGCTCGGCGTTCATATCGCCGACGTCTCCCATTATGTCCGGCCCGGTTCGGCTCTGGACAGAGATGCCCGTCTCCGGACGACGAGCGTTTATTTCCCCGGACTCACCCTGCCGATGCTTCCGGAAGATCTCTCCAACGACCTCTGCAGCTTGCGGCCGAGGAAGACGCGGTTGACCGTGACCGCCCTCCTGACTATCGATGGGACGGGCCGGATAATGAAGGCCGAGTTCCATCCTTCGCTCATCAGGACGGTCGAGCGGATGACCTATACGTCGGTGTTCAAGATCTTCCGGAATGATCAGGCGGAGCGGCGGCGCTACAAAACTCTCCTTCCCGGATTCCTCTTGATGAGGGAGCTGGCCTCGATCCTTCGGGTCCGGAGAGAGGCGCGGGGCAGCCTGAATTTCGACCTCCTCGAGCCCGAGCTCGTCTATCAGCAAGGCCGGCTTCAGAGCGTCGCCGCCTTCGAGGCGAACGAGGCCCACCATCTCATCGAGGAGTTCATGGTGGCGGCGAACGAGGCCGTCGCCGGGTATCTGAATCGTGCCGGGAGACCGTCTCTCTACCGGGTCCATCCGCCGCCCGGCCGGGCCGACATCGAAGAATTGAGGGATTTTCTGGATTATTTCGGACTGACCCTGCCCCAGCCCGAGAAAACGACCTCCCGAGATCTGCAGAGAATATTGAAGCAGGCCGAAGGCGGGCCCCAGGAAAAAATCATCCAGCGGCATGTCCTCCGGGCCCTCCGCCTGGCCGTCTATGCGGCCGAAAACACCGGCCATTACGGTTTGGCCAAGGAGGATTACACCCATTTCACCTCCCCGATCCGGCGCTATCCCGACCTCATCGTCCACCGCGCACTCAAAGCGGAGCTCCAGCGTGAGAAGGAGAAGCTCGCCGGTCTGCCGGACCTGGCCCTCCACTGTTCCGAGCGGGAAAGGAAAGCCGACGAGGCCGAGAAAGAATTGGTGGATTGGCGTATCTTTCGTCTTTTAAAGGAGAAGCTCGGCGAGGAATTCAGCGGCCTTGTCGTGGACATGAACAAAGCCGGGGTGGTCGTCGAGCTCGAGGATTTCTTTGTTCACGGGCTGATCCCTTTTGCCGATCTCGGAGGGGATTATTTTTATAGAAGGTCGAAGCAACTGCTCGTCGGCCGGCGCTCGGGGAGGCGGTTCACGGTCGGCCAGCGGGTGGCCGTCGTCCTGGCCGCGGTCGACCCGCAGCTTCGCCGGATGACCCTGGTGTTGGCCGCAGACGGAAGGGGAGAAGCGCCATGAGGACACAGTCTTTCGAGGCGCTGGTGGCACTGGATATTTCAGGAGCCTCACTCCCCAACCAGGCCCTGGTTCTTCTCCAGGACCAGAAAGTGGCCGTTTCGATCCGAATCCATGGTCCCGGACCGGAGCCCAAGCCAGGCCGGCTTTTCATCGAAGCGACCGCGCGCCGACCCCTGATGCTCAAGTGGAAAGACACGTTGACCGTCCTGGATCCTCGAGACAGGGCGCGGATCGGCCTGGGGACGGTTCTCAACCCGGGTTTCAGGGAAGAAGAGGCGCCGAAAAAGGCGGTCGATTGGGATTTTCTTCTGGCCCTATCCGGGGGTGAGGGGGATATGCTGGAGGCACTCTGCCGAGAGAAAGGTATCCGGGGCCTTCATGAACGGGATATCCACGAATTCTGCGACCTGAGCGAAGAAAGTCTCCTGAGTTTGGGCGAGAAATTGGAGGAGGAGGGGAGGGTCAAGATCCTGGCTTTCTCGCCTCTTTTCTTGATCTCGCGGCCGAGTTTCGATTATCTCGGCGAGAAAGTGCTCGCCTACCTGGAAAAGTTCCATGAAAAACACCCGGCCCAAAAGGGTGTCCTTTTGGAAAGGATCAAGAATAGGTTCGGCGTTTCCGAGAAGATCCTTCTCCTGGTTATCAGGACGCTGGAGAGGGCGGGGAAGGTGAGGCAGTCCGGGACTCGGCTGATGCTTCCCCTTCATCAGGTCGCCCTTTCTGCTCAGGAGGAAAAGATCCTGCAGCAGCTCGAGGAGATGAGCTTCCGGGGTGAGTTCCAGTCTCTCTCGCTGGGCGAAATCCGCCGCCGGTTCCGCTTATCGCAAGAGCGGCTGGAAAGATTGCTGACCTTGCTGACCGAAAGAAAAAAAATCGTCCAAGGGCCGGACGGTCTGTTCATCCATTCTCACTGGCTGGATGAGGTCATCGCCAAGGTGAGGTCCTTGGGGAAGAAGGAGATGACGGTGGCCGACTTTAAGAAGCTGACCGGACTGAGCCGGAAGTACGCCATCCCGCTTCTCGAGCTTCTCGACCAGATGAAAGTCACCCGGCGCCGGGGCGCCTGGCGCGAGATCCTATAAAAAAACCGGCCGATTCATCAATCTTTGCCGTGGCATTTCTTGAACTTCAGGCCGCTGCCGCAGGGGCAGGGATCGTTGCGCCCGATTTTCTCTTTTCCCGGAAAGGACCGGCCCTCTTCTTCGGCCAGGATTTTCATTATCGCATCGGCATATTGGCCGCTGCGAAGCAAGTCCGCCATGATCCGCATGGGTCTATCGACATGCTTGAAGAAAGCCAGGAGTCCCTTGCATAGCCAGTTCAGACCCGGCTCCCCGTCCGCCGTAGTGAGCAGCCTGTTCTTCGGGCATTCCCCGTGACAGGTGAAAAGGAATTCGCACTCGCGGCAGTAGCGCGGGAGTGTCGCAGACTTGTCCTGGCCAAAGCGGCGCTGCTTTTCGGAATTGATAAGCTCCTTGATCGACCTCTCTTGGATATTTCCCAAAAGGTATCGAGGTTCGACATAATGGTCACACGCATAGAGATCGCCGGTGTGTTCGAGAGCGACGCTCTCACCGCAGGTCGGGCTGAGAACACAGGCGGTCGACGCGCCCCGGAGATAGGATGCCAGGACGGCGTCAAAGAAGGTCACGAACATCCTGCCGACGTCCCGGCGCACCCATTCGTCGAAGATGGCGATCAGAAAGCGGCCGTACTGTTCGGGGTCAACCGTCCGTTCGGTCACTTCCGTCCCTTCCTGATTACCGGTTTCATTGGCGCGCTCGACGATCGGGATGAGCTGGACAAAGCGGGCTCCCAGCTCGTCACGGAAAAAACGATACACCTCAAGGGGCTCCCGGCTGTTCGCGGCGTTGACAGTGCAGAGGATATTGAATTCGACGGAATGCTTCTGCATCAGCCGGGCCGTCCGGCTCACCTTGTCGAACACGGATTTCCCGCCCTTGTCATGGCGGTAAGCGTCATGGAGATGACGGGGTCCGTCGAGGCTGAGCCCGACGAGGAAATGGTTGTCGTGGAGAAACCGGCACCACTCCTCATCGAGCAAAATGCCGTTCGTCTGCAGGGTGTTCTCGATGCGCAGGCCGGTCCTGGAGAATTTCTTTTCGACCTCGATTGTCCGCCGAAAGAAATCGAGGCCCATAAGGGTCGGTTCTCCTCCCTGCCAGGAGATAGTCACCTGGGGCACACGATGGCCTTCGATCGTCTGGCGGATGTACGCCTCCATCAGCTCAGCGGACATCCGGAAGTCGCTTCCGGGGTAAAGAGCCTCTTTCTTCAGGAAGAAACAGTAGTCGCATGCCAGGTTGCACTTGGCTCCCGTTGGCTTGGCCATCACATGGAAAGCCGATGGTCCATGAATCGGGAATTCGCTCATCGATAGATTATCCTTGGACAGAAGATTAAGATATTGCTCCGGAACCGGTATGTCAATCTGATCGGCACAGGAGGCCACCCTCGGCAGTTTGGCGGCGGCGATTCCCATTTGGTGCCGGGTTGGTGTAATATCCTCTTGAACCCCATCGAAAGGAGTTTGTGATGTTCAGAAGAATGGCCGCGGCTTTTCTATTTTGCGGGCTCCTCCTCGCCCCCGCCTCCCCGGCGGCCGTGGACGAGGGGATGTACCCGATAAGTGAGATTATGAAGCTCGACCTCAGGTCGAAAGGCCTGGAGATCGACCCGGCCGAGATCTATTCGACCGACAAAAGTCTGATCTTCGCCATCGTCAGCGTCGGCGCCACGGGTTCGTTCGTCTCGCCGGACGGCCTGTTCGTGACCAACCATCACGTCGCCTTCGGCGCCGTCCAGGCGGCGAGTTCCAAGGAAAACGATTACATCCGCAACGGATTTCTGGCCCCGAGGAAAGCCGATGAGATCCAGGCCAAGGGGATGACGGCCCGGATCACCGAATCTTTCCAGGATGTCTCGGCCGAGGTTCTGAGCGCCGTCAAGCCGGAGATGGATTATGCGGCCCGGACCAAGGCCGTTGAAAGACGGATCAAGGAGATCGTCGCCCGGACCGAAAAGGCCCAGCCGGGGAAGCGCGCCGAGGTCTCCGAGATGTTTACCGGAAAGACGTATATCCTCTTTGTTTACACGTATTTGAAAGATATCCGGCTGGTTTATGTACCGCCCCGGTCGATCGGCGAATTCGGGGGCGAAGAGGATAACTGGATGTGGCCGCGCCATACGGGCGACTTCTCTTTCCTGCGTGCCTATGTCGCGCCCGACGGATCGCCTGCCGATTATTCCAGCCAGAACGTTCCCTTCAGGCCCAAGAGGTATCTGCGGATCGCAGCGCAAGGCGTTGACGAGGGCGATTTTGTCTTTCTCCTGGGCTATCCCGGACGGACCTACCGGCACAGCGCAGCCAGTTTCCTGGCCTATGAGGAAGAGGTCCGGATGCCCTATGTCGTCGATTGGTATGCCTGGCAGATCGACCTCATGGAGAAAATGGGCGCCGATGACCGCGGGGTGGCGCTCCTCCATGCCTTGCACATCAAGGGCTTGGCTAACACCATGAAGAACTACCGCGGCAAGCTCAAGGGGATGAAGCGGCTCGGCCTGGTGGAGCGGCGGCGCGAGGAAGAGAAGGCCCTCCAGCAGTTCATCGAGGCGGACCCGAAGCGGCAGGAGCGGTATGGGACAATCCTGGCCGACATCGCCGGAGTCTATGAGGAAAACCGTAAGAGCTTCGACTACGAAGTGGTCCTAGGATACCTTGGCAGCTCCGTGCAGATGCTTGGAATCGCCTCTTCGGTCAATGAGGCGGCGATCGAGCGGCAGAAACCGGACCTCGAGCGCGAGTCGGCCTACATGGACCGGAATTTCCCCCGCTCCAGGCAGCGGCTCCTGCTCGGGCTGCGTAACTATTATGAACCGACCGACAGGGCCGTCTTCCGGGAGCTTATCCTGAGAGCATCCAAGCTCCCGCCGGGCAGCAGGATCAAACCACTCGACGAGGCCCTGGGGGGGGATTTCAGCGAAAAGGCGATCGGGGAGTATCTGGATAAGATATACACCGGCACCAAGATGAACGATCCCCAGTTCGTCGAGGGGCTGTTGCAGATGACTCCGGTAGGGCTGGCCAAGGTCGAGGATCCGTTCCTCGGGTTGGCCCGGGCTCTCTACCCGGCCGGCCAGGAACTCAGGGAGAAACAGAAGGTGCGCCGAGGTGCCCTCGACCCGCTCTATGCCAGGTTGAGCGACGTAAAAGAGCTCTTCCTGGGGAAGAATTTCATCCCCGACGCAAACAGCACACTGAGGCTGACTTATGGACGTATCAAAGGGTACGAGCCGGTCGATGCCGTGTACTACTCGCCCATTACGACGCTGAGGGGAGTCATTGAGAAGACGACGGGCCGGGAGCCTTTCGACACCCCACCCGCACTCGCCGAGCTATTCAAGGCGCGAGACTTCGGCGCTTTCGAGCATCCCCGTCTCCATGATGTGCCCGTCTGCATGCTCTATGACACCGATACGACCGGAGGGAACTCGGGAAGCCCGGTGCTCAACGCCCGCGGCGAGCTGGTCGGGGTCAATTTCGACCGCACCTACGAGGCCACGATCAACGATTACGCCTGGAGCGAGGAATACAGCCGCTCGATCGCCGTGGACATCCGCTATGTCCTCTGGGTGACTCAGAAGTTCGGCCGGGCCGATTTCCTGCTCAAGGAGCTGGGCTTTTGAGGTTCACCTGATCAGGTGGAATTTCGTCTGGCGGCCGTCCAGATAATAAACGCCCTTCGGAGTGAAGACCACGTCCTGCTCCAAGGGCAGGCGGAATTCCTTCCCTTCGCCCCACTCCGGTGCGGGCATTGTGATGCTTAGCTCGACGGTGAAGCAGCTGTTGGGAACGAGCTTGACGTCCCCCCGGCCCGGGTTATTGACCTGCTCCCAGGGAAGGCCAATAAGCGGGCCCGGCTCGTGGAGGAAGTAGCCGAGCGAGTGGGAATAGATTCGCGGCTTGGGGATCCCGCGCTCAGCGGCCGTTTTGAACATGTTGGCCAGCATCTCGTTTCCGCTGAGCCCGGCCTTGAACTCGCCGCAGAAGACGTCCTGGAGCCGGTTCGCCTCGGCCATCATCTTCTTGAAGGTCTCGGGAGCATCGGTCTCTCCGGGCCTGAGCACGTAGGCCATCTCCTGGGTGTCGGAATTGTAACGCAGGTACTTGACGCCGACATCGCAGTGGAGGAGGTCGCCGGGCCGGATGACCTTGTCGTCCTTAGCGTACTTTTCGATATCCTTTGGATGGCGGCCGCGGATGGATACGAAAGGCATGAAGGCGAGGTCCAGCCCGAGGTCGGCCACCCGCTGCCAGTAAAAGTAGCGGAGGTCGTCGGTGGTCGATTGGCCCGGAGTGGCGACTCTGCTCGAGAACATCTCGGCGATGATTGAATGGGAAATAGCCGCCGCCCGCTCCATCAGGTCGATCTCCTCGTCCAGGAGCGTTTCCGCCCAGAGTGTCGCCAGCGGTTCAGCCGATTGGAGGCGGGAGGCGTATTTCGGGCCGATAGCCTCGACCAGCCTTTTCTTGAGGACGACGGTCAGGCCGCCCGCTACCCATTGGATTTCGCCCTCGTTGATGCCGATCTTCTTGGGATCACGCTCGCGGACGATCCGGCCCACCGGGTTGTCGGCCAGCAGCCCCACCCGACCCC
>CAYOZW010000004.1:24648-42560 GCA_964408495.1 uncultured Eubacteriales bacterium
CTCTCCTTTTTCTGGGTGTCCCAGGCGGCGGCGTCCCAGACGTTCTCGAAGAGGCCCTGGGTGTTCGTCCGGGAGACGTTGAGGCGCTCGACGCCTTTTTCGGGCCCCCGGTCGAAAAGGACGAGGATCTGAGTGATCGGGTTCCAGCTCTCGTAGGGCATCATGCTCACGAAGATCGGGTCGAGGTTGTCCTCATTGCAGGTGATAATCCACATGTCGAACCCGGTCTCGCGCATCATTTTGGGCAGGAGCCGGTCGAGCCGCTTTTGGGTGATCTCGAGGGTGAGCGCGACCCGCTCCCGGATGCTCAGGACCGCGGGAGAGCCCGGCGCCGTCTGGGCGAGGAGAGGGATGGATGAGACCAGGATGACGAAAGCCGGGATCAGGAAGAATGCTTTTTTTCTCATGAGTGTTCTCCTCTCTGTATCTACCCGCTTTCATACCATTCGCAGAGAACGACTGTCAATCGTCAGCCCTGATTCTTCCCGCCCTGAAGCCAATGATTTAGCGACTGGCGCCGGATTGACTTTCATCTTCCTCTATCACTATAATAACGATAACTTTTATAAGTTCAGTAAGGTCAAAGGAGAAGACGATGCGGAAAACAATCGGCGTCGTGGTGGTTCTTGTTTTGAGTTGTGTTCTTGTTTCGGCCCAACAGGCCCAGCAGAAAGTGGTCAGCTTCAAGAAGCTGCAGGAGTTCCTGCCCAAGATCGAACTCTCAGATTTCACCAAGGGAAAGCCCACCGGAGAAACCAGCTCTATGATGGGCATGTCGACCTCTGAGGCCACAGTGACATATGAGGGGAAAAGCGGCGGAGATGAGCCCCCCACGATCGAGGTCAAGATCTCGGACCTAGCCGGAGTCCCCTTTGCCCAGATGGGGATGTCGATGATCGGCGGCCAGGAATTCGAGAACGAAACCGAGAGTGGCTACGAGAAGAGCGTCAAGATCCAGGGTTTTCCTGGGACCGAACGGGTCGAGACGACAGAGGATTCCAAAGAGGCCAATCTCCAGCTCCTGGTCGGGAACCGGTTCATGATCGAGTTCGATGGCAGGGGGACGAGCGATATCGCCCTGATCAAGAAACTCGTCGATTCCATGAACCTAGGGGACCTGGCCAAGGTCACGGCCCAATAATAGGGTCGAAACAACCAGCTTCACCTTGACCCCGCCAAAAGGCTAGTTTTCTCGGCGAGGCACGTCCTTTCGCCATAGTTGTTCTTCGCAAGGAACCGATAGGATCAGCAATAGACGTCTTTTCGGTGTTTGATCCGGTAAATATATATTCGCTTTAAAGCATCGTCGATCCGGTAGAGAATGCGATAATCTCCGGTTCGGATCCGATAGCCGTCTTCGTCCGTTAACTTAAGGCAGCCGGGCGGACGTGAGTCTTCTGACAGGGCGCGGATTTTCTTGAGGATACGAGCAAAGACCGGTGCCTTCAGCTTATCAAGATCCTTTTGCGCCGCGGGTAGGACAAGGAGTTCAGACACGGCGCTTTTTGAGGTACTCGTCAAGGAAAATGGCCTTGTCTTCCAACTCGCGCAGGTTTTTCAAATCCAAAAGGTCCTCCTTGAGTTCTTCGCGGGTGAGTTGCTCGAGGATAGCTTTTTCGACGAAAAAACCGTACTTCAGGCCTCTCTCCCGGCAGAAATGCTTGACCTGCTCGGCAATGGCATAATTCACTTTCACAGCAAGAATAGTTTTTTCCTCTTTCATAACAACCCTATAATAATATAGGTAATTAACTTTGTCAATAAATAGTTAATTATAGTTAACTGTTGGATGCCGCCATCTTCCCCGGCTCCTTGAACGAGCGGCGTTTCCATAATAAGATGACGGGAAAATAAGTTTTGGTTATTGACGTTGTGGAGGAAGGGATGAGATATCTCAAGGCAAAATGGTTCATCGTTGGATTTGCTGTGGTTTTGGGCTTCGTGGTGGGGCGGTCTGGGGCTTCCCCGGGCGGTCAAGCGCCTCTCACGGCTTCCCATGATGAAGCGATGAAATGGGCCGACCAAACGCTGCCCGGGCTGACGCTCGAGAAAAAGATCGGCCAGATGATCTGTGCCGATATCGCCGGGGGCTATATTACTGACGGCGATCCGCGGCTGGAGAAGTGGGTGCGGCTGGCCCGCGACAACGGGGTGGGAATGTTCGTCCTCTACGGCGGCACTCCGCTCGACGTCGCCCATCTCCTCAACCGTCTCCAGAGGGAAGCCGGTCTCCCTCTCCTGATGGCGGCCGACTTCGAAGGCGGTCCCGGCCAGCAGGTGACGGGCGCGAGCGAGTTCCCGGCTAACATGGCCTTTTCCGCAGCCGGAAGCGAGGAGCTTATGTATGAGGCAGCCAAGGTCGGCGCGACCGAAGGCCGGGCCATGGGAATCCATCTTACCTACACGCCGGTCGTCGATATCTCGGTACGGCCCGAGAACCCGGCGGAGAGTGTCCGCTCCTTCGGCGGCGACCTCGACCTCCTCGGCCGGATGGTCAGGGCCTACGTCTGCGGCTACGGCGAGAACGGCATGCTGACCTCGGCCAAACACTTCCCAGGACGGGGCGACGTCGAGCAAATGCCGGATTTTCCGGCTTTCAGTTTCATCGATAAGCCGGCGGCGGACGTCGAAGCCCAGGAATTCCGCGCCTTCAAGCTGGCCATCGACGCCGGCGTCACTTTTATCATGACCGAACACATCGCCGTGCCCTCGGTCACCGGCGGCTCGCGGCTCCCGGCGAGCGTCGAGAAGAAGCTGGCCACCGGCTGGATCCGGGACAGGCTCGGCTTCAAGGGGATCGTGACGACGGACGACCTCTGGTATGACCAGGTCATCAACCGCTTCGGGCCGGAAGAGGTGGCGGTCAAGGCCGTCCTGGCCGGACACGACATCATCCTCAAGCCGAAGGACCCGGCGGCGACGATCCGGCGGCTGGTGGAAGCCGTGAAATCCGGCGAGATCGGCCAGGAGCGGATCGACCAGTCCGTTCATAAACTCCTCTATTGGAAAGCGCGCCTCAACATCCACAAGAACAGATTTGTTGATGAAGAGAGAGTGAATGCGCTGGTCGGTACGCCGGAACATCTGGCCGTCGTCCAGAGGGTGGCCGATGAATCTATGACTCTGCTCAAGAATGAAGACGTCCTGCCGGTTAAGTCTGAGAACCGCAGGAAAATGGTCAACATCAGCGTCCAGAAGGTCGACGGCGATCCCTCGCCGGCTGCCCTTGCCGCCAAGCTGGCCACGGCCTTCCCTGGGATTCAGAGCTTCAGCCTGCGCCCGGATATGGACGCCTCCTATTATGATAAGGTGTGGCCGGCCGTTGAAGAAGCTGATCTTATAATTATCAGCCTGTTCGTCCCGCGCAACCGGCTGGGCGATGCGGCGCCGCTCCGTGATTCCGACATCGCCTACATCAACCGGGTCATCGCCGCCAAACCCAAGGCGGTTGTCGCCATGTCTTACGGCAACCCCCACCTCATCCGGAAGCTCGGGAGCGTACCGGCTTTTCTTATCGGCTACGGCGAGCGCGGCTGGTTCGGCAACCAGGCCGTCTATTTCGATTCCTTCATCAAGCTCCTCAAAGGAGAGATCAAACCGAAGGGGAAATTGCCTGTCTTGGTGAGCGAGAAATACCCGATCGGATGTGGCTTGAGCTATTGAGCCGGGTAATCAATTACATCCAGAAAAAATATCCTCCTCCCCAGACGGGAGGTCGACAAGCTACCCTCCTCTTCTCTCCCCCCGAGTTGGGAGGAGAGCAAAGGAAGGGGAGGGGGGGCTCTATTCGTAGTCGCCCTCTCCCCGACCCTCTCCCGTCCGGGACTACGTCACAATGTCATTGCGAGAGAGTGAAACGCTCGAAGCAATCCGGCCCCTTGGGCCGTCCCGAGCATCGCGAGGGATCTCATCAAAGGGCTACAGGCATGAGACCGCCACGCTTCGCTCGCGGCGACTTCGTCGGATTGCCGCGCTCCCTGCGGTCGCTTGCAATGACAAATGCAATTATGACCCAGTCTCTACAGGGAGAGGATCATTTTTCTTATCTAAGTCATAGAAGGTCCAGGCTAAGACGATCGGCCCATTTATGAGCGGCGTTTTTAGTTCGCTGGCGACTTTAGTGATTCTAGGTGATTACGGGCCTCGGCCAATTCCGGATGAGTCGCGTCGGCGTCTTTCCAGCCCTCTAGAAACTTTTTGTACTCGGCGGCCGCCTTGGCCTTTTCGCCTTTTTCCTCATACACTTGACCCAACCGGTAATGATACAGCGGATGAATGAGATAACGGACCCGGCTGTTGAGATCGACCGTGGTCAGGCGCACATATTCGGCGATCGCCTTGTTGAGGTCTCCCATTTTCCAGTACGCCCGGGCAACGACGTCTTTGAGGAAGGGGAAGTTGTAGCCATATAGGCTCCCGATATTCATGGTCGGGAAATTCTCGGGGATAATTTTTTGGCCGGCCTCGGCCGCTTTTTCGGGCTGATTTTCAGCGAGGAAGACCTCCGCGGTCAAGAATTGAGACTGCCGCTGCAAATAGTCCCGTCCCGATGGGGGAGTCTTGGGAAGAAGCGATTCGAACTCCTCGAGCCTGTCCTTGGCCGAATCCATTCGCCCCTGCCTCAGGTCCACCCAGCCGAGCAGGACACAGGTTTCCGCCGAATAATATGGTTGATTATTTGGATTGCGCTTCACCCAAAGGTCATGGACGGCTTGATAATACTGCCGGGCTAAATCGTATTCGCCCCGGTCGGTGTGCAAGCGCCCCAATAGCTCTTTGGTTACCGCCAGGGCAGCGGAGGCGCCGCCCTTTTCCTGTTCTTCTATTAAACTCGAGTATTCGGCCACGCTTCGATCCCAACACCCGAGAAAATAGTCGTAGTATCCTTTCAGCCAGCGTCCGTGTCTATTTTCGGAGGTTGTGGGTGCCCGGGCGATGGACTCCTCCAGCCAATACCGCATCTTTTCGTAGTTTTCCTCAATGGCAAAGATGTAAGCCAGGCCATGACAGGACGCGATAAAATCGGGCCTGATTTCCAGGACCTCCCGGTATTTTGCCTTGGCCAAGTCGAACTTTCCCATGCGGAAGTAGAGCTCGGCGATGGAATCTATGGGGTTGGCCTCCCCCGGGTTGGCCGCTGCGTAGCGCTCGAAATAGCTGATCGCTTTTTCAAACTCCCCGATTTCGGCATAAGTATAGCCGGCTTGGTTGAGGGCGTAGCCGAAATTCGGGTCGAGAGCCAGGGCCCTCTCGTAAGCGGCGAAGGCTTCGGGATATTGACTACTGTTTTGGTAATGATATCCGAGCTCAAAGTGGAACTGCTTTTCCTGGGGATATTTCTTGGTCAATTCGAGCAGGATGCGGAACTTTTTTTTCGGGTTCCGTTCGACGGCGCCGGCGTATCCGGCTTCGATGTAGAGGCGTTCCTTCTCGCTCGCTTTCCCGGCATATTTCTTGGCCAGTTCATAAGCTTCGGTTTGAGCCTTGGTGTCGTAGAGTTCGGCGGCGAGCTTGGCCAGATAAAGATAAGCCACCGCGAAGGTCGGGTCGAGGGAGACGGCCTTCTCCAGGAATTTCCGGGCGTCGGCGTAGTAAAATTTTTCGTAGTCGTCGCGACCCCTGAGAAAATAGTTGTAGGCTTCGACGGAATCCGTCGTCAGGTCAATGACCGGCCGCGGCGGCGTCTGGAGCTTCAGGACGGGTCGTCCGATGCCTTTGGAAACAGCGCGGCTGATCTCGTCAACCTGGGAACGGAGGATGCTGTCAAGGCCTTCGCCCCTCGCCGAGGCGCTTTTGAGGACCTCCCGAGTGGTTGTGTCCAACACCTTGACATCCGAGACGAAGGTCTCCCCGGCCTTGCTGAAAAATCCGACGACGACCGCCTCGATGCCTTCCTCCCGGCAGACTTCGAACGCGGCCTCCTCGTCATAGAGGGCGGCTTCGTCCTGGCCCGCTTGCTTGAAAAGGTCCTTCAATCTCTGCCACGACGTGACGCGCAGGTGTTTCGATTGTTCCAAGCTGGTGATGAGGAGGTTGGCGATGGTCTCCCGCAGGTAGTCGAAGGCGGGATCGCCTGTCTGATTTTTAAATCCCAGGACGGCGACAGTGCGCTTTAAGCCTTCGCTTTCCGGGATGAACTGCCAGACGAGAAGAGCGGCCAGGGCGAGAAGAAGCGCCGCCGCCGGGATCCAAACCCTTTTCGACGGCAGCCGAACCGTAATTTGCTTGGAGGTAGCGGGCTTCCGGATCGGCAGCGGCGTCGTCGGGAGTTCTTTTTCCATTTTGGCCAGCGCCCTGAGAAGCTCGTCAGCGCTCTGGAAACGCTTTTCTTTGGGCTTTTCCAGGCACTTGAGGATAATTCGGCTGAGCTCATCCGGAATCTGGGCGTTGATGCTTCTCGGATCGGCAGGATTTTCGCTCTTTTGCTTGACGGCAATACTTAAAGGAGTGTCGCCTTCGAACGGGAGATGCCCCGTCAGCATCTCAAACAGGATGATCCCCAGGGAATAGATGTCGGAGCGCTGGTCGGCCTCTTTTCCATCCACCTGCTCGGGCGACATGTACTCCGGTGTCCCGATCATGACGCCGGCGCCGGTTATCCCTTTGGCTGCGAGCGAGCGGGCGATACCGAAATCCATGATCCGGGCGTTGCCGTCGGTGTCGATCATGATGTTCTGGGGCTTGAGGTCGCGGTGGATGACACCGAGGTGGTGGGCCTCGGACAGGCCTTCGCAGACCTGCATGCCGAGGCTGGCCGCCTTTCCGACCGGCAGAGCACCGATCCGGTGGATCAGGCTCTTGAGATCCTCCCCGGGGACATATTCCATGGTGATGTAATAGGTCCCTTCCTCCCGGCCGAGGTCGAACATCCGGCAGACATTCCGGTGCGAGATGCCCCGGGCGAGTTTCAGTTCGTTCCTGAAGCGCTCGATGGTTTTCTCGTCAGCGGCGATATCGGGATGGAGAAGCTTCAGGGCCATCTTTTCCCGGACTTCCTGGTCGAAAACCTTGTAAACCCGGCCCATTCCACCCTTGCCCAGGTCCTCGATGATCTGATATCGCCGGGCGAAGGTCGTCCCGGCGGTCAGGTCCTTGATCGGCACCTGAAGGGTCTCGGTGAGCACGAATCCCTTGTCCTGCGGCAGGGGAGATGCGCAATTGCCGCAGAAGCGGGTGCCGGAGGGGTTTTCAGAATGACACTTGGGGCATTTCATCAGGCCGCGCCTTTCAGCGAAACGCTTGCCGGGACGGGTTTCCCCCCTTTATCTTTAAAGAGGATTGCCCTTATATTCTGCGTCCAT
The DNA here is from genome assembly GCA_964408495.1 of uncultured Eubacteriales bacterium. GTDB lineage: Bacteria > Acidobacteriota > Aminicenantia > Aminicenantales > UBA8522 > UBA8522. Next base: position 31,950 of record CAYOZW010000004.1, read on the forward strand.
TCATATCACCACCCTCGGAGTTTTGTCAATAATGGGAGTGAGTCGAAAAGCCCTCCTCAGATTAATCTAGCTCCTCGATCAGGTTGACTTCGCGCGGCGGGCTTTTTTTGTCGAGGGGAAGAAGGATCGTCTTGATCTCGCAGGGGTGTAGCTTATAAGGAATTGGCTTGTCCGCCAGGACGGTCCTCACCTCTCCCGCAGCCTCCCGGCCGGCGAGCTCGACGAGACGGAGCGCGAGTGCCTCTCCCTCTTCAGCCATTTTAAGCACCGTGACTGAAACATGGGAGGATGACACGGATATGAATTCCTTCCGGCCTTCCCATGGTCCTGCATGCCTGTCGGTCAGGGCCACCAGAGGTTTCATCCCGAATGATTCGGCCCGCCGGGCGATGTCGCCCTCCCGCCAATCGCCCTGATGCGGCAAGAGCGCATAAGAAAATTCGTGGACGCCCGTGTCCATGAGGCGGAAGCCCTCGCTCTCGTCGAGCGTCTGCGGGACATGATGCGACCAGGCCGTACTGTGGAGGACGGTCAGCCGGATCTCCCCGTCCTTGATGCTGGTGCCGCACTTGCTGTCGTTAAGCAGGGCGAATCCGTACTTTCCTTTGTCGTCGCTTCCGCTGATGTCCACCCAAGTTTGGCCTGGTTCCTCCTCGCCGTTCATCGGCCTTTCGATGAAGCCGTAAGGAATGGAGTATGTCAATGTCCCGCTATCTAGTATTGTCGGGATTCCAATCTTCAACACCTTGTAGTATTCGTTCCAGTTCACCGTGGCGCGGCAGTGGAGCTCGGCGCCGGAGGCAGAGAGCGTATAGTCCTGGAGAATCGATGACTTGCCGAATTGGGTTTGGACCTGAATCCGGCCTCTCTCCGGACCCGTTTCGATAGTCCGAAAAGTCGCCCCGCCGAACCTCCCGGCTTCGCGGTCGTAGGCGGTGATCCCATGGCCCCAAGTATCATCCGGATCGTCGAGCACGATGGCCGCTGTAGGCGTCCGAAGAAGCTCCCGGTTCGTCGTTTTGTCAAAGTAGGAACGGATAGCCCCGGTCTTCTCATCGAAAGAGATACGGACAAGGCTGTTCTCCAGGACATGGGCTTCGGCCGTTGCGGCTGGGGTCGGGACAGAAGGTTCGGACCCGCTGAAATCGAGATAATAGAGTGCATAGCCCAGGGATGGAAACTCGTCTTCGAAAACGAAGCGGATGCGGCTACCGACTTTGACGCCCGCCGTCCGGACCTCCTGGTAAGCGGTCTTCCGGCCGTCATAACGGAAGAGACAGGGGATCCCGCGTCCCAGACGCTCCAGCTCTACCTCCACCGGCTCCCTGACTCTCCAGCCGTGAGGGTTGAACACAAGGAACGGCGCAGACAACTCATTGGGGACGGCCGCCGTGTTCACCATCTTGGCGATATCTTGCAGGGATCTTGCGATGATGTCGCGGGCTGTGGATTGGGCATATCCGTAGTCATTTCGGGCATCCCTATAGGCATCCTCGATGGACGAACCGGAGAGAATATCGTGGAACTGGTTGAACAGCACCTTTTCCCAGGATTTTCGGAGCGGTTCCATCGGATATGCTGTCTCGAAAAGCGCGGTGTCGAGCGAAGCCAGCTTTTCGGCCGTCAGCAGGGCCCACTCGCTCTCCCGGTTCCAGGCTTTGACGGAAGCGCAGGCGGAGTAGCAGCCGCGGGCATGATGCTGAAGCTCGTCGTAGACGACCGGGAGCGCGTTGAGCCCGGGCCGGATGGCTGCGAGATAGCGGTCAAGGGTCGAGAACCGGACTCTGGGGTCGGCATTCTGGAGATCCCGGACCTTTTCGATGGCCGCCTTGGTCGGCCCTCCGCCGTGGTTCCCCACTCCATAGAATACAACACGGATTTTCTGGTCAGGCTGGTTCTGGACGAAATACCGGTCGGTCCTTTCGATCTGAGCTTCGAGGCTTCGTTCGGAACCGTTATAGGAGCCGAGGATCTGGACCGCAAGGGTCTTTGTCCCGTCGGGCCCCTGCCAGAGGAAGAGCGGTGTCCGGAGGTCTGCTTTCTCGTGAGGGCCTGGGCGCATGAAAAAATAGCTGCCGAGTCCCTGTCCCCTTAAAATCTGGGGCAGTGTCCAGGGATGGCCGAAGGCATCGGGATTGAACCCGATCTCTGTTCGGCGGCCGAAGTTTTCGATAAAAAAGCGCTGTCCGTAGAGGCCCTGCCGGACCAGCGATTCTCCGAGCGGGCAGTTGACGTCCGCCTCCACCCACCATCCCCCGACCGGGTTCCATCGCCCCTCCTTGACCAAAGCTTTGATCTGTTCGAATAAGTCCGGGTCGGTCTCTTTCACCCACTGGTAGAACTGGGCCGAACTGGCGATAAAAGCTGCGTCCGGATATTCATTGAGCCGGGCCACAGCCGACCGGAATGTCGCCAGGACTTCGGCGAAGCCCTCGTCCTTGGTCCAGCGCCAGACCGGGTCGATATGAGCATGCCCGATCATGTGGATCTCGGATTTGTCCTGCGCCTGCGGTCGGGCGGAAGCCGGCAAGGCGGCGTGATTCAGGGCCAATGGGACTAACGCCGCCCAAGCCCAAAAGACAAATTTATTTCGCCAAAACGATGGGCTCATCCCCAGGATCTCCTTCTCAGCAGAAATATGCAGACAACGGATATCACTTCCGCTCAAAAAAAGTCAACCGCCTCCATTTCTGGAAAGGGACAGTCGCTTTCATGCTCTTCCCATCGCTGTCCAGTCGTTTCAATCAAGGCATATCATTGCCGATGAACAGACGTCAACCACGAGGCGCCTGGAGATATCCAATTCCCGGATGAAGGGACGAAACGTTCAGAGGCTATTTTTTCTTATCGTCTTTTGTTTCTTTGTCTTTCTTTTTCAGCGCGGTCTTGAGTTTCTCAGCAAACAGGCCGCCAAAGGCGATCTCCTTCGCGGCCGCCGGCTTGATCTCTTCTTTCTTTTCCTTGGCCGCGACCTCGACTTCGACTTCCTCCTGTTCTTTGACGGCGGCCAAGGCCTCCTGTTCCGATTCAGCCAGCTCGATGCGCTCCTCGATCACCCGGCGCTCGCTCTTGCGCGGACGCGGTCCCCTCTCGCCTTCAATCTTGGGCTTTTTTCTCCTGGCCGGCTTAGCGGGGGGGGCTTGGGCCCTTGGCTTCTTGGGGAGGGGCGCGATCTGGAGAGGAGGAACGGGCTCTTCGATCTCCTCCGCAGCCTCGGTTGTGGGGAGGTCCTCTTGAGATAGAGCTTCCGCTCCCGGCTCGAAGGTTGGTGCTTCTGGAACTTTGGCAGGTATCTCGGGAGTGACCTCCTCGACCTCCAGGATCGGTTCCTGATAATGGAAAATTCCCTTTTTCTTTTCGGAGGCGCTGAACTCCATTGAATTGAGCAAGATGGTTTCAACATCCTCCTGGGTGGTCTGCTTGAGGATATCCACGAGGTGGTAAGCTCGGAGGAAATGAAGCGAATGTCCGTCCGATTCCAGAGCAAAGGTTTTGAAGACCATGGTCAGCAAGTCATGAAGGTCTTTATCCTCTCTCTGATCATGCAGCAGCAGGAGTTGGGCGAGGGTGTCTTTCTCCATGAAGATGATTTTATTTGGCAGGGCGAAGGTGAAGGCCTCAACACCGGGGTCGGAAAACTTGTCCTCGACAGGATCATAGCCCAGCTGGGGGACGGATATTTTCTTCTTGGATTTCTTCAGCCAGAAGGTAAATTCGGCCGGGCCTTTTCTCTCTAGTGTCAGGCTGGTGCCCTGGGGGATGTTTTGGGAGAGGAAGAAATCCTTCAAGCCCAGGAAGATAGAGCGCGTGGGATAGTAATAGACCGTGTAGTTCTTGCTCTCCTCGGTATCCACAAAAGTGTACTCCCGGATGGGAGAGAGTTCCTTGTTCAGGCTCTTGGGAACCCGGACCCCGCCGGATAGGACTTCCCGCCAGGTAAGATAGATCTTGAGGGGGAATTCGTGAAAGGTGCTCAACTGCGGCTTCTCTGTCACCTCGGTCTCCGGCAACCTGGCCGGATCCGCGGACAAGGGCAGCTCATCCAGGAGGGAAGTCAGGATGGACTTGAGATGCCATCGGCCCCAGCCGAGGGGCGAGACAAAGACGAACTCTTTCTTGTATTTTTTCTCGAGCGCGTGAGCGAGCGACAGACAGGTGATCTCGAAAAGGTCGTGGGAGGCTTCAAGGCCGAAGAGCCGGCTGACCACATCTTCCGTGCGGGCGGAAAGTCGGGTTTCCTGGATCAGTTTGGCGGCCTCTTTGACCTTGTCGTCGGGGATGTCGACTTGGTTCTTGGTGAGCTGCCAGAAGTCGTTCCAATTGAAGAAGCGATCGGATTTGGCAAGGGCCGAGCGCAGCCTTTTCTCCAGGGCCTTGAGATCCCGGTCGGTCATCGGGAGCTCGTTGAGACGGGGATCTTCTGCTTTCTCCATTTTTTCGGGGAGAAGGCCCTTGCCCTCACAATCGGAGGGGAGGAGAATCTGGGTTTTGGTCTTGGCCATGTAATCGATATACTTCCGGAAAAGGCCGCCGCCGCTGTAATCCACCTCCAGCATCTCGCACTGGAAGCTGTCATAGAAGACCTTGTTGACGACTTTGAGGACGACCGCTCCCTGGAAGTGTTCGACGGTCTTGCTGCTGACCGTCAGCGACTCATCATATTCCTTGAAGATGAAGGCGCCGACTTCATACTTGCAGTTGGCGTCGTATTTGAAGACGTCGGAGACGCGCTGGCTGGCGGTCTTGTGGAAAGCCAGCTTCTCGGTGACCTCGCGGAGGGAGAGCGGGCGGGAGGTCAGTTCGAGCTCTTTCTCAACGAAGGCGAGGTTGTCTGCGGTGACCTGAGTGAGGTTGTTCTCTTTAGCCATTTTTCTCGTTTTTTCCCATTAATAGTACCATAATCACCTTTTGAACATGAAGCCGGTTCTCGGCCTGGTCGAAGACGATGGAAGCGGGGGAATCGATGACCTCATCGCTGACTTCATCGCCCCGGTGGGCAGGGAGGCAATGCATGAAGAAGGCCCCCTTTTTGGCTTGGGCCATCAGGCTGCTGTTGACTTGGAAAAGGGAAAAGATACGGGCCCGTTCCTCTTTCTCGGCTTCCTGGCCCATAGAAGCCCAGACATCGGTGTAGACGGCGTCCGCTCCGGCTACGGCTCCGCCCGGGTCGTCGGTCATAGTCAGAGAAAAGCCGGTGTCCCGGCCGTCCTCCTCGGCGAGCCGGATAATCTCCGGATTCGGCTGGTAGCCGGAGGGTGTGGACACGGCCAGGGTGACTCCCGCTTTGGCTCCGGCCAGCATCAGACTGTGGCAGACGTTGTTCCCGTCGCCGACATAGGCCAGCTTGAGCTTCGACAGGTCGCCTGCTTTCTCCTTGAGAGTGAAGAAGTCGGCCATGGCCTGACAGGGATGAAGCCGGTCGGATAGGGCGTTGATCACCGGAATCCTAACGGCGGCCGCCAGGTCGATGATGTTCTGGTGGGCAAAGGTCCGGAACATGATCCCGTCGACCCAGCGCTCCAGGTTCTTGCCGACATCATAGAAACTCTCGCGCATGCCCACCGGGCCGTCTCCGGGGCTCAGATAGACGGCGTGTCCGCCGAGTTCGAGCATCCCGACCTCAAAGGTCATCCGGGTGCGGAGGGAAGGTTTCTGAAAGATCATCGCCAGCACCTTGTTCTTCAGAGCCTTATGAGAGTGCTGGGGAGAGGCTTTTATCTTAGCCGCAAGGTCCATGATCTCGTGGAACTCGTAGAGGCTGAGGTCGTGGATGGAGATAAAGTCTTTTTTCACCGGTGTCCTCCTAGGCAGCCACAATGCGCGTCCCCGACCGGCGGAGCAAGGCGGCCTTGAGATGGCGGGCAGAGGTGATCAAGACTTCCTGCCCGCCCGCCTGGATGTATTCGATAGCCGCCTCGATCTTCGGGCCCATGGACCCGCACGGGAATTGGCCCTGGTCCAGATGCTCTCGCGCCTGGGCGACAGTCAGGACATCGAGCGGCCGTTCCTGCGGCGTCCCGAAATCCAGGGAAACCCGGTCGACCCCGGTCAGGATAATAAAAAGATCGACCTTGACCTCCCGGGCAATCAGACTGGCCACGTAGTCCTTGTCGATAACCGCCTCAACCCCTTTGAAGAGACCGCGGCCGTCAATGACAACAGGGATCCCTCCTCCGCCGGCGGCGATGACGATCCGGCCGGCCAGGACAAGGTCCCGGATGATCCATTTGGGGACGACATCGATGGGCCGGGGGGAGGGTACGACCTTCCGGTAGCCCCGTCCGGCATCCTCGACCATCGGCCATTTCTTCTCTCTGACCAGGATCTGGGCCCGATACTTCGTGTAGAAGGGGCCCACCGGCTTGGTCGGCTCAGCGAAGGCCGGGTCTTCCCTGTCCACGACGATCTGGGTGACGACCGTGGCCACATCCTTGTCGATCGATCGGGTCCGGAGCTCGTTGACGATCGCCTTCTCCAGCATGAACCCCATGCTTCCCTCGGTCATCGCGTCGCAAATTTCAAGGCTGAACGGGGGGACTTTGGTGACGGCCTCTTCCATCTGGAGGAGGAGGTTCCCGACCTGAGGTCCGTTGCCATGAACGATGATGAGTTCATACCCCTTGTGAACGATGTGGACCATCAGGCGGGCGGCGCGCCGGGCATTCCGCATCTGCTCTTCCTGCAAGCCGCGCTGGCTATCGGGGAGCAGGGCGTTGCCGCCGAAGGCGATCAGGGCGATCCTCTGTTTCATTAGAAGCCCTTGAGCACATCCTCGAGCGTGGGCGAACCGATCTCCTGGAGTTCATAGCGGACGCGGAGCAGCTTCTTGTTGGTGGTGAGAACCCGGTTGAGGTCGATCGGGGTACCGCTCACCACCAAGTCGCAGTCGATCTTGTTGATGGTCGCGGCCAGCTCCCGGACTTGCTTCTCTCCGTACCCCATTGCCGGGAGAACTTTGTCGAGATGATTGTACTTCAGGAAGGTCTTCTTGATGCTGCCGACGGCGAAGGGACGGGGGTCGACGATCTCGGCGGCTCCGTATTTCTGGGCGGCCACGAACCCGGCGCCGAATTTCATGCCGCCGTGGGTCACGGTCGGGCCGTCCTCGATGACCAGGACGCGCTTTCCGGCGATGGCCCGGCCGTTCTCGACCGTGATGACCGAGTTCGCCCGGATAACCGAAGCCTTGGGATTAACCTTCTTGATGTTCCTCAGGACGATGTCGACCTGGTCCTTGCTAGCCGTGTCCATCTTGTTGATGATGATGACCCCGGCCCGGCGGAAGTTGGTTTCGCCCGGATAGTAGCGCAGCTCGTGGCCGGCGCGGTGGGGGTCTGCGACCACGATCTCGAGGTCGGACCTGTAAAAAGAGAAATCGTTGTTGCCGCCGTCCCAGAGGATGACGTCGGCCTCTTTCTCGGCCTGTTTCAGGATGGCGCCATAATCGACTCCCGCGAAGACGATGATCCCTTTGTCGATGTGGGGCTCATACTCCTCGCGTTCTTCGATGGTGCAGTGGTGTTTGTCCAGGTCGGAATAGGCGGCGAAACGCTGCACTTTTTGTTTGACCAGGTCTCCATAGGGCATGGGGTGGCGGATGACGGCCACCTTCCGGCCCTTGTCCTTGAGGAGAAGGGCGGCCTTCCGGCTTGTCTGGCTCTTGCCGGACCCGGTCCGAACGGCGCAGACGGAAACGACCGGCCTCCGGCTCTTGATCATGGTATCGTCGGGGCCGAGGAGAACGAAGCTGGCCCCGGCGGCCTGGACCTGGGAGGCCTTGTTCATCACATATTCATGAGAGACGTCGCTGTAGGCAAAGTGGACGTCATCGACCTTGAATTTCCTGATGATGTCGGGGAGGTCCGCTTCAGCGTAGATGGGGATACCTTTAGGATAGAGCTTTCCCGCCAGCGCGGCCGGGTACTTGCGGCCTTCGATGTCCGGGATCTGGGTGGCCGTGAAGGCGACCACTCGGCTGGCGGCGTTGTCCCGGAAGTAAACGTTGAAATTATGGAAGTCCCTTCCTGCGGCGCCCATGATGACAACTTTTTTCATAAAAATTGCTCCTTATCAGACCGGGCTGACTGTGCCTTGGGACAGACTGCTCCTTCAAAAAATGAACCGTTAGTATAATACAGGGGGTTGCATTAAATCAAACGACAGAGACTGAGAAGGCTCAATGAAGAATGAGTTAAGACCATCGGATTCCCGGCCCCAAGCCAATCAAGAAAAGGCGCGGGTTATTTTCCTTCGGCTTCCTTCTTCCAAGCCTGGTCCTTCCGGTCGTAGCCTTTTTTCCCCTTTTTGGTCGAGTGGGGCTTGCCTGGCGGGGGAAGCGGTCGGCGAACCTGTTTCCAGGCCGGTTTCTGGCGCCGATCGATTTGATGAGGCATTTTTTGTCTCATAGAGCGATGATCTCGGCCTCGAGCCTTTCGGGGTCAAGAAGGGCCGCGGTCGATTTTCCGGTGAGCCAGCCGCCCGTCTCGCCCGGATTGAGTAGGAGTGTCTTCCCTTCCTTCTGCACCGCCGGCTTATGGGTATGGCCGAAGATGATCACGTCATATTTTCCCTGCGCCGCGTATGTCGCCACTGAAAAATGGTAATGAACGAGGAGAATCTGCCGGCCTCTATAGCTGAGGACAAACGGCGCCTCTTTGATCTCGCCGATCTTTTCCAAGGCCATCTCCAGGCCCTGCTTTTCGCCGTCGCAATTGCCGAAAACCGCCTTGACAGGGCACTCCAGGTCGGCGAGCTCCCGGGCCGCAAACGGCGCCACCACATCACCCGCGTGGAGGACCAGATCGCACCCGGCGTCCTTGAAAAGCGCGACGGCTTTGCGGACCATAGTTACGTTGTCATGTGAATCCGACATCACCCCGATCATTTCTTCTCTCCCTCAAAGATTATAGCCTCTTTTGCAGCTATAGACTAGGGTGTCACCTATGGGGGTCCAGCGACGGTCTGGGCCTAAACAAGTCGACGGTCAGTCGGCGGTGCCGTCCCCATCGACGGCCAGGACGGCGCCGGGCACGAAAGAGGAATCGTCGGAGTCCAGGAAAAGTGCGGCCCGGGCAATTTCCTCCGGGGTGCAGTGGTCCAAAGTTCTCCAATGAAAAGAATTGTCATTTTTTTTCTTTTTGTTATCATATAGCACCTAGACTTGGCGGGCCCTAGCCGAGAGAACCCGTATCCCGGATATTCCTGGCAGGGAGAGACGATGAAAAAGAAGCTCGGAGAATACGTCCCGAAACCCAAGATCTTTTCCCGGAGCAGGGTCTTTCGAACCAAGACTCTCGACCAGTGCCTGGCGGATGCCGAGGCTCCCGAGTACCAGCTCAAACGTGTCCTGGGCCCTTTCCAGCTGATTCTGTTCGGCATCGGGGCCATCATCGGCGCTGGAATTTTCGCCACGATCGGCACGGCAGCAGCCGGGGATATGTACCGTCCGGGTGCCGGGCCGGCCCTGATGGTCTCTTTTGTCATCACCGCCATCGTCTGCAGCTTCACCGCCTTGTGCTACGCTGAGTTCACTTCGATCGTGCCCATCTCCGGGTCGGCCTACACCTACTCCTATGCCACCCTGGGCGAGATCGTGGCCTGGATCATCGGCTGGGATCTGATCATCGAATATGCCGTAGGCAATATCGCCGTGGCCATCTCCTGGGCGAATTATTTCAAGACGTTCATCAAGGGCTTCGGGATCAATGTCCCCGACTGGCTGTCGATGGACTATCGGACAGCGGCCAAGATCGTCGACTCGAACGGGATCAAAATCGTCTACCGCGACGCGCCCCACATCTTCGGCGTGCCCATCATCTTCAACCTCCTGGCTGTGGGCATCGTCACCTTCATCACCATCGTCCTCGTCTGGGGTATCAGGGAGAGCGCCCGGTTCAATGCCATCATGGTCGGGATTAAAATTATCGTCCTGACGTTCTTCATCATCATCGGCTTCTTTTGGGTCAAACCGGCCAACTGGACGCCCTTCGCTCCAAACGGCTGGGCGGGTATCAGCGCCGGAGCGGCCATTGTCTTCTTCGCCTATATCGGGTTCGACGCCGTTTCCACCGTGGCCGAGGAGACACGGAATCCCAAACGCGACCTGCCCATCGGCATCATCGGCTCCCTGATCATTTGTACCGTTTTTTACATCGTCGTCTCGGCCGTATTCACCGGCCTGATATCCCATCCCGATCTCCAGATGAAGCTGGCCACCGAGCAAGCCGAACCCCTGACCATGGCCCTGCAGCACGCCGCGCCCAACCTGGGGTGGGCGGTTGGTATCGTCGCCTTCGGTTCGGTCATCGCCCACACGGCCGTCCTCCTGATCTTCCAGCTCGGCCAGCCTCGGATCTTCTTCAGCATGTCCCGCGACGGGCTTTTGCCCAAGACCTTTAGCAAAGTCCACAAGCGCTTCCGCACGCCCTACGTGGCCACGATCCTGACCGGAGTGTTCGTGGCGACGTTTGCCGCGGTGGCCAGCATCGACGAAATGGTGGACCTGACCAACATCGGAACATTGTTCGCCTTCATCCTTGTATGCAGCGGCATCATCGTCCTGCGCAAAACCGAGCCTGAGCGGCCGCGGCCGTTTAAGGTGCCGAGCGGCTG
>CAYOZW010000005.1:0-18199 GCA_964408495.1 uncultured Eubacteriales bacterium
AAGTCGCCGGCATGCGGGGGTACTCATCCTGTGATGATCAGGTTGTCCATGTCGGACTTGGCGATTATGCAGGAAAGGTCGATGTGGAAGTCCGCTGGATTGGAAACAAGGTTCAGGAGTTCAGCGGACTCGATGCTAACAAACGGCATGAGATCCACGAGGCCGAATGACAATTGCGGCGCTCGTGGATATAATTGAACCTCGATAGTCCGGGGAGATCAGGATGCATCCCTCCAGGTTGAGGCCGCCGCGCAATGTTCTTCTGCTGCTTCTGGCGGTATCGGCCGTTTCGGTATCTGCTCTGGCTTGGCTGAGCTGGCGGCTGCTGCAGCAAGACCGGGCGTTGGAGAAACAGCGTATCCAGGAACGGCTCGAACACGCGGCGGACCTGATCGTCACCTCCCTAGAGCTGGGCCTTTCGGAATTGGAGAATCGTCTTCCGGTCCTTTCCGACCCCGGTGAACATGCTTTATCTGTTGCCTTCAACCCAGGGAAGGTCGAGACCCATCCCGCCGGGCGTTTGCTCTATTACCCTTTTTCCCCTCAGGTTCGGGAATCGCCGACGACCGTGTTCGATGCGGGTGAGACTCTCGAGTTCCGGCAGCAGGACTATGTCGGGGCGATTGCCGCATTCCGCGCGTTGGCGCGCTCGAAGGACCCTTTGATCCGGGCGGGGGCGCTGCTGCGTCTGGCGCGAAATCTGCGCAAGAACAACCGGATCCATGACGCGCTTACGGTCTACGAAGACCTTGCCGGGCTCGGATCAATCCCCGTGGGCGGAGATCCGGCCGAACTTCTCGCCCGGCAGGCGCGTTGCGAGCTTCTTAAGGAGCTCGATCAGTTTTCGGAATTACAGCGCGAGGCCAGTTCTTTGGACGCCGACCTTCAGAAGGGGCGCTGGCCATTGGACCGGGTTTCCTATCTCTTCCACTCGCAAGAAGTCCAACGCTGGTTGACCCTCGAGCCCGATACCCCAGCCGAACGCCAGGCCGCTCTTGCCCTGGCTGCTGCCGTGGGATCCCTCTGGGAGCAATGGCAAGAACTCAGGCAGCGGGGAGGGAGCGCGCGCGGCCGTCGCACTCTTTGGGTGCATAGCCAATCGGTTCTCTTGCTCTGGGACAGCTCTCCGGAAAAGCTCGTGGCCTTGGCAGCGGGCCCGCGATATCTGGAATCCCGATGGGGCCATACTTGGCGGAATCTCGGCGTCACCGTCTCGCTCGTGGATTCTGATTCCCACAATGTGCTTCAGCCCTTCCCTCCGACCAGTCCGCAGCAGGCCCTGCGCACGTCAGCCGATACGCGATTGCCCTGGACTCTACGGATCGCCAGCGCCGACCCTGCGGCCGATCTGGCCCAGCGGGCCGGGCGCCGGCGGCTCCTGCTGGGGGGGTTGGCGATGATGGGCATCATCGTGCTCGTCGGCGGGTACTTTACTGCGCGCGCCGTGTCGCGCGAATTGGCGGTCTCCCGGCTGCAGTCCGATTTTATCTCGGCGGTCTCGCACGAGTTTCGCACCCCTCTGACTTCGATGCTCCATCTGACCGATTCGCTCGACCGAGGCATCGTCTCGGACGAGGGCCGCCTCCGGCAATACTATGCCGCATTGGCGCACGAGACCATGCGGCTTCACCGCCTGGTCGAGAGCCTCTTGAATTTCGGGCGCATGGAAGCCGGCGCGTTCGACTACCGATTCGAGCCGGTCAACCTCGCCGACCTGGCGGGGGATATCGTGGCCGAGTTCCGGAAAGAGTCCGCTTCCAGCGACCATCGCATTGAACTGCGGACGGATCCCAGCCTGCCTCGGCTTCGAGTGGACCGGGAGGCTCTTAGCCGGGCTTTGTGGAACCTTCTGGACAACGCGGTGAAATACTCGCCCGGCCGGCCGGCGATCCGGGTTGACCTGGCGCGCGAAGGAAAACATGTCGCCCTCCGTGTTCGCGATCAAGGTCCGGGCATCCCCGCCGAGGAACAAAAGGAGATCTTTAAGAAGTTCGTGCGCGGGGCCTCGGCCCGGGCATCGAATGTCAAAGGAACCGGTATCGGCCTGGCCACGGTCCGGCACACGGTTCGCGCCCATGGCGGCGAAGTCCGGGTCGAAAGTCGGCCTGGGGAAGGAACGACCTTCACGATATTATTGCCAGGGGAGGTATGAAAACGATGGCGCGTATCCTCATAGTGGAAGACGAAGCCAATATCGCCCTGGCCCTCGAGGACGACCTCAAGAAAGAGGGCCATGATGTGGAGATCGTTTGCGATGGCGACCGCGCCTGCGGCCGGGCCCTTGAGGCGGCTTTCGACTTGATCCTGTTGGACGTCATGCTGCCCCGCAAGGACGGCTATGAGGTCTGCCGCGACCTCAGGCGGGCCCGTGTTCGGACGCCGATCCTGATGCTCACGGCCAGGACGCAGGAAGCGGAAAAGATCCTGGGCCTCGAGTTGGGGGCCGACGACTACGTCACCAAACCATACAGCCCGCGGGAGCTGCGGGCGCGCATCAAGGCTCTCTTGCGCCGGGCCACTGATGAAGTTTCCGAGGTCTTCCGGTTCGGCGACGTCGAGGTGGATTTCGCGCGCTACGAGGTCCGGCGCGGCGGCCGGGTTCTCAAGATAACACCGACGGAGTTCAAACTGCTCGCCGCCTTGATCCGCCGGCGGGGACGGGTGCTGACGCGAGCTCAGCTTCTCGACCTTGCCTGGGGTCCGGGGGTTTTCATCACCGACCGCGCGGTGGATAACCAGATCGTCAACCTTCGCAAGAAGATCGAACCCAAGCCGGCGAAGCCGCGCTATCTGCACAACGTGCGCGGTGTCGGGTATCGATTTGATGGCTGAAGCCTGACACAACCGTGACAGTTTGGTGATTGCCCGGGGACAGGGAGGCCCTATATTGAGGGCAGGAGGCGAAACCATGAAAACCCGGAACATCGGTTTGATTGCTACGGCGCTCGTCGCCGTATTCCTGTCCGCTTTGCTTGTCGCGGGCCAGAAGGACGACCAGGCTGAGTTGGCCCTCAAGGCCGCCATCAAAACAGAAACCGTCGATGGCAACCTGAGGAGCGCCATCGAGCAGTACAAGAAGATTGCTGCGCTTCCCGGCGCTGCCCGCTCCACGATCGCGACCGCCCTGCTGCGGATGGGCCAGTGCCACGAGAAGCTGGGCGAAGCGGACACGCAGGAGGCGCGGAAGGCGTACGAGCGGGTGGTACGCGAGTACAGCGATCAGGCCGCGCTGGCTGCCGAAGCTCGCTCGAAGCTGGCTGCGCTAGTGGGGGGTGCAGGGGCGCAGGGCAGTCCGACGCTGACCGTGAGAAGGGTTTTGAAAGGATATGTGTCGGGCCAGGTGTCGTTCGACGGCCGCTTCCTGTCATGCACCGACTCGAACGATGTCGATGTCGCCATCCGCGACCTCGCCACCGGCCAGGAACGGCGGATAACTGACGAGGGCAGCCGGACTAAGGACGGAGGTGGAGCCGGTGAATCCGTGCCTTCACCCGATGGCAAGAGTGTCGCGTACGCTTGGGAGGGCGCGACCTACGACCTCCGCGTCGTCGGGCTCGACGGTTCGAAGCCGCGGGTCCTAAGGGACGGTGGAGATGGAGTCCTCCGCCAGGTCCCGTTGGCATGGTCCCCCGACAGCAAACACCTGCTTGCCGAGATCCAGAAGACCGACGGGACGCGCGATATGATGCTCGTGACCGTCGCTGACGGCTCGGCGAAGCTGCTGAAGGCGGTGGGGAAGAACGCGTCGCCGGGCGGGGTGTTCTCGCCTGACGGACGGTACATCGCCTGGGCGACCAGGGAGGGGTTCTCGCTGTTCGACCTTCAGACGGGAGGTGAATCTCCACTCATCCCCGATCGGTCGAACCACAGCATCATGGGCTGGGCTCCTGACGGGAAACACATCCTGTTTTCCAGCGAGCGTTCGGGATCGCCCGATGCATGGCTCGTCGTGGTGGCCGACGGTAAGGCGTTGGGTGAACCGATGTTCGTCAAGAAGAACATCGGCTTCAGGCCCATGGGGTTCACCCGCACGGGTGCCTTCTACTACATGGTCAACAACAACGTCGGGGACTTCAAGATCGTTGAAGTCGACCCGATCAGCGGGAACGTGGTCTCGCCGCCGCAGTCGGGCTCCCAGCGCGGCAACACCTGGGCTCCAGCCTGGTCTCCCGATGGGCATTTCCTCGCCTACATTCTGGCCCGCGAGCCGAACCGCACCGTGATCGTCCGCTCCCTGGATACGGGAGATGAGCGAGAGTTCGAGGTTGGCGAGAGGACGATCGGGCTGGGCGATGCCCTCCGCTGGCTCCCGGATGGAAAAGGCATCGCGGTCCCGGCATTCGAGCCCGGCAAAGGCAGGAGCCTGGTGCGCATCGATGTCCAAACCGGGCATGTCACCAATCTGATGCCGCTTCCGGCCGGCATCGGCTTTCCGAAATTCCATTTCTCTCCCGACGGCAATACTGTTTTCTACCTCACTTGGTCTTCTCTCCCGGGTTCGAACGCGTGGCGCGTCGTGGCCCGCGACCTGACTTCCGGCCAGGAGACTGACGTCATCGAGAAACCAGGCCTTTACACGGGCGCGCTGTCGCCGGATGGCCGGCGACTTGTGATCGGCATAAACGAGAAGGGGACTCAGATTCTGTTCGTTATGCCGGTTTCCGGCGGAGATCTCCGGGAGTTGCTCAGGGTCGACGGCGAGAAGGAAGTCCCCTTCTGGGGTTCGCCGTGGTGGACGCCGGACGGCCGCTATGTCGCCTTCCTGAAAGTCGTCAAAGGAGAGGCGAAGGTCCCCTACCAAAATCTGAGATGGCGGCTATGGCGGGTCGCCGCCGATGGCGGAGAACCGCAGCGGCTGGGGTTGACTGTCGGCCGTCAGATCGGGGGGCTGCGGCCGCACCCGGACGGCCGCCGGCTGGCAACCACTGATTTCAAAGCCAACCTGGAGGTCTGGGTGATGGAGAACTTCCTGCCGCCCGCGAAAGCTGCCAAGTAGCCGGCAGAAACGGCGACAGAAGGCGAGGCAGGTGTCGAATAGCGGCGCCTGCCTCGCGCTTTGCCACACTCTGTTGCCTATGATAACTAGTGACACCGCTTCACGCTCTTGGAAGCGCCGCGCTGCCGGGATTTCGAGTTCTTGACACCTATCCGGGGCGGGGAATATCATGAGCGCGTGATGGGCGAGGATCGATTTCCGCATCTTCTGACCGAATCCTGACAAAGCCGCGACACGCTTCAGATAGCCGGGGAGTATACTCAGAGCTAAAGGAACTCCGTGAAATGAACTCTCGGAAGCAGTGGTTCGGACCTCCGCGTCGCCTGTTGTTTTCCTTCCTGGCGGTTGCCGTGGCACTCGCGGGAGTCATGCTCTGGCTAGGTTGGAAGCTGGTGCGCCAAGACCGAGAACTGGCCGCGCAGCGTCTCCAAGAACGCCGTGAAAGCGCCACCGAACTCGCCGCCGTCGCTCTTCAGAAGTCGCTCTCCCGGATCGAAGAACAGATGACCCACCTGGCCTCGCTCGCCCCGGTCGAACGCCGAAGACAGGCAGCCGCCGATGCCGGGACTCTCACGGACGACTGCGCGCTCATCCTGTTCCAGCCGGACGCTGCGGAATCCTTCCCCGAGCGGAGGCTGCCCTTCTTTCCCGCTGTGCCCAGGAAGCCCGGGCCGCCCACCTCCCTTTTCGCCGAAGCGGAGAGACTCGAATTCCGGCAGCTGGACAGCGCCAAGGCAGTCGAGGCCTTGCGGGAGCCGGCACGCTCGCCCGATCCGCAGATCCGTGCCGCGGCGCTCGTGCGAATGGCCCGGAATTACCGCAAGCTGGGACGTTGGGACGAAGCCCTGGCCGCCTACGGGGAATTGGCGACCGTCAAAGCCGCGCAGATCGAGATGTTGCCCCCGGAGCTTATCGCTCTCCAGGCGCGTCTCCGCGTCTTCGAACAGGCTGACAGAGTCGAGGCAGCCAGGCAGGAAGCCACACTCCTTCAAGAGGGGTTGCGGGAACGCCGCTGGCTCCTGACGCGGGGTGCTTATGAATTCTATGCCGGGGAGGCCCAGCGGATTCTGGGGCCGGCCGAGAAGCCCCCGGATGCCGTGGAGAGCCTGGCCCTTGCCTCCGCTGCGGACGCCCTCTATCAGGAGTGGCGCGGAGATTTGCCGGCCGCCGGAAATCGGATTCTGCGGGAGTCGAATCAGCCCCTGCTGGCCGTCTGGCGTCAGGCCAACGATAGCATGACGCTGCTGCTTCTCGGCCCTCAATGGCTGAAAGCCCAGTTGGACGAGAGCCGCGGTTCCAGTTTCGCAAAGCAGGGGATCGCCATCATCCTGACGGATGCGGAAGGCCGTCCGGTGCTCGGTCGCCAAGAGGCCGGTTCGCCGCGCCAGACGGTGCGGCTGGCCTCGGAAACGCAACTGCCGTGGAACGTCCACGCGGTGACCGTCGATCCCGACACCGTGCTCGCACCCACACGCACGCGGAGCCGCATTCTGGTCGCCGCCCTGGGACTGATATCCGCATTGATCCTTGCCGGCGCCTACCTCGTCGGGCGCGCCGTGACCCGGGAAATGGCGGTCAGCCGTTTGCAGTCGGAATTCGTGTCCTCGGTTTCGCATGAATTCCGCACGCCGCTCTCCTCGCTCTGCCTCCTGTCGGACCTGCTAGCTTCGGGGCGAGTCGCCGGCGACGCGGACCGCAACGAATATTATGGCGTGCTGGTGCGGGAGAGCCGGAGGCTGCGGCGGCTCGTGGAGGGCCTGCTCAACTTCGGCCGGATGGAGGCCGGCGCGATGCAGTACCGCTTCGAAACTATCGATCCGGCCGAACTCGTGCGCGAGCTGTCCAATGAATTCCAACACGAGGTGGAGGCCTCCGGCTATCAGATCGAGGTGACGGCCGCCAACGACACGCCGCTGGTGAACGCGGACCGCACGGCCCTGGGCAGCGCCGTCTGGAACCTGCTGGACAACGCGGTCAAGTACTCGCCCGAATGCCGTCATGTCTGGGTCGACGTTTTGAAGGAGGACGGCCGGGCCTCCATCCGCGTGCGCGATGGCGGCTTGGGTATCCCCGCCGCCGAGCAGAAGCGTATTTTTGAAAAGTTCACCCGCGGTGAGGCAGCCAGGCAGGGCGGAATTGAAGGCACAGGAGTCGGCTTAGCGATGGTCCATCGCATTATGGCGGCCCACGGCGGCGAAGTCCGGCTGGAGAGTGAACCCGGCCGAGGAAGCACCTTTACGCTGTTGCTTCCGGGAGCGAGTTGAAATGGCAAAGATCTTGATTATCGAGGACGATCCCGGCATCGCGCTCGGGGTGAAGAACGACCTCGCGCTCGAAGGGCACGATGTCGAAGTGGCCAAGGACGGCCTCTCGGGGCTTGAACGAGCCCGCGGGGGAGGATTCGACTTGATCCTGCTCGATATCATGCTGCCGAAGAAGGACGGGTACGCGGTTTGCCGGGAGTTGAGGCATACGGGCGATCGCACGCCCATCCTCATGCTGACCGCCAAGGCCCTGGAAGCGGAAAAAGTGCTGGGGCTGGAGCTGGGCGCCGACGATTACGTCACCAAGCCCTTCAGCGCGCTCGAGCTCCGCGCCCGGGTCAAAGCGATGCTCCGGCGGAGCGCTCCCGAGGCGCAGGATATTTTCCGCTTTGAGGATGTGGAAGTTGATTTCGGGCGCGGCGAAGTGCGGCGCGGCGGCGAACCGATGGAGACGACACCGCTGGAGTTCAAGCTCCTGACCACTTTCGTGCGCCGGCAGGGGAGGATCCTGACCCGTTCCCAGTTGCTCGACCTGGTCTGGCGGCCTGACAGCTGCCCGACCGACCGGGTCATCGATAATCACATCATGAACCTGCGGCGCAAGATCGAACCCGATCCGCAGGAACCGCGTCATCTAGTCAGCGTGCGTGGGATGGGCTATAGGTTCGACGCCTGATGGTGAATTCTGACCGAAATCTGACCAGAGGCCGATACCGATCGGACATTGAAATCCTATATTGTTCGCGGAGGTAAAAACGATGCGAACAAACACTTGGATCGCTTTGGTCATCAGCGCGGCGCTCGCGCTGGCGCTCGGGGCCGCACAGAAAGATACCCAGAAGGATCCTCGCGCTGAGGCGCAGCTTCAAGCGGCCATCAACAAAGAGACGGTTGAGGGCGATCTGAAGGGCGCGATCGGACTGTATCAGAAGATCGCCGATGGCATCGACCACATGGTAGCGGCGAAAGCCCTGGTCCGCATGGGTCAGTGCTACGAGAAGCTGGGGAGTGCCGAGGCGAGGAAGGCCTACGAGCGGGTGGTGCACGAGTTTTCCGATCAGAAAGAAACGGTGGCGACTGCCCAGGCGAGGCTGGCTGCGCTGGGCCATGAGCCGGCCTCGGCGGCGGGCGTCACGGTCCGCCAGGTCTGGGCCGGGCCTTGGTATGGAGGCCTGGGCGCGCCTTCCAGCGACGGCGCCTACCTGACTTTCCGGAGCGCGAGCGATGACCTGGCGATCCGTGACCTCGCCACAGGGAAGATCCGCCAGCTCACCAAACACCAAAGTCCTCACCAGACTGCCTATCAATCGGTGCCGTCCCCTGACGGCAAGCAGGTGGCCTACGGCTGGTATAACGATGGGCGTGATGAAGTGCGCGTTGTCGGCGTGGACGGCGCCGAGCCTCGCGTTCTTTACAGCAATGCCGAGGTGGATGCGTATCCCACCGATTGGTCCCCTGACGGGAAGAATATTCTGACCATTCTTGAACGGAAGGATAGGACCCGCCAAATCGCCCTGGTTTCCTCGCGGGACGCTTCCGTGCGCCTGCTGAAAAACTCCGGTGAACGCGGACTGGCGCGCCCTCGGTTCTCTCCAGATGGTCGTTACATCGCCTACGCTCTTCAGCAGGCCCCTGAATCCGGGGAGTACGACATCTTCGTTCTTGCCTTGGACGGGGGACGCGAGATCCCGCTCGTCCAGCACCCGGCCAATGATGTCTATCCCGACTGGACGCCGGACGGAAAAAGGGTGCTGTTCTTCAGCAACCGTACCGGGACCATGGGCGCCTGGTGGATCCAAGTTGCCGAGGGCCAGCCCCAGGGAACTCCCGAACTGATCAAGCCTGATCTGGGAAAAGACCTTAACGCAATGGGATTCACCCGAAACGGTTTGTACTACTACGGCGTGCATACGGAAATGAGCGACGTGTACATCGCCGAACTTGATCTTGCGACAGGCAAGATCATTTCTGCGCCGCGCGCTGCCACCCAGCGTTTCGTGGGTTCCAACAGCAAACCCGATTGGTCGCCGGACGGCCGGCAGTTGCTATTCCTTTCGAAGAGAGGCGCGGGAGCGTGGGGAGCCAGGGCGCTTTGTGTCCGCTCCACCGAAAGCGGAGAGGTGCGTGAACTGGCCTCCAAGCTCGACCGAGTACCTTCTGCTCGCTGGTCGCCGGATGGCCGCTCCTTGCTCGGCATGGCAAACCATCCCACAGATGGGATTGGCCTTTTCCGCATCGATGTCCAAACAGGCGACTTCGTCGCCGTTCCCAGACCCCCCGGGCACTTTGGCTATCTGCCCGCCGCGTCCAGCGACGGCAAGGCCATCATTTACCAAGGGTGGATCAAAGAGCCCAAGAAATATTGTGTTTTGCTGCGGGACCTCGAGACCAGCCAGAATAAGGAGCTTTATTGCTTCACCGATCCCGCGCATTTTGTCAGTCGCCTGACTCTCTCCCCGGACGAGGGCCAATTGGCCTTTGTGATGGCCGAGGACATGGAGAGCCGATCGAAGGTCCTCAAGGTCATTAATGCTGTAGGAGGAGAGGCGCTTGATGTTCTGCGCGGAGTGGAGATGCCTTTCTGCGAGGCTCCGGTTGCCTGGACGCCCGACGGCTCGAGCCTTCTCTTCATCAAGCAGCCCAGCCTCCATGGCCGGAAAAGCGAGCTCTGGCTAATCCCTGTCCAGGGCGGCGAACCCCGCAGGCTGGAGCTGGCCGCGGACGGGATGAGAGATATTTGCCTCCATCCGGACGGACGGCACATCGCCTTCACCGAGGTCAAGGACAGAGACGAGGTTTGGGTTTTGGAGAATTTCATTCCACCGGCGAAAGCCGTCAAGAAGTAAGGTCATAAGAAAGGGACTAAAAGAGGCACAAGCAGAGAATCACGCCACTGTATAATTGAG
Organism: uncultured Eubacteriales bacterium; assembly: GCA_964408495.1. Lineage (GTDB taxonomy): Bacteria > Acidobacteriota > Aminicenantia > Aminicenantales > UBA8522 > UBA8522. The sequence goes on from CAYOZW010000005.1 coordinate 10,167, forward strand.
TTATCAGCTAGATAGTTCAGCTTGCCCTTTGGATTAAGGTAACTGTCACCTTAATTCATTCCAGAGTAGTGCTGAACGTCGGCGACGACGCCGAACCTGACGGTTTTTCTGCAGCAGCCCCCGATCAATACGACGGCCAGTTCCATAAAGATTATGACCGTCTTTTTGCTCATAGCTAACATGCTTGAAAGCAGGTCTTATTATATACAGCCTTGACCCGGACACAAATCGAGCGGCTCGAAAGTTTCCCTACTATTATCTATCACTCTCGGTTGACACCCCGACCGCCTCCCGGTCATCCTTGACACCTATGGAGGGGTGATTTATGCTCCCTCTCGAGCGCCGGCGGGGAAAGCTGAGACTGATGTGTTCATCCGCCCTGGACAGCTTGGAAGGATATCCTGGTACTCAATCGTGTGAACATGAATAAACACGTTTTCACCAAGATATCCAAGTTTCTCATAGATATCTCGATTTTTCTTGGTTCCTTTATTCTGGCATCTTTCATCGTCTTCAAGGGAATTCCCGATCCGGTCAATCTCAAACGTCTCTATCTTCTTATTCCCTTCGTTGCCCTTGTCAGGATACTGTGCTTTCACCTAATTTCCGTTTATTCGATCGCCTGGAAATTCTTTTCTATCAATGATGCCATCGCGCTGCTCAAGGCGGTTATCCCCGTAACAATTGTCTTGCTCCTGGGAAGAATTTTCCTTCCTCCGCAACTGCCCTGGCTCCGAATCCCATTAGCCATCATTGGCCTGGAATTTTTGTTGACTTTCATCGGAACTGCCGTGGTTCGGGTCGCCGACAGGCTGGCCTACGAATTCACCGCCAGGGGGAAGTCGCCAAGTCAGAATATTCTCTTGATTGGATCCGGCGAAGTAGGAAACAGTATTTTGAAGGAGTTGAATCGGAGAAGATACGCAGCCATTCGAGTAGTGGGATTCGTCGATGACGACCCGAAAGAATTAAATTCCGTGATCCGCGGCACTAGAGTTTTGGGAAATACAACCCAGATTCCAGAAATCGTCAAGACATTGCATGTCGACGAGGCGATCATTACAAACCCTGATCTTGCCCCTTCCGACGTCCGGCGAATTATCGATATCTGCAGGGGAACTCATCTAAAGCTGGGAATTTTCCGGAGTTCCGTTGAACTCCTCTATGATGATACCGGGATTTCCGAAATTTCCTTGGCGGATTCGGAGACTCTAGCGCGAGAACAATTGATGATGTTCAAGGCCTTAACCAAGCGAGACTATGACGCCGCAGCAGAAAAAGCCTATCCCGTCAATCATGTGTATGAAGCCAACAAGCCTTTCAGCGATCCGGGAGGCTTAAGCGGAGACCTGTTGATCGCAGCCGGCACGATGATAAAGCTCCTGCATTTGAGGTCCGGAGCGTCGGTGCTCGATCTGGGTTGTGGCTGCGGCTGGACTTCGATAATGCTGGCGCGATGTGGATTCGAGGTGACAGGCTTGGATATAAACGCAGCGGCCCTCGAAATAGGGCGGCACAATGCCAAAACGATAGGCATCCCTGTGGAGTTTATTAGTGCTGATATGCAAAACTTCACGGTCGATCGGCTCTTCGACGCCATCGTTATCTTTGATTCTTTGCACCACTGCCTGAGAGAACGTTCCGCCCTCGTATGCGCCGAAGGTGCGCTCCGGCCAGGGGGGAAGGTCATTCTATGTGAACAAGCTTATCCTGATGAAGACCGCACAGGCATCATGACCCACGAGCCTGCTCTTCAGGCCATGCAAGAACACGGCACCATTGAAAAAGGTCTGGGGACACGCTACTTGATTCGCCGGTTGTTCGATTGCGGTTTCGAGATGGTCACCGCATATAAGACGCAGAGCCACTACAGCCCGTGGCTCATAGCGCGCAAACCTCGGGCCGGGATAAAAGCGATCCGCAGTGTTTATTATGCTTCTGACTTTGAAGAAGCCCTTTGGTTCTCAGAATGGGAAGGACACTAGTCGTCCTGTTGTGTTGACAGAACGGCACCCTGCCTTTGACGGCTTTTCTGACCTGGTGAGCCGATCCCCTCATTTCGCCAGGCGTTTGCGGCCGATCCGGACGAGCGCCTTGACCAGGTCGGCAGCGAAAAAAATGGAGAGGACGAGCAGGCTGACGATCACCGTGTACTTGGTCGTGCGGAGGACGGCCTCGGGCAGCGGCACGGCTATAGCGGTATCGAAAGGATAGCGGAAGGCGAGCCCGACGAGGACGAGGGAAAGGACGCTCTTGACGGCATCGACCCAGGGAGAGAACTTGACGAGCTTGACGGCCAGGCCGATCGTGCTGATCGCAAGTAGCCCGATGAGAAGGAGGGAATACCATTGGCCGGCCTCGGGAATGAGAAGCGGCTGGCGTGAGGCGGAGCCGAAGGTAGTGAAAAAGATGGCTCCATACCGGAGGTATAAATAGAGCGCTAGACCTGTGACGATGATCATGGCCAAGAGGCCGAAGATTCTTCCCACTGTCGCGCTCGGCGGCCGGACCTCGTCGAGGTCGATACTGACCTTTGGCCAGGGCAGCCGGACCTCTTTCTTGCTCTGGGTGATGAGGTAGAGGACCAAGGTCACGACCCCGAGGTCGAAAAGGAAAGCTGTCGGCAGGTAGAATAGGAGATCGAAGGGGCCCATGGAGGGCACATAGAGCACGGGGAAAAAGATGAAGCTCTCCTTGAAGACAACGGCAGCGACGCTGAAGAGGCAGTGGACGGCGAACAGAAGCGTCGTGTAGCGAAAGAGATATCGCCTGTAGGCGGGCGCGATGATCTCGCGTCCGTCGAGGTATTTCTCGGCCACCCGGCGGGCCGGGCCGTAAGCCGCAAGGACCTTATCGAGCGAGGATTCCGTGACTTCGCCGAATTCCTGCTCGGCCTTCTCCAGGATATGGCTCCGGATCTCGGACAGGATCTCCTCCCGTTCCTCGCGGCCGGACAGGAAGTGGCTGATCTCTTCGAGGTAGGCTTCGAGTCTTTTAAACATTGTGCTTCTCCTTGATGACTTGTCTTAAGATACGGTCTTGTTTTTTCCAGATTTCAAGCAACTGGGCCCGGAGGCTGCGGCCGGTGGCGGTGATGCCGTAGAACTTGCGGGGTCTGTCTTCGCTGACATCCCAATGGCTCTTGACCCAGCCGTTCTTCTCGAGCCTACGGAGCAGGGGATAGAGGGTGTTTTCCTCGACCTCATAACCTAGGTCCCGGACCGTCCGGACCATCGCGTATCCGTACATCTCTTTCTCCAGAAGCGCCAGGACCAGGATCTGGAGGAACCCCCTGTTCATCTCGGTTACGAAACTGCCGATCTCAGCGTCCATGGTTCGGTCTCCTTGTCGTTGGGCGGTCATACTGTATGTATCATTTAGTGTGCGTCATACATTATAATGTGTGAGACACAGCATGTCAAGCGTTTTTCTCAAAAAAAGGTGGACGGTTGTCTATGCTCAGTAATTAGGTATCACTTTTGGTGTAATGAACGGGCCAAGGAATTAAGGTGAAGGAATTAAGGTGACACGAACCTTAATTCGGGAGAGTGTTTAGATCGTGGGAATTAAGGTTCGTGTCACCTTAATTCCTCTAATTCCTCAGGGAACATTTCCATCCCCATTTACGTAGATAACAAAGAAGGACGATTCAAAATTTTGGGGAGGGCTTTATCATGACGAGAAAATCAATTTATGTCTTGACTCTTTTCTTTTTCCTCTTTTTCTCCGGCTCCGGGCTGGCCGCCGCCGAGGAGATCAACAAGAACTTTCACCAGAGCTTCGACGTCAAGGAAGGGGATTCGCTGTGTCTCCGCTTCGGCGACGGCGATGTGACAATCGTCCCGTGGGAAAAGAATGTCATTGATGTGAGCGTCCGCTACCGGGCGGACATTGATGTCGCCGGCATCCGGCTGGGCGGCCGCGATGACTTCGATGTGGAATTCCGGCAGTCGGGCAACACCGTCTATGTCACCGCGAAGGAGCCTTCCAGCGGTGCCATCGGGTTCTACAACAAAAAGGTCTATGAATACGTCTACGAAATTCATTCCCCCGGCGCGGTTCACCTGGACCTCGAAGGTGACGACGGCGACGTGACGATCGAGAACTGGGCAGCCGAGGTCGAGTGCCGGGCCGATGACGGAGATATTCACCTGAAGAATATCAGCGGCAGTCGTACCGACGTCCGGACGGATGACGGCGACGTGACGATCGACCAGCTCTCCGGAAATCTGACGATTACGTTGGACGACGGGGACATAACCCTGACAGCCTGCGATCTGGAGAGCTGCCGGGTGGACGGCGAGGACGGAGAAGTCAGGATCCGGCAGTCAAAAGGGTCTTTCGACATAACGGTGGACGACGGGAGCGTCATAATGGAAAGGATCGAGGCCCGAGGATTGCACATCAGCGCTGCCGAGGGAGATATCGAGGTCGATCTCCTAGCCGGCCCGACGCTGGATGCTGATCTCAAGACGGAAGACGGGGATATCGAAATCGACCTCGAAAAAGGATTCTCTATTTCCTTTCAGATTTCTGCCGATGATCCGGACAATATCCGTCTCGACATGACCGGCATCGAAAGCTTCAAGGAAGACCGGTACGGCAAGTCTGGGAGCGTCAACGGGGGAACCGGGAGGTTGAGAGTCCGAACGGACGAAGGGGACGTCACGATCAGGGAGAAATCTTAGAGTCCGATCTTGTCGGGCGAGTGGCGGCGGTCTTTTTTCTAACCTCGATCCGGACCGGAGGGATCATCATCCCCGGCTTCGCGGCCGCGCGCGGTGTTTTGTCTTCAGCCACGTGCCCAGAAGACGAACCGGCTTGAGCTTTCCCCGGGTGCGGGCCAGTTTGATGTAGGTTTTCATCATAGTCTCGGGGACAGCAGGCTGTTCGGAAGCGGGCTTGCGCTCCAGGGTCAAAGACCCGGTCGGGCAGGTGGTGACACAGAGCCCGCAGCCGATGCAGCGGCCCAAGTCCGCGCTTACCCGATCGTCTTCCAGCCGCAGCGCTTCCATCTGGCAGCGCTCCAGGCAGACGCCGCAGCCGTCGCACGAATCCCGGTCGACTGAAACCCGAAATGCCGAGGAGACGATATCGGCGGGCCGGGGATACTTTTTTATCGTCCGCAGAACGCCGCAACAGCAGCCGCAGCAACAGCAGATATTCCCCGCTTTCTGAGCATTGTTCGGCTGGAGGACCAATCCCGCCCGGTCGGCCTCCTCGAGGATGCGGAGCGCCTCTTCCTGACTGATCATCCGGCCGAGCCCGTTCTCCAGGTAAAAATCGGCCCCGCTGCCGAAGACCAGGCAGGATTCCTCGGGCCGGCTGCATCCCTCTCCCACCATCTTCCTTTCCCGGCGGCAGATGCACGGCGCGACCAGAATCCTCTTGTGCGAGCGGACGAGCCGTTCGGCTTCCTCGTAGGGCATGACCGCGTGCTCGACCGGGATGCTTTTCCCGACGGGGATCGTCCGCAGTTGGGGGACTTTCTTCCAGGTTTCGACGTCGAGCAGCCGGGGAATGTATTCCTCCATATCCCGGACAAGGGCCTCGTCGAGCGAGTTGACGTGATATTCCCAGATACCGATGACGAACTGCGTGGCCATATACAAGGGCGGGCCGTCCTTGGGCGGCCTCCGGTAGATCAGCCCTTTCATAGCCATGGCTTCGAGGCGTTTGGCCGTTTCGTCCTCGGGGAGACGAAGCCTTCTGGCGACCTTGGCCGCTTCCTCCGGCATGAATGTCAGTTGGAGGGTCAGCTCGGCCTCTTCGGGAGTGAAAAGGCGGCGCAGGATCCGGAGCTCGACGCCGCTCTCCGTGGCCGGGAATCCGCCGGGCATGTCATCAAGCTGCTTGGCCAGTTTTTTGTAAACCTCGTCGTGCGCATCTGTTTTTTTGTTGCCTGGCCGCATAATGTCACCTCTGGCGAGGACCATACCCGGCCCCCTCGATTTTCGCGTCATCATAGACCTTGCCGGTCAAAGAATCAACCGGGTTGGCATCCATCTGCTCAAGAAGACAAGGCCTTCAAAGTGGTCCCTCATTGTGACAAGCGCTTCTTGCCGTGAGAACATCGCTATCGGCGGACCAGGCACACCGGGCCGATAAGGCCCGACTCGACCAGCGGGTCGTCTTTCTTGTAGAAGCGGTTCGTCGTGAATGCAATCCGGCGGCTCGGGCGAGGCGATCCTTCGCTGACCCACTGCGGCCAACGGCCCCTCTCGATCCCGTCCCAGGGCTCTTGTTCGTCGCCGATGAGCCGGTTGATCCACAGGTTGGCCACCTCGATTTCAAGATGGTTTCCTTTACCCCGGACGGCCCCGCTGATCTTCACCTGCCAGGGGGCCGTCCAGACAACGTCCAGTTCCCGGCCGTTGAGCTTCACCCGGGCCAGGTGCTTAACGCTCCCCAGGTCGAGGTAAAGGTCCTGTTTATTTGACCGGGCCGCGTCCTCAGGAAGGTCGAAATCCCTGGAATAAGCCGCGATTCCCGAATAATGCCGGATTCCTTCCTCGGGCCGTTTCGTCCAGTCGATGAGACGGTCGAAGACCACCCGTTCCGGACCTCCCCAAGTCGGGTCGAACTCCACGGTCCAGGGCCCTGCGATGGTCATAATAGTTTCCGCGGCGGGAAAATCAGTGGCCTTTTCTCTATCCTGATTCTCTTCCTTGTCTTTAGCTCCGACCCGCAGATTTCCCGGCTTATCGAAGACGATGAAAAAGCTCTGGTGAGGTTCGAGCCTGAGCGGGAGGGCGCTTCCGTTCTGCGTCGCCTTGAGATTGTGGAGCGGCCGTATCCCGCCGTTCACGGCATCCCAAAGCTCCGCGCTCATTGTTCCGTCCCTAAAGATGCAGGTGTCGTCGATGGTCTCATCCGTCCTGTTGGAAAGGAAATAGACCTCGCGGCCGGGGAGTGAGCGGTGAATGTAGCGGACGGCGCCCGATGCGGAAAAATCAGGTTTCGCGCCGAGCTTTTCAAGCAGGGCAGCCGTGGCTGCATAGGCCGGATAAATTTCGTCCGTCAGGGGATAAGAGCCGTTCCCCAGGCTGTCGGAGGTCAATTCTCCGCCCCAGAAGATCTTCCCCTGGCCGTAGGCGCACTCCGTTACAGCCGCCGGCGGGTCCATTCCGCCCCAGAGCTTTCGGGCCATTTCTGCTACGGTCGAATCACAGGCGGGGTAGTTCTCGAGCGACGGAGATTTCCGGGGCGGCCCGCCCGCGACGACCGCCCCGTCCCTGACCAAGACTTCAATCGTGGTCAGTAACTCAGGAGTCATGGTCTCGAATGACGGCAGAACCAGGAGCCTGTAGGAGGCGCCTCCGGGGAAGACAATCCGGCCGCTTTCGACCACCGCGTTCTTTATCAAGGCGAGCGGAGAGCAGCCGTCGAACGAATAGTCCCGTTTGTCCGGCAGGACATCCGTTCCTTCCAGGGCCGAGGCCGGAGGCCGAAAAACATGCGGCGCTCCTTCCGGAGCGAGATAGAGAATATCGGCCACGGGCGCTCCCTGGGAAAGAACCTGCTGGCACCTGGATATGTAGCGGTGATATGCCGGGACAAGCGGCCACCAGGTCTGGCCGCGATCCCAGTGAACTCCGTAAGGCCCCATGGTCATGCCCGGCCGGAGACGCTTGTCCAGGGGATTATGGACGAAGGTGTGAAAGATGAGACGGTTGAGCCCCATGCAGAAGGCCCAGTCGGTCTGGTTTTTCATGTTGCCCGGGTATTTTTTCCAGGCTTCGGGTCTGTCGGCCGTGAACGCCTCGGCCGCCACGACGGGGGCGCCGTTGACATGGGCGATGGAGACGGCCTCGATAGCGCTGAAAGAAGAATTGAAACCGAAGCCGTCGCTCCAGAACTCGCCCATCGGAACGTCGGCCACGGCGCCGAGGTCGAGGTCGGCGGCCGGGTTCATATCATAGGGCTCTATCGAGAGAGCGAAACCTTCGCGCCGCCCGAGTTCCTTAAACCTCAGAGCGTGGTTTTCGATGATCAGCTCGTTCGAGGTCCGCCTCAGGTCCCAGAGGAAACGC
>CAYOZW010000005.1:18209-20482 GCA_964408495.1 uncultured Eubacteriales bacterium
TAAGTCCAGCATAAGCGGGGAGATAGGGGAGCGGGTCGTAACCTCGCCGCCGTTTGAACTCCTCCAGGAATCCGTCGCTCCAGTTCTGGGCGCCCATCTCCCAGCTGTCGATGTGGATCATGATCCAGCCCCCGCCCGAAGCATTTTCCTGCGGCTGGACCCTGCGGAGGAGCTTGCCGACATAAGCGTCGTAGTGGGCATCGAAGGCCGCCCTGTCGAACTTATCGCATTCGAAGCCCAACCCCGGCCTGGGAGCAGGCCGGGTCACAGCGCCGTTGTTCCTGGCGACGAAGCGCATCACGGTCCAGTCACCCGGCGGCACTTCCCAATCGAGAGTACCGTCGGGTTGGAGACTTGAGGTCAGGTCGATCGTCCGGCCCGGATCCACCGCCGAGTCCTGCACTTCCTCGAACACGGCGGGTGCCGGGAGATAAGGGAGGACGCCCGGCTGCGATGTATAAGGCGCCCGATAATACAGGGCTTTTTCGTCGATGAGGTCGATGGTCCGTTTCACGGCCGGCGGGGGAAACGCCAGCACGGCGACGTCCTCGTACCAGGCGTCTCGCTGCTTTTTAAGCTCCGGAGTGAGGGTTGCGGGACCGAAGAAGGGGAGTTTGGCGTCCGGAACGGGAAGTTTCCGCGAAAAACGGCCGGGACCCTTCACCTCGATCACGCCGGCCAGGAGATGCTTCATCGATTGGGCCGGCGTCACCCAGGGACCGCCGCTCCCGGCCCAGCCGGGCCCGGACCCGAGGATGAGGCGGATGCCGAGACGCTCCGCTTCCCTGACCGCGTGCCTAAACAGCTCCTGCCATTCATCGTTCAGGAAATCGACCGGGCCTCGCGGGATGCCCACGTTGACCTCGAGAAAAAGGACCCAGCCTATCCCGGCTTCCTTCATCGACTCGAGGTCGGCGGTCATGGCCTCGCGGTTGATATTCCCGTCCATGAAGTACCAGTAAACGCCGGGCCGGGCCACCGCGGGCGGCGAGAGGAATTCTTCTTTCAAGGCATCGTGCGGGCGCATCGCGCAGGCAGAAAGAAAGAATCCTGATACTGCCAGGATTACAACGATCGTCTTCCTCAATTCTTTCCTATAATTCTGTATTCGCAATTGCATGATCCTTCCTGAAGTTCAATCATCGGATTTCCCGAACACATTTGTCTATCCGAGAAATTCTAGGGAAGAACTTTGCTGTCGAACCGGGTTCGGATGATTGCAGCAAGGGCTTGAAGACTCCTTCCCTGCCGGCTCCAGGTATTCTCCGACCGGCGTTTCAGCCCGAAGTGAAGCGGAAAAATTGTATTCTCAGCCGCCGACCGGTGTCAAGCTGGATTCCCGCCCTGGCTGCGTCCCCAACACCTCTTCGCCAGCCGCTTCTTGATACCGGGGTTCCCTTAGCTTTTCCCCGCCGTCTGGAGCCTGATCAAGGCCCCTGCGACTTCGTCGCAAGCCTTGGCTGCGGCCGGCCCGCCCTGGTTCGTGGTGACGAGGATGGCGAAATCGCGTTTTGGGGCGGCCCAGACCACTGCGTAATTCATGGCGTTGCTACCGGCGTGGGTCAAGACCGTTCCGCCGCCCCATTCCCGTTCGACGGTCGCCCATCCGAGAGCGTACTCTCCGCCGAAGGGAGGGGTGTCGAGTGTCCTGTAGGTGCCGGGTTTGAGGAGGGCCTTCTCGCCCCGCGCTCCGCGAAGGTGGTCCGAGACAAATTTCGCCCAGTCTGAAAGCGAGCAGTGGACGGTTCCGGCGGGCCCCAAAACGGGCGGATTGTCAACGGCGGGTCCGTTTTCCGGGACCGGCTTTCCGTCCGCGCCATGACCCCAGGGTTGATCGATTTCACCCGGTGTCCCGAGACCGCCGAAACCCGCGCTTTTCATTCCCAAGGGCTCGAAGATCAACCGGGTCATCAAGTCCTCCCAGTTCGAAGACATCGACTTCTCCGCGATAGCGCCGGCGATAACGTAGCCCAAGTTCGAGTAGAGATAGGTCGTCCCAGGCACCGACAGGGGCTTGATTTTAGCCAGCATAGCTACACACTCGAGTCGCTGCTTGGAGAGGGACATATCCGATTTCGAGACGGCCATCCATGGGATATTGGCCGGAAGCCCTGACCGATGGGATAAGAGGTGAAGGAGCGTCACCCCGCGCAACTCGGAGGGAAGCTCGGGGTCAATGTCCGGAAAGACCTGCTCGATGGTTGTATCCCACTTGAGTTTCCCTTGTTCGACGAGCACGCCAATCAAGGTCGCGGTCATCGCCTTTGTGTCCG
>CAYOZW010000005.1:20492-38551 GCA_964408495.1 uncultured Eubacteriales bacterium
CGAGATGCCATTTGTCCTCGACCGTAGCCGGGATTACGGTTCCGGCCTTCCGCACTCCGACGACCCCACTCCTGACCAAACCTTTCCCGGTCACGATGGCTCCCGCAAGGGCGGGGACTTGATGCTTTTGCCGGATCGACTCGAGAACTCTGGCAATCTCGATATCCCCGCCGGCGGTTTGAGACAGCCCTTGAGGAAGAGACAATGCTGTCAAAAAGAGAAGGATAATAGCCCCGCAAATGAGCTTTTTTGACATCGGCCCTCCTCAGGGCGGCATGATAGATGCTCGACCCATGCTAGGGGACTCCGGCTTCTAAACGGCGTGGGGCTACTTCGTCACTTTTTCCCCTTTGACGATCTTCTCCTTGTGGGCTCCCTTGGTAAGGTGGACGAGATACCCTTCCTCACCGGGCAGCCACAATTCCGCCAGCACATATTCTGTGACGTATTCCGTGTACGACGGCTCGAAGTTCCCCACCATGTCGAAGACGAGCTGGGGCTCCTCCAAAGGAGTCTCGGGCTGGGCCAGCCTTTCGGCACAGGGGATTAAAACCTCTTCGCCTCCGGGCTCCTTACGGAGAGCGATCTGTCCCTCTCCCTTCGGGGCAACCAAGTAATCCCCCGCCGGGAGGTTCTGGCCGGCCGCCTTGAACTTGAACGGGATTTTGAAGACCCCCTGGGCATAGGCCGCAGTGCTCCCCGCGACGAGCCCAATGGTGAACACCCCGATTGCTAAAATAGCCAAACGCTTCATCTCACCCCTCCATTCTCTTTTTCCAGCCACCCTCTCCCGTCCAGGGAGATGGGGTCTTTTTATCCGCATATCAAGAACAGTCCAGGCTAGATGATTTCCGCCCAATCTACTCCCTCTATCGGGCCGCGGCGGGCCGCCGCCATGTTGGTCGGAACGCCGCCCTTGAGGGCGCCTTCCATGGCCATAACGAAAGTGTCGATCTCCTCGAGCGTCGTGTAAACGTTGGGCGAAACCCGGAGAGCCGTGTAATCAAAGACCGAGTTGGGCGGGGCTCCCCCGACGAGCGGCACCACGATGATCCGGTGCTTGTTCATCAGAAACCTCGCCAGATCCCTGACGTCGATGCCATCGATATTGACCGCGGCCACGCCCCAGGCTTGCGGAGGCTCCGAAAGTTCCGACAGAATCTGGATGCGGGGATGTTTCTTGAGCGCGTTGGCCCAGCGGAGCGTCAGGTAACGGAGCCGGGCCGCCTTACGATCGGCTCCGATGGCCTGGTGGAACGCCAATGCTTCACCGAGCGCCGCCCGGATGGCCCAGGGGTGAGTGCCGATCGATTCGAACTTGCGGATATCGGTATCCTGCTGTTCGGGGGCCGCCTGCAGGGGCCAGAATTTCGGGATCATCTCCCGGCGGACGTACAAACAGCCGTTCCCGATCGGCGCCAGCAGCCACTTGTGCAGGCTGACTCCATAGGCGTCACATTCGAGGTCGTGCAGCTTGAACGGGAAATGCCCCAGCGCGTGGGCTCCGTCGATGATGGTGACGATTCCCTTAGAGCGGGCCAGACGGGAGATCCGGGCCACCGGGAAAAGCTGAGCCGTGAGGTTGGTGATATGAGTAAAATGAAAGACTTTCGTTCGGGGCGTGATGGATTTCTCGAACCTCTGATAGAGATCATCCTGGGTCGTCGGCACCGGGAACTGGAACCGGGTCACCTTGATACCCTCCCGCCGCATCCGCTGGTCCCAGGTGGTCAGCATGCGGGGATAGTCCTGCTCGGTCGTGACCACCTCGTCGCCGGCCTTGAGGTCGATCCCGTTCTGGACGATCTGGAGCGACTCGCTGGCGCCGCGGGTGAGGGCCATCTCGTCGGGGTCGCAGCCGAACTCGGCGGCCATGCGGAGGCGGATCGTCTCCACGTTCCGGGCGATCATGCCCTGGTAATGGACGGGCAGCATGTTGATCATGTCCATGTAGCGCCATTCGGATTCGAGGGCGACCCGGGGAGTCGGCGCGGTGAATCCGTTGTTGAGGTTGATAAGCGTCCGGTCCAGCTTGAAGGCCAACTGGACTTCCCGCCAGTAGAACTCGTCCCGGGCGACCTCTTCGGCCGACTTGCCGGCAATGGACTGGGTGGCGGCCTCGACGCGCTTCAATCCTCCGGCCTTGAAGATAGAGGCGGCCGTCCCCATGACGCCGCACGTCCGCAGAAATGATCGTCGAGTCCACATTCCGGTGCTCATTTCAGACCTCCTCGGATTTCAGATTCATGTTTCTCATCCAAACATCGGGTGGATTTTAGTTTAGGCTTCGGAGGGATGTCAAGAAAAGCCTTTTTCCGTCTGTGCCTAGCGTCCCCTTCCGAAGATTGAGCAGAGCCCAAAAACCGTTTTTCTAAGATTACGTATAATCCAATGGGGCTTGTCTGAGCAACCTCATCATACGGATTAAGCAAATATAAAAAAGCAATCGTTGAAAATTAATGATCAAGAGGAGGATAGCCATGAGAAGGGAGAAAATGAGCCACTTCCTAGTTGCGGTATGTACCTTTTCGTTTTGGGCACTGGGTGCGGTGCCGGCCCAGGCATCACGTCCGCCGCTCAACCAAGAAATCGAGGCCGTCGAGACACTTGTTCAAGTTGGGAAATATCGTCTCAACTTCCAGGTTATTGAAGGCGGAAGCCCGACCATTCTCCTCGAAGCGGGAGGCGGTATGGACTCCAGAGAATGGAATAACATCGCCGCTGAACTTGCCCGTAAGACGGGAGCGACTATCGTTTCTTACGACCGCGCCGGGTTTGGAAAGAGCGATTTGCCCGAAACCCCGAGTGATATGCGTGAAGAGGTCGATTGGCTGTGGCAGGGACTCCAGAAACTCAAGCTGGATAAAAATCTCGTCCTGGTCGGTCATTCATTCGGGGGCTGGATGATCCGCTTGTTTGCCAGTGAGCATCCTGATGTCGTCCGCGGGATGGTCTTCGTGGACCCGTTCACCAACGAGTTTGTGGACCTTCTCGGTGTGGCCTATCTTGATAACCACCCGATGGCGGGAAAAATCCCTTTCGACACCTCTCAGCCGGAAAAGCTCACGAGAATTCAGCGGGCCTTGGTTCGGATGGTTGGAGATGGTTTGGGTCCCAAGATGGAGGTCATGCGAAAGACATCAATCCCTTCAGGCATCCCGGTTGTCGTGATGACCAGTGGCCTGCCGTTCCTTCCTAAACCCGAGGAACAAAAAGCCTGGCGGCGGGCCCACGAGCAATTGACGGCATCGATTGAGGGTGCGGCTCTGATGGTCGCGGAAAAAAGCAGCCATATGATTCCGGTGAGTCAGCCGGATCTCATCATCGACGCCGTAATGAAAGTCATCCACAGCGGGCCTTAACGCCTCGACATTTCCGGATGTTTTTTCAGCGGGGAATCGAGAACGTGGCCAGATGGTCCTCCAGGAGCTCCCGGGCGATCCTGATTACGGAGGGCATCGACTTTTCTCCGACCAGGTCCGCTCCACAAACGGGCTCGGAAAATGAGAGATGGACATCGGTGCGGACGCTACGGGGAAAAATCATCTGCTGGCAGAGCTGCAGCACCTCGGCGAGCTTCTGCCGGCGGGCCGGGTCTTTTCGGATCCTGACGAGGGGGCTGCGCAAGAACCGGCGCATCAGCACGCCGCTGGCGATCGCCACCTGGAGCCGGCATTCGGGGACCTCGCGAAGCATGATCTCGATGCTCCGGGACCAGTCTTGAAGGGCCTCGGCGGCTCTCGGACTCACTTCCGGGTCAGGCTCCACGTCGCCATGGGCAAAAAGAAGCAGGGCTCCTCCCCTATGGAGATGGTCTATCGAAGCCCGCAACGCCGGGCCGCGGCCCCCGGGTTGAAGAGGGACATAGATGAAATGCCGGCGGGCGGCCGGAAGGGCCCGGGTGAAGGGCACGTCGGAAATGAGGACGCTGACATCTCTCCTGGGGATTGAGGAAAGAATGCCGATGGAATCGAGCGCGCCAGGATGGTTGGAGGCGACAAGGAGCGGTCCGTCCGGGGGGATGAGCTCAGCTCCCCTGGACGAGACGGTCAAGTTGAAATCAGGCAGGATCCGCCGGCAGCCCCCGCTGAGGCCCGAGCGACCGGCCTCGCTGTCTGCCCGGGAGGCGATCCGTCCGATTCGGCTGGCCGGAAGACTGAACAACGGCCCCAGCAGCCGGCGCATCGCACCGCTTCGACCGACCCCCAGGGCATAACAGACTTCATCGATGATTTTCTCCCTGTAAACGCCTGCGTCTTCCTTTTCTGTGGGAGGATTCATGGGTTTCCGCTTATTCGTCGCCTCGAACCGGCGATATCGCGATCCATTAAAAGAGGGCTAAAAAAAGCGCGGCTCTAGCCTTTCAGGCCTACCAAACCGCGGCGGGCATCTTCGACTTCAGTCCTGCCGGGATCGGCGTCCTTCCAGAGGTCGAGGAATTTCTGGTAGGATTCGATGGCCCTGGCTTTTTCGCCCTTCTGTTCATATATTTTTCCCAGTCTAAAAAAGCTCCGGGCATAGACATCCCCGTTGTTCATCCGGCCCGTATTCAGTTCGGTTATTTTTTGATATGTCTCCGCCGCCTTGTCCAAATTCCCCGCGAGCTCGTAGGCCCGCGCCAGAGTATCCATGAATTCAGCGTCCTTGGCCGGAGGGCCGTACGATTCAAGGGCTAGGGCGCTGTTCATATACTCGATGGCCTTGGGATAGTTTTTTCTTTCAATTTCCAGGAGACCCATCAAATGATGGTGATCTCTTATCGCTTTCTTGAATAATCCTTTTTCGATGATCTGCTTAAGCTCGCTCGCCGTCTCCCGGGCTTTATCCAGGGCTTTCATCTCGATATAAGTGCAGGCCCTGAGATGCAGAGCGTTTCTCTTCCCTCCCAGATACTCTCCTTTCTCCGCGCTGTCCCAAATGGTCTGGCAGTGTCCCAAAGCTCCTTCGAAATCTCCCGTTTTAAGACAGGCATAAGCCAATCCGGTAGAAAAAATGCATTTCCATCGGGGCTGACCCAGCATATCGGCCAGGCCGGCGCCCTGTTTATAGATGCTTTTGGCCTTCTCATATTTTCCCTGCAATATCCATAGACTTCCCAAACGGCCGAGTCCGTACCCACGACCTACCGGTTCTCTTGCCTGGAGAAGCTTCTCATATCCTTCTTCCGCCCTCGCCAGCTCTCCTTGGTAGAGATGAATATTCGCTTTGGTCAAAGTATTTTCGTAGCTATCGGGCTCGAGAAGTGAAGCCATGTCCGCCTCGGCCATGGCCGGGCCCAGCTCCCCTTGCTCGATTAAGCTTTCGGCCAAAGCTCGCCGAATCTGGGCATTATCCGCAAAGTCTCGAGTATAGTCTTCGAGGACCTGCCTGGCCTTATCATAGAGTCCTTTGGCCCGGTATGAACCAGCCAGCTGGGCATAGCTGGGGACAAATTCGGTCTTGTTCCGGACACACGCTTCGTATCCTTCGATCGCCTGATCCCATTCCTCCAAATTATAATGGATAAGAGCCAGATTATGGTTAGCCAGGGTGTTCTCCGGATAAAGCGCGATTAACTTGCTGAAAGCTCCTATAGCCTGGCGGTAGGTTTCTTCGGAATCAGCATAGAAAGTCCCCTGAATTTGATAGCGCTCCGCGTCCGAGAGGCGATCGGCCAAACCCAGGGCCTTCTCCATGTATTTTTTCCTTTCGGAAAAAAGACCGAGATTGTAATAGCCCAGCGCCATCGATCGGTAGGCCATCGCGAACCCGGGGTCGATCTCGACGGCCTTTTCCATGAGCTGGATGCTGCGGCGATAATCGCCACTGTTGAAAAATATTCTTCCTTCGGCGTAATACTTGTAGGCTTCCGGAGAGTTCGTCGTGATCTTTCCGATTTCCCGGTCGATGTCGGCGGCGATCTGCTGTTCGGAAAGCTTGAAATTCGCCTTGATCTTCCGGGTCAGCTCATCCACCATGGAGAAGATGCCCTCTTCTCCTTTTCCGGCGACCGACTCCGAGGCGATGAGCTCGCCGCTCGGCGCCTCCTGCAGCATAACGTTGATCCTGAATTCATCGCCTGCCCTGGCGTAGGCTCCCTGCAGGATATGGTTGACTCCGCCCAGACCGGCGACTTGTTCCAGGACTTCCGATGAATAGGTCTCCGCATCGAGTTCATTCAACTGGCGGAGGATGTTGAAGAGCTTGTCTTCACTCAGGATCCTGAGGTGCTTCGACTGGGTGAGGTCGGCAATCATCAAATTGGCGAGCATCGTCCGCCAATGATCCAGGTTCTTGTCCCCGGTGTTGTTCTTGAAGTACATGACGGCCAGCGAGGGCTTGCCCGACGGGACGGGCACTGCTTTTTTCCGGGGCAGAAGTTTCCAGGCGGCCACCGCGATCAAGATGAGAAAAAGAGCGGCAAGAGCGGGGATCCGAAACTTCTTCAGACTGAATTTGACCGTGATCTCCCTCGAAGTAAGAGTTTTCCGGCTGGGAGTGATTCTCTGGGTCGTCGGCATTCCCTGGCTGATCGTTTCCAGCTCGGAACGCACTTCTCCGGCGCTCTGATACCTCTTCTCTTTATCTTTCTCCAGGCAGCGGAGGATCAAGCGGCTGAGGTCCTCGGGAATCTGTGCATTGAATTGCCTTGGGTCTTTTGGGATTTCGCTCTTGTGTTTGACGCCGACGGTGAAAGGCGTGTCGCCCTCGAAAGGAACCCGGCCCGTCACCATCTTGTAAAGAATGATTCCAAGCGAGTAGATGTCCGAACGCTGGTCGATTTCCTTGCCTTCCACCTGTTCCGGCGACATGTACTCAGGCGTTCCGATCATGATTCCCGCGCCCGTGATCCCTTTGACCTGGAGTGACCTGGCGATCCCGAAATCCATGATCCGAACCGTCCCCTCCCGGTCGATCATGATGTTCGAAGGCTTCAAATCCCGGTGGACGACACCGCGCCGGTGCGCCTCGGCCAGCCCTTCGCAAACCTGTTTGGCCAGGCTGATAGCCGTCCCGACACCCAGCTGTCCGCTCATCTGGATCATGCTCTTCAGATCCTCGCCGGCGATGTATTCCATTGTGATGAAATACGATCCGGCTTCCTTTCCCAGATCATACATCCGGCAGACATGCTTGTGAGAAATGTCCCGGGTTATCCTGAGCTCCTGACGGAATCTTTCGACCGTCTCCTCGTCGGCCGAGATTTCGGGCCTGATCAATTTCAAGGCGACCTTGGCATCGACCTCGGTATCGAACACCTTGTAAACTCGTCCCATCCCCCCTCTGCCCAGTTCTTCGATGACCTGGTATCGTCCAGCATAGATGGAGCCGGTGGCCAGTTCTTTGACCTGGGTTTGGAGTGTTTCGGTAAATAGAAAAGAAGCGTTCGAGGGAGACTCGAGCTGGCCCCCGCATTCCGCGCAGAAGCGGGATGTGTCCGGATTATCCAAATGGCACTTCGGACACTTGACGGTCATGGTTTAGGCGTTGAGTGAATCGGCCAAAGAGTATCAATATGCCCCTCAATAGTCAAATGGATGAAGAAGGTCAGCCCTATAGATCCATTTCGCGATCAAGCGTTAAATGAAAAAGAAATAAGACTCGTTGATCGTTTATAAAAAGGATAAATTGTCAGCGGCGCCGCGGATGCCGGGGCGGACCTCTTTAATTCTCTAGAAGCTAAACTCGATGCCCGCAGAGACAGCCCAGGCCCAACGCTCGTAGGACTCGGTAAAAGGCAGAGGGTAGCCCTCGGTCGTCATGGACCGGCTGGCATTGTCGTACTTCACGTAGATGCCGCCGAGCTCCAGGGCCACCCTTGGGCTCAGATTGATCCGGCCACCGAATCCCACCGTGTTGGCGGAAAGCTCGTGGGCGAAGTCGCTCTGATAGAGATCGTTGACGCCGACCTTAGTGCGCAGGTAACCGGCGCTGATCGTGAAGGCATCCGAGATGTCGTACTCGAGCCCGAGGCCGATGTCATAAGAATTGGAGTCGACGAATTTTTCATCGCCGTTCCAGTTGGCGTTCTTGTCGAAGAACATATGGTAGGACACCATGGCCCTAAAATCCGGCGTGATTCCGTATTGCACTCCGAGCGACAGGATGGCCGGTATGTCGGCCCGGAATTTATAGCCGTCCGGGAACATGCCCGAGCCGTCCTCGGTAGTCTGATTCTCCAGCGTTAACTTTGTGTTGAACTCGTAGCGGATGCCGATGTTCCATCGCTCGTTCGGCCGGATATTCAACCCGAACAGAGGCGTCCAGGCCGTCCCCTTCTGCGTAACATCTACAGCCATATCCTGAACAGAGGCGGCGTACCCGGCCTGCCCGATCAAAGTGAAGAACTGGGCCGCGGGCATCATGGCTCCGGTCGGATTGATCAGGGGATGGTGGGGATTGATCATAATGTCCGTCAGTTCACCTTCGTATGTAGTCTTCGCGGAGATATAGCGGATGCCGGCGGCGAGGGAGAAGACCTCGTTGATTGCGTAGGCCGCGTTCACCTGGAAGCCCAGGTAGAAGGACTTGCCGCTAAAAGCGATATCGGCCGAATAGGCGGTGGTGGGAATTCCAAAACCGGAGACCAGAGCCGGCAGCATGGAGATGGGAATCTCGAATGACGGCAAACCCGTCTTGAAATCCGCGCTTCCTCCCCCCGAGTTGACCCCGAACCCGAATGACAGGGCGAACTTGTCTTTTTTGTAGACCGCGAACACGGACGGAAAAATCGGTGCCTTCACATCACCCACATATTCCGAGTTGTTGAGGAACGGAAATGCGTTGTTGACGGTCTTTGTCTGAAAGATGGTCTGGTTTTGGATGGCCAGATGAAATCCGTTCTCCAGATGGACGACGCCGGCCGGGTTGTAGTAGACCGCATCGAGGCCGAGCGATGCGTTGCGGTTGAGGAGCCTAAGATACTGCACGCTTTGGTTCGTGTTGGTGATGATCGTCCCGAAGACCAGCGGCGCCACAAACAGCGCCAGAACAATAGCTACAAAACCTCTTTTCATGGGACCTCCTTTTCTGTGTTGTTCCGGCACCCGGATCGTTCCTATCCGGGGCTTCCAGAGAATATACAAATTTTCTTTTCCGGATGCAAGATAAATTATTATCGAGGGAGCATCTCTTTTCTCATGATTCCGGTGGGCGCAAGAGGCCACCCTTTGCCCCCGCACCCCGGGGAACCAGTCCCGTCGGTTCCCCTCATCGAAACGATGGGTCCCCCCTCAGCTACGGGGGCCTAAGGGCGGCCTCCCGCGCCCACGATATGGATGCTGGGTCCGGAGATGCTTCCTACCGTCGACATTGGGGGGAGGCGGTGGGAAGAGCTTTTCACCACGCCGCGTTGATTTTGTGGGTGTTTTCTGCTAAACTTATTTATTCTATCGGATAAATAGAAAATATGGCATCCCCGGGATGATCAGAAGGAAGACAATGATCGCCATCATCATCGGTGCTGTGGTCGGCGGAATCGTCGGCTTTCTCTACTACCGCTTCGTCGGCTGCCGGACCGGCGCCTGCTTCATCACCAGCAACCCCTACATCTCGACGATCTATTGGGCCGTCCTCGGCGGGTTTGTCGGCAACCTCATCCGCTGAGCCTGGGGCAGTCTCCTTTATAACCGACTGACTTTATTCCCGCAGCGGGGACAGAAGTCGAAATCCTCCCCCAGCGGCCTGCCGCAGTCCGGGCATTTCCGAGCCGCTCTGTTGAACATCACGCGTTCTTCAACTTTGAGCGCAAGCGGCATTCCCCTCCTGTCGAAAGCCGAGTGACACTGATCACACCAGACTAGCGGCACGCCCTTTTTCACCCTAAACAAGGGGATGAAGAAAAGGCTGAAATAGTGGTCAGTTCTTTCAAGGGAGAGTCCGGAGTGGCCACACCTGGGACAGACGCGTGCGCGCTCATCCAGACGGATTGTTCTAGGCTGAACACCGGCGATGAACAAAAACACCTGCTCGCCTCCTCGATTAATATAATCCTATCAGACCCGTCTGCCAATTCTTTTCCAAAATCTGTCGATGCCTTTTTTCTCGACGGGGAAGTGGCCTAAGAGGAGGGCCCCTAGCTCGGGATGAAAATGATATTCAGGATTGTAAAGGGTGTCCCCTGAGGGAACGTCCCCCTAGGGAACGTCCCCGAGGCTTTTGAGGCCGGCTTCGATGAGCTCGATTTCGCGGCGGGCGGCCTCCTGCCGGCGGCGCTCCTCGGTCACGACGGCCGCGGGCGCACGGTCGATGAAATCCGGATTGGCCAGGCGCTTCTCGGCCTGCTCGAGCTCCCTCCGCCATTTTTTGAGGGACGATTGGAGGCGTTTCGTCTCGTCTTCGGTATCAATGACGTCCAGAAGGAAGAGCTCCATCCCCCGCTCTACGATCTTTGCTGCCGTCGCCGGCCGCTCGAATTCAGGCCGGACCCTGAGGCTCTCCAGCGCTGCCAGATGCGAAATCCCAGCGGCCATCCGGAGCACGGCCTCCTCATCAGGCCCCGAGGCCTTTACGACCGCAGCGATTTTCCGGGAAGGGGAGATGCCAGAGCTCGACCGCCAGTTCCGGATGGACCGGACGATCTTCTGGAGGACCTGGATGTCGGCGTCAGCCTGCTCGTCTTTCCATCCCGGATTCGCCTCGGGCCAGGCGGCGGTGAGGAGGAGTGTCCGGCAAAAAGCCTCCTCATCGATCCCCCGGCGCGGCCGGATTCGACCCAGGCTCTCCCAGAGCGCTTCGGTGATGAAGGGAACGAGGGGATGGAAAAGCCGCAAGATCTGGTCCAGGCCGAAGGCCAGGACCGCTCCGGCCCGCGGGTCCCCTTCGTCCTCCTTGAGGCGGGGCTTGATGAGCTCGATGTACCAGTCACAGAAATCGCCCCAGAAGAATTCCCTGGCGGCGCCCAGGGCCTGGGAGGGATTATAGTCGTTCAGGGCGGCGGTCACGGTTTCGACGGCCTGCCCGAGCCGGCCGAGGATCCAGCAGTCCTCCGGTTCGAGCTCGGCGAAGCGGAAAAGCCGAAAATCCTCCGGCGCTTCCTCTTTCAGGCTGACCAGGGCGAAGCGCGCGGCGTTCCAAAGCTTCGTACAAAATGCCCGTCCGATCTCGAAGCGCTCACTGATGATCTTGGCCACCGGCAGGTCCTTGATCGTCCCCAGGACGTCGAACTCCTTGTCCGTTTCGGGGTCGAGGTAGGTGAAGATCGTCCGGCCGTGCTTGGCCGTGGCCAGGTCGACGAGCTTGCCCGTATAGGGGCTTATGGCCTGGACGGGCAGGCGGATGTCCTGGGTTCCGGTCTGCATGTCGCAGAGGACATAGCGCATCGCGTCGGCGCCGTATTTCTCGATGATGTCCACGGGGTCGATGCCGTTCCCCTTGCTCTTGGACATCCGTTCCCCTTTTCCGTCTTGGATGTTCGCATGGATGAAGCAGTCGGTGAAGGGAACGTCCCCTAGGAGAAAGAGGCCGACGACCTGCATCCGGGCTACCCAGAGCGTGATGATGTCACGGCCGGTCACCAGACAGGAGCCGGGGTAATAATAGTCGAGGCAGTTCTTGAAACCGCCCTGTGCGCCCAGGATGGGCTTGCCGGGGTTGACCTCGGCCGTTTCGGGGTCGGGCCAGCCCAGGGTCGAAAACGGCCACAGGGACGAGCTGAACCAGGTGTCGAGGACATCGGGGTCCTGAGCCAGGCCCAGTTTTTCCAGATCCTCGGCCAAGGCCTTCTCGGCAGAACCGTTTCTGAGGCAGACGAGAAGGTTATACGGGTTATCTCCGGAGAAACCTTGATTCTCCGGCGGGTGAAGGTTCCCTTCCTGGTCCGCAACCCAGACGAAAAGCTCTTCGGCTGGGGCTTTGGGAAGCCGGGCCAGGATGCTGAAGAGGGCAGGCCCTTCGAAAGTCCCGTGCCAGATCGGAATCCGGTGGCCCCACCAGAGCTGCCGGCTAATGCACCAGTCGCGCTTCTCCGCCAGCCAGCTGACATAGGTGCCGCGGTAGCGTTCTCCGTCGGGGTGAAACTCGAGGCGCCGGCCCGAAGGAGTTTTATAATCAGGCTCTGTAGCGTCGATGGCGGCCTGGGCGAGTCCTTTTGCCGGGAATTCCTTGTCTGTTCCCGCGCCGCAGACGATGCCGCCCTCGATGTCCCCCATGCGGATGAACCACTGTTTGGAAAGATATGGCTCGATCGGAGTCTTCGACCGGTCGGAATGGCCGACCTCGATCTCCCGGTCCTCCACCGACTCCAACATTCCCTCGGCTTTGAGGTCCTGGATAACTTTCTTCCGGGCTTCAAGGCGGTCCAGCCCGGCATATTGTCCGGCGTTCTGATTGAGAGTGCCGTCGGCGTTGAGGATGTTGATGATCCCGATACGGGAGCGGTGCCTTTTCCAGACATCATAATCATTGGGATCGTGGCCAGGCGTGATCTTGACGCAGCCGGAGCCGAGTTCCGGCTTGGCCCATTCGTCGAGGATAAGCGGAAGAGGTCTTTTGAGGAGGGGGAGGAGGACGGACCGGCCCTGTTCCGCCATGTCCCGTAGCTTAAGAAGATGGGGAAGGAGCTCTTTTTTCCTTCTTCCGACCTCCTCCAGGTCTTTTTCCAGGGCGGGTTTTTCTTTCGCCGGCGCGGCGGCAATTCTCTTGGGGAGTTCCTCGCTCAAGCGGTCGAGTTCGGCGGCCGGGTCGGGATGGACCGCCACGGCCGTGTCGCCGAGCATGGTTTCCGGCCTGGTCGTGGCTACGGTGAGGAATTCCGGCTCTCCGGGCCCGGGTTCGATGACGGGGTAGCGGATGTGCCAGAAATGTCCCTGTACGGTCTCGTGGATGATTTCGTCGTCGCTCACGGCCGTCTGGAGCTGGCAGTCCCAGTTGACGAGACGATCTCCCCGGTAAATGAGGCCGCTGCGGAAGAGCCGGAAGAAGGCCTCCCGGACGGCCCGGGTGCAGACCGGGTCCATGGTAAATCTCTGGCGGTCCCAGTCGCAGGAGCAGCCCATTTCCTGTTGCTGCCGGATAATCCGCTGCTGGTATTCTTCTTTCCAGTCCCAGATGCGCCGGACAAGGCCTTCGCGGCCGATATCGTGTCTAGTCTTGCCTTCGAGCTCGAAAAGGCGTTTCTCGACGACGGCCTGGGTGGCGATCCCGGCGTGGTCCGTGCCAGCCATCCAGAGGGTGTTGTCTCCTCTCATGCGGTGCCAGCGGATGAGGAGGTCCTGCATGACGTTGTCCATGGCGTGGCCCATATGGAGGGCGCCGGTCACGTTGGGGAGGGGCATCATGATGACGTAGCGGCGTTCCGGGCCGCGACCGTCGGGGAAGGCGCCAAATGCCCCGGTCTGAAGCCAGCGAAGGTAGACGGGCACCTCGGTCGCGGCCGGGTCGTAGCGCTTGGCGATCTCTTCAGTCATTCTGGGATCCTTTTAGCACATATCGGGGCGGTGTTCAATCAGCGGGCGGAGCCTCCTGTCGGGTCAATCGACCATCAGAAAGGCATAGCGGTTCATGGGCTCGTCGGTGCGGGACAGGACCTCGATCGGGTAACCCAGAGGCTTGACCGTGGAGAAGACGTCGACCGCCATCGCGTCGGCGGTCGGCCGGGCCTGGCCCGGCTTGAGGCACGTCTCCCGCGTGCCAGAGCATTCGGAGCAGAGGTTGCAGCTGTCCATGAAGATGAGAAAGGCCTTTACCTGTCCAGAGAGAAAGACCTCACGTTCCAGTTCAAGGAGCTTCAGGTTGAGCCGGCGCGTCCAGGCATGCCGATCTTCCGGCTTGACCACTTTCTTGGTGAAGTGGAAAACGACCGCCCGGCTGTACTCCCGGAAGAAGCGCTCGCATTCGGCGACGGTGGGGACGTTGGGCGGACAGGTGGCCGTCTTCCCGTACTCAACGCAGCCGAACATGCATTTCAGCCGGGTCCACTGGGCGACCACAATCTTTTGCGGGTCGAGCCATCGGAAGTCGGAGAACCCGCGCTGTCGGAATAGAGCTTCCAGCTTTCTTTTTGCTACCATAGTTGCCTCTCGCACATGTTTTTGTCTTGGCCGGACCATCATTATAATATATTCTTCAGGAGTTGAAAGAGTTCCGTTTAAATGGAGAGGAACGATGAGCTGCAAAAAAACCGAAGACCTGACGGGGCGCCTCTTCGTCATCCTGGTCCGGCCGGAAAGCCTTGAGAATATCGGGCTCGTAGCCCGGGCCATGAAGAACACCGGGTTCCGCAATCTGCGTGTGGTTGGAAGGAAGAAGGTCGAGATCGCCTGTCCCCGGACCGCCGTCCATGCCAAAGAAATCATCAAAGAGGCCGCCTTTTTTTCCGACCTGGCATCGGCCACGGATGATCTCGATGTCATTTTCGCCTCGACCGCCAAGCCGCGCAAGAATTTTTTTGTGGAATCACTCGACGCAGTCGTAGCCAAAATATTTTCTCTTCCAAGGGAGACGAAGATCGGCTTGCTCTTCGGCAACGAGCGGACGGGCCTGACCTCGGCCGAGCTGGCTGTCTCCAACTTCCGCTGGTCCATCCCCCAGGCTGCACGTCAGCCCTCGTACAACTTGGCGGCTGCGGTCCTGATTACGCTCTTCGAGCTCTTCCGCCGCGAGAAAATAGGACCGTCCCCATTTTTTGTAGATCACGATGTCCCCCTTGCGAGGAAGGAGCAGGAGGACTGCGTCCGGCGCATCCTTCAGAAGCTGGAGCAACGGAGGTTCATCCATCCGACCAACAAACGGCATACGGCCCAGATGGTCCGCGACCTCCTCGGCCGCCTGGTCATGACCGACCGCGACCGCAAGCTCCTCCTGGCCATGTTTTCCCACGCTGGAAAGGATGATTAGCGAACCTCCGTCTCACCTGGATAGAGATATCTACGGTCAAGGCTGTAAGCTTGAAATCGGCCGACTGTTCCTATAGAATTCATGGAATTCCTGGGATTCCAGGAGGACGATTGTCATGAGGAGTGATCAATGAGCGAACTGCCCGAGATCAAAGTGACTTTCCCCGGCGGACTCCGCGTGGACGCCGAATACAAGGGCTTTGTCATCAATACCGACCAGCCCGTCAAGCACGGAGGGAGCGGGACCGCCCCGGCCCCTTTCGACCTCTTCATGGCCTCGATTGCCGCTTGCGCCGGCTTTTATGTCGTGGCCTTCTGCCGGGAACGAGAGATACCCACCGACAAAGTCGGTGTGGTGATGCGTATGGAAAAAGACCCCGAGAGCAAATTGATCGGGAAGATCACGATCGAGGTCCGGCTTCCCGCCGACTTCCCTGAGAGATACAAGAAGGCGATCATCAAGGCCGTGGATACCTGTACGGTCAAGCTCAATATCATAAAAGCGCCGGCCTTCGAGATCCTGACGAAGTTTCTTGACTGAGTCTCAGTCGATCTTCATCTGCGGGAGCCAGAGGTAGAAGAAACCGCTGCGCAGCGTTGGCAGGACGTCGGCCAGGCCCTTCTGTTCGAAGAGCGAGGGGTTGCCCAGTTTGGCGGTATAGAGGTTGTTCTGCCGCTTTGGATAATATGTATAACCGATGACCTGGGCGGCCGGGATATTCGCCATAGTCAGCACCCTGGCCAGCGCGTCATCGAAATAGCCGATCTCGTCGATGAGCTTGAGCTTGAGCGCCTGGGCGGCCGTATAGACCCGTCCATCGGCCAAATTCCGGATCTCCTCCAGGGAGAGAGCCTCCTTGCGGCTTCCCTCAACGACTGAAAGGAAACGCTCGTAAAGCTCGTCGATGATCTCCTGGAACAGGCGCTGTTCCCTCTCGTCCAGGTTACGGAAGGGACTGCCGGCGTCCTTGAAGTCGCCCGACTTGATGACCTGCATCGTGACCCCGACCTTGGAGAGCAGGCCTTCCATATCGGGGTAAATGGAGATGACTCCGATCGACCCGGTGACCGATGAGGGGTGGGCCATCATGAGGTCGCAAGCCGAAGCGACGTAATAGCCGCCCGAGGCCGCCATTCCCATCATCAGAGCGACCACCGGCAGATTCGTCTTTTTTCTGAAATTAAGGATTTCATGGTAAATGATGTCGCTGACGGTGGCGTCGCCGCCCGGAGTGTCGAGCCTCAGGATGACGCCCCGGACGAGTCTGTCCTCGGCGGCTCTCTGGAGCCGGGCGTAGACCTGAGAGAGAACGTCGCCTTCCCTCTGGAAGAGACCGCTCCGCCCGGCCAAGCCGATCGGGCCGTCGATATCCACGACCAGGATTTTTTCCTTGGCCGAGCTCTTCAGAAGGACGACTTCTTGCATCCTGTCCTCGCCCAGGAAATCCAACCGGACCGTGCATCCCGCCGCGGCCAAAATCAAGCCAATGACCACCGGCCATTTTTTCCTCATCGTTCCTCCAGGCATCAATTTCCACTATACCATACCTGCCAGACCTTGCCATCCCTTGCCTCGAACGCACTCAGACTAATGGACAGAATACTTCCTGTCCCCTTCATCCGCCGTTGACTTCGCCGGCGGCGGATGATATAAAAGATCTAGAATGATGAGGAGGGGATCGGCGTGTTCCTCAAGCTCAGGTCTTTAGCGCTCAAACATTTCGAGACCACGCTGATCCTGATCATTCTATTCGGCATCATCGCCGTCGCCTTCCTGGTCCAATACAAGTTCGCCTTCCTCAACTTCTTCTTCCTCCCGGTCATCCTGGCCGGATATTACCTCGGGAAAAAGCAGGCCGTTCTCACGGCCAGCCTGTGCATCCTATTGGTCGTCCTCTACAACATCTTTTCCCATGTCCTTTTCCGCCTCCAGCCGTCGATAACGCTCGACGAGGTCCTGAATGTAGTCACCTGGGCCAGTTTCCTGATCTTGACCGCCGCCGTTATCGGGATGATTGCGGAGCAGCGGGAGGCCAGGATAAAAAGTCTCCAGAGGGCCTATACGGGTGTGCTCGAAATCCTCCTCAAGTACCTTGAGGTCGCCGATGAGCGGAAGCCGCACTCGGTCCGGGTGGCCCAGTTGGCAGGGAAGATTGCCCAAGCTTCTGGGCTGAGCACATTCCAGGTGGAGAACATCAAGTCGGCGGCCCTGCTCATCGAGGCCGGGGACCTCCGTTCGAGCCTTCACCTCTACGAGCAGGTCGCGTCCTTTATCGAGAACGAAAGTGGCCCGGCGGGGAAAAAAGTCGATGACCGGGAGCGCGTGCTTCTGAGGACAACGGCCTCGCTGCTCAAAGAAGTAGAACCCATCCTGGCCAATTATTTCTATCATTACGTCGAAGAAGCGAATGTCGTCGATAAGGATCTCTCAACAGTTCCTGCAGGGAGCAGCATCATTGCTCTGGCCGACCTTTGCGACCGCCTGAACACAGACATGTTGGCTGGACCATGGAAAGAAAGGATTCACTCTCTCCAGGATATCCGTCAACTCTCCGGCCGGTCCTTCCAGGCAACGGCCGTCCAGGCTCTCTTCAAGGTGGTCTCACCTCCAGCATGAGAGAGCTGCCCCGGCGGACACCCATCGGGGGCAAAAAAAAGCCTTCCGTGCTCGGGGTTGACCTGGCCGGTGTCGCTCACCGGCCGACCGGGATCTGTCTGCTTGAGGGTGGCCGGGTCCAAACCAGGCTTCTCTCCGGGGACGAGGAGATTTTGGCTTTGGTGAACCAGACGAAACCCGCCTTGATCGCCATCGACGCTCCGCTGAACCTGCCTCCCGGAAGGCTGACCATGGCCGACCGGAACGGTTCCCATTATCGTCCCTGCGACCTCGAGCTGAGGCGTCGAAAAATCCCCTTCTTTCCCATAACCCTGGGGCCAATGAGAAAGCTCACCGAGAGGGGGATCAAGTTGAAGCGACAGTTTGAAGCCCAAGGTTTCCGAGTCATTGAGATCTATCCAGGAGGAGCCCAGGATATCTGGGGGATCCCCAGAGCCAGGCGCAGCCGGGAAGAACTCCGCCGGGGCCTCACCCGGCTGGGGATCAAAGGACTTGACCCGGCGGCATCCGACCATGAGCTGGATGCGGCCTCGGGAGCCCTGGCCGGTCTTCTCTTTTTACGGGGGAAAGCCGAAATCTTGGGGGACTTCAGGACCGGAGCTATCATTATGCCTCGCGCTTGATCGGCC
>CAYOZW010000006.1:0-2311 GCA_964408495.1 uncultured Eubacteriales bacterium
ATAAATCGAAGCTAGAACCCGGACATTCAGGTCACCGCTCCGGTCAAACGCCGCGTAGGCGTCAAGGATCTGGTCGTTGGCGCTCGCCTCGATGATCGAGGTGATGCCGAACCGATTGGCCAGGGCCAATCCGGCCCGCAGCCCTTCCAGATACTCCTCCTCCGTGGCCTCGGGGAT
The DNA here is from genome assembly GCA_964408495.1 of uncultured Eubacteriales bacterium. Classification (GTDB taxonomy): domain Bacteria; phylum Acidobacteriota; class Aminicenantia; order Aminicenantales; family UBA8522; genus UBA8522. The sequence goes on from CAYOZW010000006.1 coordinate 178, forward strand.
GAGACGGCTGACGATCCCCATTGCCGCCTCCCGCAGCGTCCCCGACGGTTCGTTGGTTCCCGGCTTTCGTTCGATATGGCCGTCCTCGGGATCCGGTGTCTTTTCCGTGATACCGGCCAGCTCGAGAGCGCGGGAATTCACCCAGGCCGAGTGGCCGTCGGCGGCCGAAAGAAAGGCCGGCCGTTCGGAGACGATGGCGTCAAGCTCCTCTTTTGATGGATTCGCTTCCGGGAAAACGGGGAGGGCCCAGCCTCCGCCTGTGATCCACTCTTTTTCCGGATTTTCCGCCGCGTAGGCGCGAATGCGAGCGAGAATCTGCCCTTTTGTCTGAAGGTCATTGAGGTTGCACTGGGCAAGCTCCATGCCGCCCGAAATCAGGTGGACGTGCGAGTCCTGGAATCCCGGCAGGACCATCTTCCCGGCGAGGTCGAGGACCTTTGTCCCGTCTCCCCGGTATTTCTCGGCTTTTGTACTCGCTCCGACGAAGACGATTTTCCCGCCGGCGACGGCGACCGCTTCCGCCCAAGGCCGGGAACTGTCGAGAGTGTAAACCGCCGCGTTTTTCAGGATGACCTCAGCGGTCGGATGTTCCGGGTCTGTCGGGCAAGCCAAGCCTAAAAAAAGAAGAAAGACGAAGAATCCAAAGAAGAAGACTCGACCCCGGCGTTGGCGCAAAGATGATTTCATTCGATTCAGCATGGGCGAATTATATCGCCGCTTCTTAACATCTGCAACTGCAGCTCCTCGGAAACTCTCAGGGACGTAATTATCTGTCTTACATCGCCATTGCGAGCGACCTTTGAGAGCGAAGCAATCCCTCCGCTAGGGATTGTTTCGTCACTCAGTTCATCGCAATGACTCACCCCATAATGCTTTCGCACTAGTTCAGGGGAAGCCACATCGCCTCCCTTTCCCGCTCCAAGCCCGCGCTCGCGGACAAACCCTACGAGGGAGAGATATATTCGTATTTGGGGAAGAGAACGAGGGCCACACAGAAAGCACCTCCGGGATAACCTTTCAACCTCCCGAAAGAGATGCCGACTCCTCCCTCAACATAAAACAGACTGTCGAGGTGAAGGGCCTGGAACTCGATTTCCTCGAGCAAAGGAGTGGTTACAAAGTAAACATGGGTTTCCCCGAGGGACGAGGGTATCGGCGGCAAGGGCTTTTCTGCGGCCCTCGCTTCGGCGAGGCTCCTGGCAAGACGGTTGGCCTCGCCCTGAAAAATGAGCTTAGGAAGAGAGCGCTTCTCTCGCCACCCCTGGATTTTTCCGGCAAGCTGTGTTTCCGCGGAATCACTCGGGAGCGGTTCCAGGGCCCGGATAAAATCCTGGGTCGCGAAGAAGGCTGAAGTCTCCCGGTCCGCCACCACACCTATTCCGACAGTGTCAAAGTCGGCATCCAGGATATTTCGTCTGTGGTCGCGGCTTTCCATCAGCGAGCGGTGGATGAGTTCGACATCCGGAGTCTCGCTGCGGGCGACATTCTCTGCGGCCCCTGAAAAAAAGAGATCCGCTCCGACCAGCCGCGCTTCGTAGGTATCCCCCGAGACTGAAGTATGTGACAGTTTTCCGGACTCGGCCATGTCGGCGCTGTGCCGGCGCGCTAAGGCCGACAGGTCGGCGGATAAGCGGAGCGGCAGGAGCCCTTCCCTTTCCCTTTCGTGGTTGACCAACTCGAACAGGGTTCGCTCGATATCCTCTAGTTGCTCGTGAATCGGAATGGCACCGCCGGAAGGAAGAGGAAACTCTTGACCGGAGTGCAGCGAAAAACCGAGAAACAAAACGAGAACGCAGAGCCGTCCACTCCCTTTTTTCATTCTTGGAAAAGCCGCGCTCCCCACCCGCATTCGACGGCGAAGGTCATGCACCTAGCAAACATGTCATAATCCAAATCCGGACAACGGACACCTTTTCGTTTAAGGATCGGCCCGGATTTTTTCATCTCGAAGACCCGCCGGTCTTTCATGTAGGGCCCATAGGCTTCGAGATAGCTGTCGAAAACCGTTTCTAAGGGATTGCGTGGTCGCTCTGCCAGCTCTTCTGCAGGACGGGCCACGATCCCCCGGATCTGGAACATGGCTTGAGACCACTCGATGATGTCCTCTATCCTGGTCAGGCGCTCGTTGGCGATA
>CAYOZW010000006.1:2321-18777 GCA_964408495.1 uncultured Eubacteriales bacterium
CCCCCATTCAAGCTATCTTCCCGGATTGCCGCAAAAGCGTCGACGAAAAAATCAACCGGGACAAGGTTGATGCCGCTTCCCTCTTCGACCCCGATACGGATGGGCATGACCATCGATCCGTTGCTGTCCAGGCGAACGCCCAGTTCGGCCGCCCGCCGGCCGCCGCGTTCCCGGATGTCCGTCTCGCAAAGATTCTTAAGAAAAAGGGCCGTCCGGACAGGATAGTAGAGAGCGTTGAAGAGAAGGCTGCGTCCGGTCCGCGAGTGGCCGAAGACGATTGAGGGCCGATAGATTGACAGCCGGATGCCGGCTCCGGAGCATCGCTCCCAGGCGAGCCGCTCGGCCCGGCATTTCGTCTCTTCATAGACGTTGGTGAATACGTGAGGACTCGCCAGGTCTTCCGGGCAGGGCCCGGACTTGACTCCGGCTACGTAAGCCGTGGAGATCAGGTGGAAGCGGGTGCACCCGCATTGTTCGGCCAGGTCGAGAACATGGCTGAGCCCGATGACGTTAGCGGTCTCGACCTCGGCACGCTTCCTCTCGGCAAATGATGTGTTCGAAGCGCAGTGGACGATCTCGTCCGCCTCATTAAGCAAGGCCGCCACGTCAGGGGGCAATCCAAGTTTGGCGTTTTCTATCCGGCCCTCGATCACCCGGACATTATTTTTATATCCAGGCTCGACGCCGTGCCAATCGAGAATCCGGCCAACGCGCTCCGCGGCCGGAATCCCCTTTTTGGACCGGGCAACAAGAATGACCTCATTCCCCTGCTCGATCAGCCGGGCGGCGATATGGCTCCCCAAAAATCCGGTCCCTCCAGTGAGCAAGATCATCGGTAGAGAAAATTCTCCTTGCGGGAGCAGCCCTGGGAAAAGACATACTTGAGAAAGGTCACTCCCTTGGTCCGCTCCGCCAGTTTGTCGAGCCAGGGCCCGATCTCGGCCATCGCCCGGCCGATCTTCTCCCGTTCCTCGGGGTCGGTGTGGTCGATATAGTAATCGTATTCCAGGATCGCCCGCTTTCCCAAGTCCATGGGCGTCAGGAACCCGAAATCGTGGTCCAAGTCATGGTCCTTGGCGATCCTGGCGAACTCGGAGTTGATGTGGTTGATGACATCGTGCTTGTCGATCGGAACGTAAACCAGGAAAGCAAACATGTGCTTATACCGGGACATGCGCGAGCTCAGGATCCGGAACATGTTGAGCCAGGTCATGTCGGTCAGCTGCGGCCGGGAATAAAGATCGGCATAAGATTCGCGGAGGTCCTCCTCCACGGCAGCGGCGATCGTCTGCGCCGACGGCCTGAGAACAGTCTCGATCAGAGGCTTCAAACCCGGCCGGCAGATGAACTCATAGGGAGGCCGGCCCGCCTCAAATCCCTTGACCAGGTCCAGCCATTCCCTGTCCAGGAGCCGGGGGAGGCCGAGCACCAGGGTCCTCCAGAGGTCGCTGTCGATGACCGAACCGGCCATTTTACGGATCGAATCTCGGGCGAACCGGTCTCCGATCACAAAGACGATATAGCGGATCCCCAGGGTCTCGGGCAGGACTTCCTTCAGCCGGTCGGTCAGGGCTTTGGAGGGCGACATGAACGAGGCGATGTAGTGGCTACCGAGGACGGCAACGGCCAAGCCGATGCGGCGGCGGCCCAGCTCGCGGGCGAAGCTCACGGCCTCGTCGAAATCCCAGAAAGGGACGAGCAGCCCGTCCTCGTCCTCGGTGGTCGGCTGGAGCTTGACCAGCGCTTCCGTGCAAATCCCGGGCGCGGGGATGACGGCGTTCTCGAAGGCAAAGACGTTGGGCGACTTCTTATCATTGAGCCTGAATATGTTCCCCGCCGCATCGACAAATTCCATGTCGATGAACCCGTCGGCCGCGGTGCCGTAGACATTTGACCAGGTGGAAAACGTCCCGGTGCAGACGATGTTTCCACAGACCGTAGCCGCCGGCTCGGCGGTGTTGACCCGGAGACCCTGCCGGAAAACTTCCTGTTGCAGCTCGAAGGAGGTCACGCCGGGTTCGACGGCGGCGCTCCAGTTGTCTTTATCGACCGTGATGCGCCTCATCCGCTGCATGTCGAAGACGATGCCATCGCTGAAGACGAACCCGAAGACGCTACCGCCGTTCCCGCGCACGACATAGGGCAGGCCGAGATCATTGGCCAGGCGGACAACGGCCGCGACCTCCTCCCTCTTGCCCGGCAGGACGACGTAGCGCGGCATCCTCATATCCGCCAGGGGGAAAGGATCGTTCGCATAGGTTATGAGCACCGCCGGGTCGTTGGTCGCCCATTCGGCGCCGACGATTTCCCGCAGGCGGCGGAGGGCATCGTCAGCTTCGATCCCCTCCGGCTTTCCTCCAGCATTCAGATAATTATCAACCCGGTCTTTGAGCGCCTTCATGACCTGGAGCGGTCGCAGGCCGGTGACGAAATGACACTGCATCTCGCAGATGCTGCAGAGCGTGCAGGTCTCCGCGATATGGACCAGCCCTTCGGTGACCGGGATGAGGTTTGCAGCGAGGGCCGCGTAGAGATCCATCCGTCCCTGGGGATAGTAGCTCACATAATGGTATCTCTTGCCCGGGGGACAAAGCCCTGTTCCCAAGTAATCGATCTTGCACATGGCGTAGTGCCGGCACTGCTTGGCCGTCGCTAAAATCGGATCATCGGTCTTGGCCATTTTTTACCTCCTTACTCCAAACTCAGTTTTTCCAGGCTGCATATAAAGTGGCCAATCCTAGAGAAACCGTCCGCAAGCGGACATCCATGAAGCCAGCTTGACGAATGAGTTCGGCGACCTTCTCAGGGGGCGGAAAGACGCGGATGGACTCGGCGAGATAGCGGAACGGCCCGTCCGTTCCACAGATGACCCTGGCCGCGAAGGGCATGACCCGGAAGGAATAAAAATGATAAAGGGCTCTCAAATAACGCTGCGACGGAAGGGAGAACTCCAACACCACGACCCGTCCGCCGGGCTTGAGAACGCGGTGGATTTCTTTGAGGCCGAGCTCGACGTGAACAAAATTGCGCAAGCCGAATCCCAAGGTCACGGCATCAAAGCTCTCGTCCGAGAAAGAGATGGACTCTGCGTCTCCCTGGATGCAGCGGATGATCCGGCCGTGAGGCGACCTTCCTATCTTGCGGCGGCCTGCCTCCATCATCCTCAGGTTGAAATCATAAATGATAGCTTGGCCGCAATCTCCGGTCCGCTCCGCCGCAAGCAAGGCGAAATCGCCCGTCCCGCCGCAGAGGTCGAGGACGCTCTCCCCCGCTTGAAGGCCAAGGAGCCCGATCCCTTTTCTGCGCCAGCGAGTATCCAGGCCGGCGCTGAGGACGGCATCCGCCAAATCATAGGTCGTAGCGATGGGATCGAACTGGGCCCGGACGAGCCTCCGCTTTTCCTCGGGGGAGACCTCGCGGAAGCCGAAGGAAACTCTGTCCGGAATCATCGCCCTATCTTATGCATTTCATCATCAGGACACAACGTGTAATTGGCCGCGGCAACGTTTTCGCTTCCCCCGGGGTTCTTATCTATAGAAAAGGTGGAGGAGTTTATGGTCATGAAAAAGAAAATGTATTTTTATCTCGTCCTGGGGGTTCTTTTTCTGCCGTTGGCGTCACACAGAATTTCTGGGGAGGAAGCAAAGCCGACTCCCCTCCCCGAACAGATGTCCCGGTTTTATGAAGGCTACAGTTTTGTGAGCTCGTTCAGCACGAGGCAAGAGAGAAGCCAACTTATGGCTTGCCTCAAAGGGCAAAAGCTCCCCGCTCAACCCGGATACACCCGGCTGAAAATAATTCTGGACAAGATGAAAGAACTGCAGGTCCTGGTGCAATCCATCGACCCGAAGATGGTCGTCCCCCCTTCTCCTGTTGTCTATATCGACTATGCGGGCATCGTCGAAGTTAAAAGCGTCTCGGTCTTGGAAGACAAGGCGACGGTCCATGTCACCATCCACGGCCTTGAGCCGGAAGCGAGCACCTGGCTCATCTCCCAATATGACAAGTCCGGCGGCGACGAGGAGAAGCTCCCCTCCCCCGAGAAAAGGCTCAAGCTGGCCAGGGCATCGACATTCCGGAGGGCGGAGATTCACGTCTGGTCCAAGTTCAAGAGCGGATGGAGGAAGAGCGAGGTGAACCTCATCCTGCTGAAAAACTAGCTCTGGAAAAAATGGGGACGGTCCTATTTTCTTAAAATAAATCTGGACTAGCTAAGAAAATAGGACCGTCCCCATTTTTCGTTCCGGTTGATTTCCACCCCCCTTCCGGCCATAATGGCACGAAGGAAAAGCGACATCCATGGAGATCGCACCTCGAACGGCTTCTTCTCCCGACAAGTCAAGGCTCGAACTGCCGCGCGTCCTCGGACTTTGGGACATGGTGGCGATCGTTGTCGGCGGCGTCATCGGCTCGGGGATTTTTCTCGTCCCGGCGGACATCGCCAAGGCGGTCGGGGCGCCGCTTCTCATCTTTGCCGTCTGGATCGCCGGCGGCCTGCTCAGCTACTTCGGCGCCCTCTCCTTCGCCGAGATGAGCGCGGCCATGCCCGAGGCCGGCGGGAGCTACAACTTCCTCCGCGAATCCTATGGACAGCTCCCGGCTTTCCTTTTCGGCTGGACGCTCTTCTTGGTCATCGATTCGGGGGCCATCGCCACCCTGGCCGTGGCCTTTTCATCCAACTACCTTCCCTACTTCGTCAACATTTCCCCTCTCGGCCAGAAGCTCGTCGCCGTCGTCTTCCTCACCTCCCTCGTCTCCGTCAACTATGTCGGCGCCCGCTGGGGAGCCAACCTGCAGAACGTCCTGACCATCATCAAGTTCGGCGCCCTGGTGGCCATCTGCGGCACCGTATTTCTTTTCGCCAAGGGCAGTGCTTCACACTTCGTCGAACCGAGGCCGTCAGCGCTTTCGCACGGATTTTTCGGCAGCTTCGGCATCGCCCTGGTCGCCTCGCTCTGGGCCTACAAAGGGTGGGATTCCGCAGCCTACAGCGCCGGAGAGGTCAAACGCCCCGGCCGGAACCTTCCCCTGGGTCTCCTCCTCGGAACTCTGATCATCATCGGGATATACACCGTCACCAACCTGGCTTATCTTTACGCCGTGCCGGCCGGCGAAATCGCCAACTCGCCACGTATCGCCAGCGACATCATGAGAACAATCCTCGGCCCGGTCGGAGGGGCGATCATCGCCGTCATCATCCTCTTCTCCATCACCGGAGCCGCCAACCAGAACTTCCTTTGCTCGCCGCGGGTCTATTTCGCCATGGCCCGGGATGGCCTTTTTTTCAAGAGGATCGCCGACGCCCATCCCCGTTTTCTGACCCCCCATTTCTCGATCATCGCCCTCGGCCTCTGGAGCCTGGTCCTCTCGCTCCTTCTGGAGACCTTTCAGGCCCTCTTCACTTATGTCATCTTCGGTCAGTGGCTCTTCTTCGGGTTGACCGTGGCGGCCGTCTTCGTCCTCCGGAAAAAACGTCCGGACATGCCCCGGCCATACAAGACCTGGGGCTACCCGGTGACCCCGGTCATTTTCATCCTGTCCGCCCTTTTCATCTCGTTCAACTCTCTCATCCATCAGCCCAAGGAATCCTTGTTCGGCCTGATGATCATCTTCCTGGGCCTTCCGGCTTACTTTTATTGGAAAAGGAAGGCTTGATGAACCCGGCGCGCATCGTCGAGATGGCCAGCGCCTTCTACGAGTCGAGTGTCCTGTTCGCCGCTTCCGACCTCGGCATTTTCGGAAAGCTGGCGGAGCTCGGGGAAGCTGACGCGGATGCTGTCGCCGCGGCCTGCGGCCTCGACCGGAGGGGAGCCCGGCTGCTCCTTGATGCCTGTGTCGCTCTCGGACTTCTCCTCAAAACTGGGGACCGCTACCGTAACAGTCCGGAGGCGGCCGCGTTCCTCGTGCCGGGGGCGCCGGGCGACTTGAGCGGGGCCATCCGCTACAACCGCGATGTCTATGGAGCCTGGGGAAAGCTCAAAGAAATGGTCAGGACGGGAAAGCCGGTCGAACGACCGGAGATCCATCTAGGCGAGGACCTGGAACGCACCCGCACTTTTGTCCTGGCCATGCACAGCCGGGCGCTGGGTATTGGACGGGCCGTCGTCCCGTTCCTCGATTTATCAGGACGCAAGAGACTCCTCGACGTCGGCGGCGGTCCGGGAACGTATTCGACACTGATCGCTAAGGCTTTTCCTCAGATCGAATGCACTGTGCTCGACCTCCCCGAGATTGTCGGGGTGGCCGACGGCCTGATCATTCAGGCGGGAGCGCAGGACCGGGTGAAAACGCTGAGCGGCGACTACCACAAAACGCCTTTTCCCGGCAGCCAGGACGCCGTTATTTTCTTCGGAGTCCTCCATCAGGAAAGCCCGGAAGCCATACACAAGCTTCTCTCCCGGGCCTATCAGGCCATGGCACCGGGCGCTATACTCTATGTGCTCGATATGATGACGGATGTCAGTCACACCCAGCCGAAGTTCTCGGCGCTCTTCGGCTTGAACATGGCGCTGACGACTCCTCACGGCTGGGTGTTCAGCGAGGATGAGCTCAAGGGGTGGGCACTGAAGGCCGGTTTCACTGATTTTGTCTGCCGGACGATCCCCCCGCCGATGCCGCACTGGCTGGCATCGGCCAAAAAAGCATGAACGACAGTTGAGTCATATCGAGAAAAAGCGAGGATGGACATGAAAAAACTTTGGCTAATTCTGTTCTTAGTTTTTGTGGTCCTGATTAGCACCGTCGCCATGGGCCAAGTCCCAGAGGATCGCGCTGAATTGTTCGGTGGGGGGACCGTCGTCCAGGTCGCAGTGGTCGTCAGGGACATCGAAAAAGCGGCCGCCGCCTACGCCGATTTCCTTGGCGTGGCTGTGCCCGAGTGGTTCTGGACGGACGCGGAGGACAAGGCGCATACCGAGTTCAAGGGAAAGCCGTCTCCGGCCCGGGCCAAGCTCGCTTTCATCGAGCTGAAGAATATCACCATCGAGCTCATCGAGCCCGACCAAAATCCGAGCACCTGGCGGGATTTTCTCGATGACAAAGGCGAGGGCATCCATCACATCGCTTTCGAGATCAAGGGAATGGATGAGAAGGTGGCGCTTCTCGAGAAGAAAGGAATGCCCCTCCTCCAGAAGGGCGACTACGAGGGCGGCCGGTACGCCTATGTCGACGGCACGGCCAAGCTCGGCCTCATCCTGGAGCTCCTTGAGAACTGGTGACGAGAACTGGATGAGAATAAGTGACAGTATATACTGTCACTTATTTTTTAAGAGGCAGAAAATCTTCGACGAAATACAGTTCGAAATCATGCCTGATAACGGCGGTGAAGGCGATCGTCTTTCCGTCCGGAGACCAGGCAGGATTCACTGCCTCCTCCAGCCCGGTTTTCACTTCGACGGGTGGACCTCCCTCCACCGGAACCGCGTAGATTTTTCGTTTGTCGGAAAAGGCGATCGTTTTCCCGTCGGGAGAATACGACACGTCTGATGCGGCACCTCTGATCTCATCGACCGTTGCCAGGGTCCTCACATCCCCTCCATCAAGAGAGAGAAGATTGACGGTCTTGTCCAGAGAAAAATAGGCGATATGCCTGCCGTCCGGAGACCAGTCGATGCCCGCCCATGCCGTCCGATGCGATTCCGACGTGATGCGCCGGGGCGCGCCTCCGCCCGATGCAACGGTAAATATATCATTGACAAAATCCCCTTCCTTGTTCTTATGGTAAAGGATGAACGCGACCCTTTTTCCGTCGGGAGACCAGCAGGGAAAAGTGGCCTGACGGGCATCCAAATCATTAGAATAACCGGCGAAATATGTGATCTGTGCCGGTTGTCCGCCTCCGGCGGGGATGGTGTAGATGTTCCAATCAGTCCGATAATCCTCATCACCTTTCCCGCCGATATGGCGGATGCCGGAGAAAACGAGCTTTTTCCCATCGGGAGAGACCTTGTTCCCACCGCCAACCGGCGCTTCATAGAAATTTTCACTGTCGGCCAGGATTGTCTCAACGGACCCGGCGGCCGCCGGGACAGAATGAATTCCGAAACCCTCATAATAGATGCGGCGCCCGTCCGGCGACCACTTGGGGCTGCGGCGGAGGATGCCCGCCGGGCTCACTTGGGTGGCCAGGCCTCCCGATGAAGGCACCGTGTAGACCGCTGCTCCTCCCGGATCTCTCATCAACAGCCCGATGCTATTTTGCGATGTCCATCCCGCAGGAATTTGATAGGGCTGGAGAGGAAGGTCGACGACCAGGGGACCATTCGCCTCGGAGTCCGGGCCTTTTGCAGGAATTATGCAGAGCCGTCTGTTCCCACCCTGCATCCCGGAAGGAGTATGAATGAACGCGATCATCTCTCCATCGGGCGACCATATAGGTCCAGTCGCAAACCCCCTCGTTGAGTAGCGTTTGACCGGCGGGCCGCCGACCGAATCCATAACCCAGAGATTACAGTCGTAATTCCATCTGTTTTCCCGCCGAGAGGCGGTGGCGAAAACCAATTTTTTCCCATCGGGTGAAAAAACGGCACCCCCCCAGTAAAAAAAATCATTATTATCAGCATCAAAAAGAGGCTTTGCTCTCCCTCCATCCACAGATGCGATGTAAATGCCTTGGCTATCACGAAAGGCCAAGGTTTTTCCATCGCGCGAAAGGCTCAGGAAGCGGTCATAAGGGTTGTCACCAGCCGGTTGGACGGCGACCTTCTTGACTTCTCCCCCGTCTGAAGGCACGACAAAGATGCTGTTTGGGTGAGTTGGGGCGGCTTCAGATGTGTTGAAGGCGATCCATTGGCCGTCTCCCGACCAGGCCAGAGTGTTCCCCGAATTCGTGGCCCCCATCGGCTCGGTCAGTCGGACTGGGGTCCCCGCGACGTCGGGACCGACATTTCCCGGAATGGGCACAACCCAGATGCTGCCCTCGGAGGTGAAGGCCAGCCTCTTCCCGTCGGGGGACAACACCCCGTTTCCGGGATTTGCGGGGATCTGGATTTTCCTAAATTTTGGCTTGCCGGGGACTTCGCTCGGTGTCCGGGCCAACCGGGAGATCCTCTCCTTTGCCTCCCTCACCTCGTCGAGTTGCAGGGGATAATTATCAATGACTTTCTGAAAGGCCTTTTGGGCTTGCTGCATGCCCAATTTTTCGTAACAGATGCCGATCCTAAGCTGGGCCCGAGCGGCCAGCACCTGGTCGCGAGAGGTCTCGACGGCTTTCTCATAGAGACCGATCGCTTCTTGGAGATTCCCGACCTCCCGCTCGAGGGTCAGGGCTTTCTGGAAGAGATCCTCGGCGCTTTGGCTCCAAAGACCTGCCGATGCGATCAGGGCGGTGAAAACGATGACGATTGAAACTGTTGTCTTTCTCATGAGAGCCTCCTCTTTGAACTCACTTCAAAGATAAGCCGGCTCGCCTTTCCGTTTGTCACCAAAACATCCAAAATATGCAAAATTAATGTCACAGTCGGCGTTCCCCGATCATGAATCTACCTATTTTCGTCGACGACAAGCTTGTAGCCCACGCCGTGTACGGTGATGAGATACTTCGGCTCCGCGGGGTTGTCTTCGATCTTGGCCCGGATCATGGACATGTGGTTGTCGACGGTCCGGGTCGTCGGATAACTATCGATGCCCCAGACCTCGTCCAAGAGTTCGTTGCGGGTTACGACCGCTCCGGCCCGGGAAGCGAGACAGCGGAGAATCCCGTATTCCTTCCTGGACATCCCCAGGACCCGGCCTGCTTTGCTCGCCTCGAAGCAGCGGAAATCGATGACGACGTTCCCGAACTCAAGGATGTTGGTCAGACTTTTCGCGGAAGCCGACGACGGCGGCGGTCGTCTCAAAAGGGCCCGGACCCGGGCCAGGAGTTCCAGAAGCGAGAACGGCTTGACGACGTAATCATCCCCCCCAAGGTCGAGGCCCTTGATCCGGTCGGCCTCCGCCCCCCGCGCGGTCAGGATCAGGATGGGTGTCGGGATCTGTTCGCTCCGCACCCGGCGGCAGAGGTCGAACCCGTCGAGCTTCGGCAGCATGAGGTCCAGGATGATGAGGTCGGGGTTTTCGCGGATGATCTTTTCATACCCCTCCTGCCCGTCCGCCGCCGTCAGGACTTCGTACGACTCGTCCTCGAGCGTGTCCCTCAGGCCCCGGACGATGGCCGGATCGTCTTCGATGATCAGGATTCTGGCCATGGATGGCTCCCGTCAGGAGGAAAGGGAATGATGATTGAGAAAACGCTGCCCCGCCCGGGTTCGCTCTCGATTTCCAGTCGGCCTTTGTGGGCCGTGACAATATGATTCACGATCGACAGCCCCAAACCCGCCCCGGAGATTCGGCTGTTGACGGCGGCGTCGCCCCGGTAGTATTTGTCGCAGACCTTTTTTATTTCGCCCGGGCCGATTCCGATTCCGTGGTCCTCGACCTCGATCGCCGCATGATCGTCTCTCCGGCGGAGGCGAAGCTCGATCTCCCGGCTGTCTCCCGAATATTTGACGGCGTTGTGGAGGAGGTTGAGGAGGGCCTGCTCCAGGGCGTCGCTGTCCGCTTGAATCTCCGGCAGGTCTTCCTCGACGGACAGATGGAGACGGAAACCTTGCTGCTCCAGGGGGTAAGCCATGGTCCGGACGGCGTTCCTGACGACGTTTTCGAGGTGGACGGGTTCCATCCTGTACGCCCTCGTCCCCTGTTCGATCTTGGAAAAATCGAGCACGTTGTTGATCAGCCGCGAAAGGCGCTCGGTTTCCGTGACGATCGTCCGGAGGTAATTGGACTTTTCGGCCTCGGCCCGCGGCCTCTTCAGGGCCAGCGCTTCCGCGAACATCCGGATCGACGTGAGGGGAGTCTTGAGCTCGTGGGAGACGCTGGAGACGAAATGGGCGCGGAGTTCGGCGCTCCGGTAATCACGCCGCATGTCTCTCCAAAGAAGATAGGTCCCGAATCCAGTGACGCCGAAAACGAGCGTCAGAGAGAGCGCGTAAAAGAGTGGTGAGGGAAAAGAGGACCCGGCCCATTCGGAAGGTTCTTCGATGTCGAAGAGGACGCGGGCACCCGGGAGGTTTGGGCTTAAGCGGACGGCTTCCGGAGTGGCTTCATCGACGAGACGACCGGCGCCGGGGAAAGCGTGTATTCGTTTAACCTCAGCGAGCGAAGAGTCCCATGTTCGGGTGGCTTCGACAGCCAGCAGAACGGAAACGTCCTCGGCTTCACCGAGGTTGACAGTGATGAACCAGGGATCGACGCCATAAACCGTCCAGCGGACTCCTTGATCATCGGCATTCCCGTCCCTCAGGGCAGAGGCAAGGACGGCAAAATCGTCCTTGAGGTTCAACGCTTGGCGAGTCCGCCGGCTCGCTCGTTCCAGGGCCTGGATCGTACTTTCAAGCTCTTTGTCGCCTTGAGGCGGGAGGGTTCGGGCTTTCAGGGCTGCCACGATGTCGGTCCATTTCGACAGGGCCGTCGGCGACAACCAGAGGTTTTCGGCCCGTTCCTCCATGAGCCGGGTGACTACATCCGTCGGGGGGGCGTCGAATTCCAGGAGACGGCTCGCCGCGAAAAAGGCAACCGGCACTCCATATTCATCGGTCACAGCGGCCGGAGTCGCAAGAAGATGCAGATACTCATCCCGGGCCTTGGATATCAAGTCGTCTTTCATCAAAACCCGGGCCAGGCTAAGCCTTGCGGGCGCCGCTAAAACCGGAGAGTCGCTAATCGCTGCAGCACGACGGAAGGCCTTCTCGGCTTCCCGGAAATTTCTTTCCCGGAATTCCGCCCGCTCTCCCGCCTCGATTTGGGCCCGGTATCGGGGAAGAGCGGAGGGATCGGCCCTGAGAGACCTCGGATCCTCCCAGGGTAGCAGGAGCTCACGGTTTATGACACGTGCCGCCAGTATGATGCCGGAGCCGAAATCCGCGGGCTGAGAGAATGCGCCACGGCTCTCCGAACGGGAGGTCCAGAATTGAGTTCGAAGGTTTTCTAACCGGTTTAGGACGGCTTGCCCGATGGCTTCTGCCACGCGCTGACGTTCCTCGACCATCTTCGTGCCGGCGAGCTTCTTCTCCTGTCTGATCATCCGAAGGGTGAATGCCGTCAGGATGAGGCCCGGAACGACGACCGTTAAAACGAAAAGGAGGAGAGGCTGCCGCAATCCTCTGATTTTCATGGCCAGACAGTCAATTCCCCGAATTTATCTTACCATGACTGAGAATGGAATGTGTCATGAAAATGTCATAATTTGGAGAATAGGGGACAGTATATACTGTCCCCTATCTAAGCTTATAAGGGATGATCACGAAGGGGTGCTTTTTCCCGTCGAAACCCCGCAGATCCCGGGTGACCAGCTTGAGGTCAAACCTGAGCGCCACTGCCGCCTGAAACGCGTTCGGGAGCTTCCAGCCGTACTTCTTCCTCAACGCTGCGGCGCTTGTCGCATCATCTCTGGTCAAAGGCAGGCACTCAAACTCATCGCATAGTCCCGAGGCAGCGACCGCTTCTTCTTCCGTCCCTCCGCTGAGCACCTCGGCCCGGGTGATCACCGAGAGGACGGCCTCGCCGTCCCGGAGTCTCCCCAGCCATTTCGTCGCCGCTTCGATCCCGCGGAGATGATCGATGAGGACGACGGAGTCCAGAAGATACGCGGCCTTCACGTCTCATCCTCCCATTCTTTGCGCAGCGCATCGACGTGAACGCGGCTGTCGTCTTTTAGAGAGGTCCAGGTCCCCGCTGTTTCACGCAGCACGGCAGCCAGGCCTTTCTCGGTCTTTTTCCGGCGGAATTCCCGTATCGCCCGGCGGATGACTTCAGCGCTCGAGATCCGGTGCCGCCGACCATAATTATCAAGCCATGCCTTTTCATCCTCGGGTATCGATATGATCGTCCTGGTCATACGCACCATCCTCACCACCTCGCCATATATATATCAGTAAGGTGATATCATGTCAAGACGGGTGATAAGGCCCCTCGCGGGTTCTTATTCTAAAGACGAAGCCGGACGATTATTCCTCTCACCCCATTTGTAAATTGGTGACAGTCTATCATTTTCCGGATTCAGGGCTCGGAAATAGGGTAAATAATATACTGTCACCAATTTTGATATAATCTCCTCCGGTGAAATCAAACGGATCGGATAGGCGGATTAGCGAGATCCTAATAAGATGAACGGGGCGGAACGTATTTTATCGATGTTTGCGGGGCAGCCGGCGGACTGCCTGCCACTGATGCCCATCACGATGATGTTCGCCGCCGATCAGATCGGCGTGCCCTACGGCCGCTACGTCACGCATCACAAGACGCTAGTCGAGGCGCAGCTCCGGACCGCGGAAAAGTTCGACCTCGACCATGTCTCCTGCATTTCCGACCCCGCCCGCGAGGCGGCCGACTGCGGCGCCCGGATCCAGTTCTTCGACAATCAGCCGCCGGCTCCAAATGAAGTCCACTCCCTTTTGGCCGACAAAGCGGTGCTGAATACGCTCAAAATGCCGGATCCTTTGGGCAGAGGACGGATGCACGACCGCGTGAGGGCCGCCGCAGCCTTCCGTAGACGCGTCGGCGGTGAAAAGCTTATCGAGGGCTGGGTCGAGGGACCCTGCGCCGAGGCCGCCAACCTGCGCGGCATTCACAGGCTGATGACGGATTTCTTCGACCATCCAGGTTTCGTCCGCGACCTGTTCGATTTCGTCCTGGAAATGGGCCTGGCCTTCGCCAAAGCCCAGGTCGAGGCGGGCGTGGATTTTATTGGAGTAGGAGACGCGGCGGCCTCGCTGGTCGGCCCGCGCATATATGAAGAATTCGTTTGGCCCTATGAGAATAAGCTCGTCGACGGACTGCATGCACTGGGCACTCGCGTCCGGCTGCATATCTGTGGAGACACCCGGAAGATCCTGGGCGGGATGGCCCGCCTGGGCTGTGAGCTGACCGACCTGGATTACCCGGTCCCAATGGAAGATGCCCGCGGCGAAATGGGCCCCCTGCCCGTCCTTGGGGCCAACCTTCATCCCGTCCGGGACGTGCGCGACGGGACTCCGGAATCGATCGCGACCGCCCTGACAGAGTGCCACCGCCGGGCCGGGCCCCATTTTGTCGTCGAGGCCGGCTGCGAAATCCCGCGGGGCACTCCCGACGTCAACTTTCATGCCCTGCGGGAGTATGCCCGCGGCCACAAGCCCTAAGCCAGGGCGGTTTCTCCAGAATATCTTGCCCATATCTCCTGAAAAAAACGCGGTCCCGGTCTTCAGACGTTCTCATTTTGAAACCGAAAGCCCACCATTTATCCCATCTTTTTGTAGACTGAATACAAATTGACACTTGCCCAAGATCTCAATATTATCTCAGAAAGCCAATGAGACCAGCGAATCTCTCCAGGCGTGAGTTTTTTAGAGCTATCGCGGCCGGGGCCGCCGCTTTTTCGGCGAGCGGATTGAGCCTGTCCTGCGGCCGTAAATCGGCCCGGCCTAACATCCTTTTTTGCATCTCGGACGACCAATCCTATCCTCATGCCTCGGCCTACGGCACGCGATTTGTCAACACGCCAGCGTTCGACAGGATTGCCGCGGAAGGTATTCTTTTTCATAACGCCTACGTATCGGCTCCCTCCTGCTGCCCCTCGCGGAGCAGCGTCCTCACCGGCCAGGACTTCTACAGGCTGCGCGAAACGTCGATGAACCACACCGTTTGGCCTAAGGGATTGACCACGTATCCTGACCTTCTTCAGGCTGTGGGGTATTCCGTCGGGTTCACCGGCAGCGGCTGGGGCCCGGGCAACTGGCAGGTTTCGGGTCGGACAGAAAGCCCCTGCGGACCCGCCTTCAACGAGGTTACCCTTGAGCCTCCAAGTCGTGGGATCAGTGCCGTCGATTACGCGGCCAACTTCCAGCGCTTCCTCGCCCGGAAATCTCCGGATATGCCGTTCGCATTCTGGGTCGGGTTCAGTGAGCCTCACCGGGTCTTCGAGCGGGGTATCGGAGAGGCCCAGGGGATATCTCTAAAAGAGGGGGAAGTGCCGGGTTTTCTGCCGGACGTCCCGGCCGTTAGGGAGGACGTGGCTGATTACGCTTATGAGATCCAGCACTTCGACGCTCATCTCGGAAGAATAATCAAGCTGCTAGAAGAGCGGAGCGAGTTGGACAATACCCTGATCGTGGTCACCTCAGACAATGGCATGGCCTTCCCCCGGGCCAAGGGAACGCTATACGATTTCGGAGTCCGGATGCCGCTGGCCGTCTGCTGGGGGCGGAAGATCCGACCCGGACGCGAGGTGGACGATTTCGTGAGCTTCGTCGATTTCGCCCCGACCTTCCTTGAAGCGGCCGGGATCGAGGTCCCGCAAACGATGACCGGAAAAAGCCTGACGCCCCTGTTCGAAGAGGCTGCTTCGGGGCGGATCGATTCCTCGCGCAACCATACTGTCTTTGGACTCGAGCGCCACTTTCCAGGGAGCCGGCCGGACGGCGCCGGCTATCCGATGCGCGGAATCCGGACCGCCGACTATCTCTATATCCGGAACCTGACACCCGGGGCGAATCCGGTCGGCAATCATCCCGGCCCGGTCTGGCCGGAGGATGATCCCGTCGGAGGCTACGGAGACACGGATGGCTGTCCATCCAAGACTTTTCTCTTTGAACACAGGGAGGAATTTCCCGAGCTTTTTGCCAAAGCCTTCGGGCTGCGGCCGGGAGAGGAACTCTACGATGTTCAGAAAGACCCCTTTAATCTGAACAACCTGGCCGGGGATCCAGCCTATGCCGAGGTCAAAGCGCAACTCTCCCAAAAGCTGGACGCGCACCTGAGCGCCACTGGAGACCCGCGCGCCTTGGGTCGGGGAGCCGAATTGGACGAGGTGATGAAGCGCTATCCCGTCGTTGGATCAAACCGCTAGCCAGATAGGTATGGTTCCCAGCCAGTTCCGAGAAATCCGCGGTTCGGATTCCTTCCTCCCGAGGGGACCTCTTCTGATTGGACGCTATCTTCCCTATCACTTGACAATGGCCGCGCTGGACTTCGTGGAGAACCTCCGTGAAACGGACGCCTTCGCTGAGAAGCCTAATCGCCCTGCACCGCCGTTCATATTCGAGGTTGCTCTTCATCGCCCAGATCTCCTTCCCTTCGGGATGGGAAAGAGTCTAGGCGATGCTAAATCAGTTTGCGATGTCCTTACGGTTTATTAGTATGCGATGTGCTTACGGAAACCCATTAAGAAAAAGGCCTGCGGCTTCCGCAACCGGGAGCACTTCAAAATCGCTATCTATTTTCATTGCGGAGGTCTAAAGCTTCTCCCTGTTACCCACGAGAATGTCGGATGAGCCGAATTATGGCTAGTGGGATTTGTTTCTCGCGGGGGTCCTCCTCGCAGCGGCCATCTCTTTAAGCCTCGCCGTCTTCTCTCGCATCATCATCAGAAACGCTCGGAAGGCCTGCCTGTTCTTGCTCATCATTCAGTTTGGCTATGGAGCGGTCCTCTATTCGCGCCATC
>CAYOZW010000006.1:18787-35518 GCA_964408495.1 uncultured Eubacteriales bacterium
CCCATTTCAAAAGATTTTCGATTGCCGCCGCTCGGAGAAGTGTTCACAAAAGGCAGGATCCTCTAAAAGAAACGCCGGCTGAAGCCCCCCTGCCCCTGAAGTTAAGCGTTGCCTTTTCGGTGGTGCAATCCGGAGCTGTCTTTATGCGCCGAATACTTTTCTTGATCCTTTCTCCGGGACTATTTTGATCGGCCTGGTGGGTAATAGGTGAAGTTCAACCGCCAGGAATTTCTATCGAACACGCTTCCTTTAATAACAAATTCATCTATACGGGGAAGGTAAGTGCTTTGCCAGTTCTCGTGCTGCCATTCATAGAAATAGAATCTTCGCTCTCGCACCTCATCCGGATCAACTTCGAAAACCGATCGACCCTCGAATTTTTCATTGAGGTTGAAAAATTCGCCAATGGTTGCAGGAATATCGGTCAGCGAGACCTGGGCTCTCGACGTCTGCATATTTCCTTTGCTATGAGGAGGCTTAATGGCCATTAGAGCGAGGGCAGACCCAGCGATTTCAGAAAGATCTCTATCATTATGAGATTCATCTTCGTTACCGGGACTACCCCCGTTCATCATTTTGATTTTTCGACCATGACCATGGTCTGCCTGGAGAATAATCAACGACGAATCATAAATGCCTTTCTTTTTCAGCTTGTCAATAAACTTTATAAAATTATCGAGACAACACTTGGCTTGATTCTTTATATTCTCCGCTGTGACGGGTATCTTTCCGGCATATTCGCAATCTTTGTTCACGACAATCGGGAAATGCGTGGTCATTAAATGGATATACTTGTAAACAGGCGTATTCCTTTTGACCGATAGGTGTTCAATGAGATCGTCCAAAAAGGCTTTATGAGAGAAATAGCGAATTTGGAGCCGCTTGTTTCTCGCGCTGAATGGACGTTGAAACAGCCAACGCTCATCATTATATATGAACCTCTTCAAGAAATGAGGAGCGTGACGGAAAAATACGAGATCTATCATCAGAACCGATTCGGATTTCAAGTTTTGCTTTTTTCCCCCGCCGTAAGGAACGGCAATCCGGTAATAATTTGAACATCGAGCTCCCTCCCGAAATCTCAAACCACAGACAAGATCTGTTTCAATGCCACTATCATGGAGCACATTGAAAATTGTCTTTCCCCGGTTTACCTGATTGACAAATTGGCGCATCGGCATATGGTTTTTATAGATGTTTCCGCTCAAAAAAGCAGGAAGCGACATATAGGTCGTGGGAAAGGACCCCGTGGCTTCTCTAAAGAAAGTAAACCCCTCCAAGGAGGTAGAGTAACGCTCGAAATCTTCAGCAACGATCTCTTCAAAAATATCAGATTGAAATCCATCCAGAATGAATTGAATGATATTTTGCTGCGATGAGAATTCGAAAATTTCGTTGGGCGGCAGCAGAGACAAAGAAGACTTCTCCTGAGTGCTCCATGTTCCTGGTTTTTGGAGACTGGTAAAAAATAGAGAAACGAGAACGACGGCAGTCAGTGCGATACTGGCCACGGTTGATATCTTATGGACTTTCCTGAAAAATAGACAAGCCAAGACAAGGAGCCCGATCCATAAGGTTCCATCCACCCATCCGCGCCACGCATTTTTTGACCAGTCAAAAGCCTGACCATTCAATAGTCCATATTTCCAGACGAGAAAATTCCCTTGCAGCCAGACGAGCACCCCGACAGCAAAAATTAGCGAGACATAAAGTCGATGGGCTCTTGCAGATAGCAACAGACCGATAAAATTCAGGAGCACGAAAAGGCTCAGAGCCGGCAGAAGAAGGGATCTCAGGATGGACAGCAGAGGGACAGAAAACTCGTCGATATTACCCTGGTAAATCGTATACGGTCCAAATAAGAAAATATTGAGCACAAGAAAGAGAGACGGGCCTGCCGATGTGACGAGCTTCCTGACAGCGATGTGCATTTATGCTCTTAGGGACACCTGTTCTTCCTCATCAAGTAGAGAGTTCTTTCTGTCTCCTTGATAGGAACGATCTTCTCGATCACAAAAAACCTGTTGAATTCCCTTTCGAAGTCGGGCTGAGTGTACTATCAAAGATATCCTCTCGGGTCGCCAGAAGCCTTTGAACTTGCGAGTCGGTTTTGGGGACAAATTCGATGACCAACCAGCGGCAGACGTGGCTCAAGAATTCGGCAATTTTGGGGAAAGGCAGGTTATTGCTGATCGCCAGATGGTGAAGGAGGGCCAGAGCGAAGGCCGCATCCGCCGGCCCACGCTCCAGAAGGGATTTCCTCTCCCGATTCTCCCAACCGATGGCCGGAGTGGGATTTGTCAGGTCCATGAGCAGGGGGAGCAGATTTTTTTCTTTTTTGTCCAGACAATCGCGGTAGTTAAGTTCAACGGCGATAAAATCCACGTCGAACGCCACCGTCTTGATCCCTCTCCGGCTGGCCAGCCGGCTGAAAACCCCGGTGTTGGCGCCCAGATCCCAAGCGGTATCCGGCTTCATGATATCCAGGAATTCCTCAATTGTTTTCTTTTTCCATTCAAACCCTTCCGCAGTGTAGTTCGTTTCCTGATAGTAATGGGCCCATTCCGTCTTCTTGAGGGGAAAGCTCAATCTCCGGACCAGCGATTCAAGGCTTTCCACAAGTCCGGCCAGAGAAACAGGACGAACCCGCCGCTCCCGGACTCTGACTGTCCTTGTGGAGAAATATTTCTGACTCAGGGCATGAAGATGGACGTGGGAAGCAAGGCTCGGCCGGAAGCGTGTCCGCAAAGGAAGAAGCCGGCTCGTCAAGCTCGAGGGAATCCCGTCGATAAAAATCCTGGAAAGCTGGTTGAGTTGGAAATCCTTGTAGGTCACGAGTAGTAACGGGTTGAGAAAATGCTGGCAGAATTGCCGGTAGGCCACCCAGGGTTTCAGCTGGAGTTTCTCGAAGGACAGCGTATCGACGAGAAGGGGCTTCCCGTCTACGAACTGGATGTTGAAGGCGCTGGCATCTTTAAGGGACATCCCAAAATCAAAGGCTGTTTTTTGGATTTTGAGCATGGCCAGAGCCGCCTCTTTAAGCTGAGTGAAACACCACTCATACGGGTAGGAGATGAAGGAGACGACCCGGGGCATTATGATTTTGTAAGCGAGCGGAGGGTCGGGAGGAGAAATGTCGACTTCATCATGGTGAACAAGGAGTCCCCGCTCCGTCAGCGCCTTATGCAGCCCGCTGGAAAGAAGCTGGTCATAATGGTCCTTATAGACACTGTTGACCTGCCTGTAAAGTCCGCCTTCCCGCTCGAATAAAAAACCGCTGGGATCCCTGAAAGAGCTCGGTTGCGCCTGCCACTCATTCGGCATCTACCGTCTCATCGGATTTAGCCTTTTTGGAAAAGCGGGTTTTCATTTTCTTCCAGAATATTCTTACTGAAAGAGAAAAGCCGACGAAACCAGCAATAATGAGTTGAATGATGTAGCTTCCGGACCCCAGGTCGATATAGCTGTAACCGCAGAGGGGAAGCAGAAAAAGACCCAGGATAAGGAAAGCCATCGACCGTAACAAGAGTTTGGTTCGTCTCAATTCGAGGACTTAATTAACACAAATTTCCCAGAATGTCAATCAATCCCAGATCCCACCAGGTTCTCAAATTTGCCAGGAGATAACATCTGGAGGGCTCTATTTCGTGGTCTTGATCTCAACCAATCCGGCGAGCCTGAGGAC
Source organism: uncultured Eubacteriales bacterium (assembly GCA_964408495.1). Classification (GTDB taxonomy): domain Bacteria; phylum Acidobacteriota; class Aminicenantia; order Aminicenantales; family UBA8522; genus UBA8522. Next base: position 22,473 of record CAYOZW010000006.1, read on the forward strand.
CTGGATGTAGTTCATCATCTGCTCGAGGTTCGCTTTTCGCGGCGACTGGGCATCGACCATCTTCTTGATGTTCAGGACGCTGCGGTTCCCGTTGATCAGACACTGGACCTCGGCCGTGCTGCCCATGAAATCTCTCGGCCCGAATTGACCGTAAGGATACTTATCCTTCTCTTCCTTGGGAACCTGCTCGATATACTGCAAGTATCCCCGATAGCCGTTCGCTCTGACCTTGGCGGTCGGCCGCGGGACCATCTTGGCGGCCCTCTTTTCGAGGTCCGAAAGGACGACGGTCACGGGCTTTATCCCAAGGTTTGACGCCGTCGTCTCCATGTGGGCCTTTAGGGCGGCCAGTTGGGCCGCGGCCACCGCATCGACCGTCCTCTTCATCGTGCCGATATAGGCCCCGACTTTGCCTTTGTCGCTCGCCAGCTCCAGGATGCTGTCTAGGGTATCCCGCTCGTTCATCAGCGCCGCCTCGATATATGTCCGGGCGGATTTGTAGGATTCGGCGAGAGACTCTGCCTTGGCCGAGTTAAGTTCCTCGAGCGCTACCTGGAGCTGATGGCCGAGCCGCCGGGTGCCGTTCGACGCCGTCTCGGCGGCGATGCGCATGGCCATGGGATCGTCCGCCGCGGCGATCGTATAGGCGGCCGCCGCCCCGATAGCGGCGGTGCGCTTAAGCTGTGTCGGGTCGGATTTGTCGGCCAGGTCGCCGGAAAGATGATACCAGGGGTCAGGCCAGGCGATCATCATCACTCCAGGAACGCCGACGCCCCAATCGTTAAAGACTTCGTGGTCGGAAGCCCCGTAGTGCGTCTCGATCGAATAATAAAAGGGCTCGTCGGCGCCGGAAGGCGCCACGATCCGCACGGGGACGGGGTATGAACTGCTGCGGTTCTGAATTCGCTCCTGGTTGCCCTCGCCGACATAGCGGTAGTAGTTTTCCATGACGTCGTTGATATAGTGAGCGTTCCCGTAGGTCGTCCGCATCAAGCACATATGCGCCTGGCATTTGGTCAGCCATTCCCCGACCATGTCCATGTTGATATTGCAGAGAGTCCTCTCCATGATGGCCTGGTTGTCCTTGACCCAAAGGCTTGTCCCGGCAAACTCAGGTCCCCAGAGGAAACGGATTGACCTTTTGGGACGGGGAAGCCGGCCTTCGGAGATCAGCGTCTGGAGCGTCCGGGCCACCTCCAGGATGGCGGCGCTGCCGGACATATTGTCGTTCGCCCCCTGCTTGACGATCCCTTCGAAAAGGTGCGCGGAAAAAATGATCTCGCCGGAATCGGGTTCCGTCCCGGGAATGACGGCGACCACGTTTTCCAGGTCGTAGGGCAGCGTCTGCGTTTCGATATTGACTTCGACGGTGATCTTTTCTCCCCTCATCAGCCGCGATCTCAGAAACTCGCCCTCCCGCAGGGGAATATTGAAACCGAACTTGGGTGTGGGAGGAGGCGGTGGTTCCGCCCCGGGCTGCTGGCCCTGGCTCATTCCCCGGACCGGCGGCCTTCTCCTGGCGCCGACACCGCCCCAGTTGAGCTCGAGCGGATCGGCCTTCGGCCGCGTCTGGTTGATGGCGATGACACCCAGGGCGCCCTGCCTGAGGCAGGCTTCGCTGTGGACCGAGCCGATATATCCCTCGGTAACGACAATCTTTCCCTCGACCTTGGCCTGGCGGATGTCCTCGACGGTCCCCCGTCCCACCCAGACCAGCTCGCCACTCACCTTGGTCGGTGAACTCCCATAGGCTAACATCGGAACCATGTCAGTAAAGGAGGCCAGTTTCTGCCGGATGGGCGTGACTTCCCAGAGATCACCCCTGCTGGCGTCCCAGGCTTCGCCTCCCGGGTAGGCAGCGATATCGACGTTTTCAATTCCGTAGCTCTTGAGGTGGTCAACGACATACTTCGTTTCGTCGAACGTCCCCTGGAACTCTTCGGCGGACCGATCCCTGTTAAAAGCATTCAGAGTCGAGATCATCCGCCAGGCCGTCTCACCGGAAGCCTCCCCGACGATCTCGTCCATCTGCGCTTTGGGCAGGAACGTCCAGTAAAGCCAGGGAGTGTATTGTGCTTCGGCCGCCGCCGAGAGCAAGAGCAGCGAAGCTACAAAGAGAGTAATGGTGCGTTTCATGGTTGGATCTCCTTATGATCAGGCTAAGATAGGAGCTTATATACCAATCCCAAGTCCGGGTCAATAAGAGGCCACTCTCTCACTTACCCTTCATCATCTCCTCTGGCCACCTCCAACGAACGATGTACATTCTGTCCTTCCTCATCGCAAGCTTCTCAGCGCTGGGGCGAAAAGTGTGGTTAATATCAGGGTAGGGAAGGGATCAGCCGCAATCGGCCGCAGCGACCATTGAGGGTTTAGCCTTACCGAGATGCTCTTCGAGGGAACCTAGATGTGCGGGCGGCGAGGATGTCTGAGCACGCGAAGAAAATCGGAAAGAGAATAGTCAGGTTAGACTTAACAATCGGAGAAAGTAAGGATTGTATTTGCGAGTTCCGCAGCCGCCGAGAAGAGCGTTGAGGGAACGGCGTTAAAAACCCGAACGGGAGCTAGGCTGATTGCGGCTGATCATAGTACCCCCATCCTCCTTATCACCACACTTTTCGTTATAGAGCCCGGCGTCTCTTGACAAAATGAGCATGCTCCCTTACCTTAGATTCCCGTTCCAGAAAAGATCCGGATAATGTCCAGACCGTGAATAAACACCAGCTTCGCATCCTCCCCTCCGTCGATTCCTTAATGACGTCTGAAGAAGGACAACGACTTGCCGAGAGCTTCGGCCGGGAAGCGACGCTCAACGCCTGCCGGGCCGTACTCGCGGAACTTCGGGCCGGAATTCTTAACGCTTCCCACCCCCCTTTTGCGGAAGACGACCTCTCCCCCGACAAACTCGTTCTCAAAGTCGCTTCCTATCTCGAGGCGAAATTTCGCCCGGGCCTCAGGAGGGCGATCAACGCCACGGGCATCCTGATGCACTCAGGTTTGGGACGGGCGCTCCTGTCCGAGGACGCCTGTCTGGCGCTTTCGGAGGTGTCGGGAGGATATTCGACGCTGGCGCTGGAGATAGAAACGGGAAAGCGCGGAAGCCGAGACAGCCACGTCGCCAAGCTGCTCAGCGAGCTCAGCGGCGCCGAAACGGCGACGATCGTCAACAACAACGCTGCCGCCACCGTCCTCGTCCTCAACACTCTCGCCAAGGGAAAAGAAGTTATCGTCTCCCGAGGGCAGCTCGTCGAGATCGGCGGGTCTTTCCGTATGCCCGACGTCATGACGACGAGCGGCGCTGTCCTCCGGGAGGTCGGGACAACCAATAAGACCCACCTGCGCGATTACGAGGAGGCGATCGGCGATTCGACCGGCGCCATCCTCCGCGTCCACCACAGCAACTACCGGATCCTCGGGTTCGCCGAGGAGCCGGAGATCGAGCCGCTGGTCGAACTCGGCCGCAAACGCGGCATCCCGGTTATCGACGACCTGGGGAGCGGGGCGCTGGTCGACCTCAAGGCCTATGGACTTGAGACCGAGCCCCTGGTCCGGCGGAGCATCCAGGCCGGAGTCGCCTGCGCCTGTTTCAGCGGCGATAAGCTTATCGGGGGACCGCAATCCGGCCTGATGGTGGGGCGCTCGGAATACATCCAGCGGATCAGAAAAAACCCGCTCGCCCGGGCCTTCCGTTGCGGCAAGCTGACCCTGGCCGCCATGGAAGCCACACTGAAGCTGTTCCTCACGCCGGAAAAACTCGAAGAGCGACATCCGTTCTACCGGATGCTGGCCTTGAAAACCGGAGATTTGGAAAAGCGGGCCCGTCGGGTCGCGGCCCGGCTTCGGAAATCCCTTCCCACCGGTATCAAAGTGGAAGTTGTGGACGGGGAATCCCAGGTTGGCAGCGGGTCTGTGCCTGTCGAAACGATCCCCAGCAAGCTATTGGCGCTCCGCGCTGCCTCCGCCTCTCCCAACGATTTGGCGCGGAAGCTTCGCCGTCAGGTCCCGGCCGTTTTTGTCCGGATACAGAGAGACACGATTCTGTTCGACTTCCGGACCATCCGGCCCGAAGAGGACCAGGCCATCATCAAGGCCATCGGCCGTCTGTTCACGCCCTGAGAGGAAAGCGAAACCTCCATGATCGATTACAAAAAGCGCAAACGCATCATGGGCCGCTCGATCATGCTGGGCCACTGCATCTGCAATCCCAAGGATCCCTGTCCTTGCGACCTTTTCAAGCAGAAAAACGTCTGCCTGTGCGCCGGCGAACGGGAAGAAGAGGCGGCCGAAGATGTCCCCTTGACTCGGTTCGTCGAGAACGCCGGCTGCGCCTCCAAGATCAGCCAGGACGACCTCAAGAAGGCCCTCTCGGGGCTGCCCCATACCTTCGACCCGAACGTCCTGGTGAGCTCCGAGACATGCGATGATGCGGGCATATACAAGCTGGATGACGAGCGGGCCCTCGTCCAATCGGTGGACGTCTTCACGCCCGTCGTTGACGACCCCTACCTTTTCGGTCAGATCGCCGCGGCCAATTCGGTCAGCGATATCTACGCGATGGGCGGAAAACCGCTCACGGCCCTCTCCATCATCGGCTTTCCCGTCGACCGGATCAGCCACCGGGTTATGAACAAGATGATGCAGGGCGGTATCGACAAGCTGAGCGAGGCCGACACGGTCGTGCTGGGCGGGCACTCCATCAAAAACAAGGAGATCATGTTCGGGTTCGCGGTCACCGGCCTCATCAATCCCAAAAGGATTATCGCCAACGATAAGGCCAAGCCGGGCGATGTCCTCGTCCTGACCAAGCCACTGGGCACGGGGACGCTCAGCTTCGCCGCCCAGATAGGAAAAGCCGAGGCCGCCTGGCTCGAGGAAATCGGCCGCTCGATGAGCGCGCTCAACCGGAAGGCATCGGAAATCATGGTCGAAGCAGGAGTCCGAGCAGCGACCGACGTGACAGGCTTCGGGTTCCTCGGCCATCTCGGCGAGATGGCTGTCCAGAGCGGTGTCACCGCCGAGGTTTATGCCGATGATGTTCCGCTGTTCGCTGGGGTTCTAGACTGCCTGCGCGGGCAGATCATCTCGGGCGCCGTCGAGAGAAACCGTGAGTATGCCTCTAGGTTTATCGAGCGGCAGAAAGACGTGGCCGAGGAGCTGGAGACGGCCCTCTACGACCCTCAGACATCGGGCGGGCTGCTCATGTCCGTCGGGGAGAAGAAGGCCGAAGCGGTCATGAGAAAACTTAAAAAGGCGGGATTAGGACGAGCCGCCGTCGTCGGCCGGATCGTGGACCGGTCCGAAGGTAAAATCCTATTGCGCAGGAGCACCACCCCCTCTTAATGTCAGGCAAAGCCCGGAACATAGAGGCTTCTCAAAAACGGGTGGCATGGCCAGTCCCTGATGCCCGATAAACAACATATCATCATCGGGACTGCCGGCCACGTCGACCACGGCAAGAGCGCCCTGGTCAAGGCCCTGACCGGGACCGACCCGGACTCGCTGCCCGAGGAAAAGGCCCGCGGGTTGACCATCGAACTCGGGTTCGTCTTCCTGGATATCCCCGGGTATGAGAAACAGATCGTCTTCATCGACGTTCCTGGGCACGAAAAGCTGGTCAGGACCATGGTGGCCGGGGCCAGCCATATCAACGCCGCTCTCTTGGTCATCGCTGCGGACGAGGGGGTGGCGGTGCAGACGAGGGAACACTTCGACATATTGACACTTCTCAGGATAGAGAGAGGGTTGATCGCTCTGACTAAGTCCGACCTTGTCGACAGGCGTCGGCTCGAGGAAGTTGAGCTCGAAGTCCGGAATTTTGTCCGGGGGACTTTCCTGGAAGGCGCGCCGATCATCCCGGTTTCTGCAATGACCGGAGAAGGGCTCGATAAACTCAGGTCGGCGCTCTTGGAGATCGGCCGCCAGGTAGAGCGGACCGAGGACAGCGGGATTTTCCGGCTGCCCATCGACCGCGTTTTCACTGTTCACGGATTTGGCACGGTCATCGCCGGCACTGTCCTGTCGGGAGAGATTAAAACGGGAGACAGAATCGAGATCTTTCCCGAAGGAATTATTGCCAAGGTGCGAGGCATTCAGGTTCACAAAGAGAAAAATGAATCTTCGGGAATCGGCCAGCGAACCGCCCTCAACCTCCAGGATACCGACAAGGACCAGTTGAGACGGGGTCAATGCGCGGCCGCATTGGGATCGCTCTCGCCCAGCCTCCGGATGGACGCCCGGCTGAGGCTTCTGCCGGGCGCCAAAGAGATGAAAACCCGGGACAGGCTGCGAATTCATCTCGGGACCGATGAGGCTATTGCCCGGGTCGTCCTCCTCGAACGAGAAAAGCTTCTGCCCGGAGAGTCCGCCCTGGTCCAGTTCGTCCTGGAATCACCCGGCGTCGCCCTGCCCGGGGACCGGTTCATCGTCCGGACGTTCTCCCCTGTCCTCACGGTCGGAGGGGGCGAGATCCTGGACCCGGCGGCGGAAAGGCACAAGCGCTTTGAGGCCGCTGCGATCGACGGGCTCAAGCGCTTTGGGGGAACGCTCGATGACCGGGTCGAGCAGGTCTTCCGCAAATCGCCGCAAAGGACGCAGACGCCCGACGAAGTTGCCGTCTTCCTCGGGAAGCGCGTCTCGCTTATCCAAGAGGCGGTCGGCAGGCTGGCGGACTCCGGGAAGCTCGTTCGGGTATCCGTCGAAAAAGAGGAGCGATTTCTACCGGCCGAGGCCTGGGTTTTCCTCCGGGAAAAAATCCTCGCCTCCCTAAAAAAGTATTTTTTGGCCAACCCTCACCGGTCATCCATGCCGGCCGCCGATCTCAAATCCCAACTCGTGCGGCAAGCTGATGAAGTCTCGATGCGAGCAGTTATCGATGAGCTGGCTACCCAAAAAACGATCTTTCTCGTCGATTCGGGCCTCGCTCTTCCCGGACATCAAGCCCGGCTCAGTCCCAGAGAGCAAGAACTGGCCGACCGTCTTGAAGCGATCTATCGAAAGGCGGGGTTCGAGCCGCCCCTGGAGGAAGAGGCGGTGAGGCAGATGCGCCTTCCTCTCAACGAGTTCCGCAAAGTCCTGGGGATTCTCCTCAAAGACGGCCGGCTCGTCCGCCTCGACGCCCGGATCATCTATCATCGCGAGCCGCTCGAGCGGATCAAATCCATGCTCGCCGATTTCCTCAGGTTGCGCCGAGAAATCAGGATCGCCGAGGCCAAGGATGTGCTCAGGGTGTCCCGGAAATTCGCTTGCGCCGTTCTCGAATATTTGGATAAGATACAGGTGACCCGCCGCCGGGGCGACGTCCACGTGCTGAACTAAGGACGGGAGGGCATGGGGTCTGGTGGCCCCTCTGGACTTCAAATCCAGCACGGCTTCTGATGAAGGGGCCGGGTGGGTTCGATTCCCACATCCTCCCGCCGACCTTTCCGGAGACACTGACCTTATGCCCCCTTAATTCTTAAGGGGGCAGGGGGGATTAATATGATAAAAAGCAAATTCTTGGAGGTCTCTCCGAAAAAAACCAACGCGCCGATTGCCTGAACGGATGGGAATTGCTCATTCCCGAGACCCGTTCTCAGTTGACTATCTGAGCTTTTCCTTGATATTCTTTGCCCCGCTAACAAAGAGAAACAGCCGTGGCCACCAATTGCCCGAAATGTCAATTCGAGAACCCTTCGAATACCGATTTCTGCGGTCACTGCGGGGTGAGACTTACCATATCCGGCGAGCCGGCTATCTCTAAAACCATGGCCGAAAAAGACGGGACCTCGAGATTCAGAAAGGGCATAACCTTTGCCAACCGCTACGAGATCATAGAGAAGCTCGGGGAAGGAGGGATGGGGGAGGTCTACAAAGCACGGGACATGCGTCTCGATCGGACCGTCGCTATCAAGGCAATGGCTCCTGCCTTAGCCCTCAATCCCGACCTGCGGAGCCGTTTCGAGCGCGAGGCGCGCTCGATCTCAATCCTCAACCACCCCCACATCTGTACGCTTTACGAGTTTGCTTCCTATGAGGGAAACGACTTTATCGTCCTGGAATACATCGAGGGCGAAACCCTGGCCTCGAGACTCGAAAAGGGAGCGCTGAAGCTTGACGAGGCCGTTCGGCTGGCCCTCCAGATCGCCGAAGCTTTGGATTCTGCCCACCAGAGTGGAATCATCCATCGAGACATGAAACCCGGAAATATCATGCTGACCAAGACGGGAGCAAAACTCCTTGATTTCGGGTTAGCCAAACTGCGGGCTGAAATCTCCGCCTCCGAAGGGGAACAACTTCCGTCCCGTACCATAACGGCCACGGCCAAAGGAACAATCATCGGAACGCTACAATATATGGCCCCGGAGCAGTTGGAAGGGAAGGACATCGATGGCCGGGTCGATATTTTCGCCTTCGGAGCGATCTTCTACGAAATGTTGACGGGCCGCCGTGCATTTGAAGGGAAAAGTCAGGCGAGCGTGATCGCTGCCATCCTTGAACGGGAACCAGAACCGGTTTCCTCCCTCGTTCCAATAGTTCCGCCTTTCGTTGATCGCATCATCAAAACTTGCCTTGCCAAAGAACCTGAGAATCGCTGGCAGACAGCCTCAGAGCTTCAGCATGTTCTCCGCTGGACCAGCCAGGAAGTCCAGACGAAGGGCCCAGATACGACGCTCCAGAAGCGCCCGTGGCTATTATGGCTTTATCGTGTTGCTGCCGGCATCGCATTGTTGGGACTTGGCGTCATTATCGGCACCCTAATTTTCAATCGGCCGGCTGGAATCAAGGGGCCTCAAACCGTACGGCGGCTGAGTATCCAGTTGCGGGAAGAAGAGCCCCTCGCGCCGGTGGGCTCTGCTCCTCTGGGCGTGGGACGTCCGGCATTGACGCTGGCTCCTGACGGTTCCCAACTTGTTTATGTCGGTGAGCACGAAGGTGAGACGGCACTCTACTTGCGGCCGTTGGATAGTCAAGATGCCCAAGCCCTGCCCGGAACCGGAGGAGCATACAGCCCCTTTTTTTCACCCGACGGCCAATGGATTGGTTTTTTTTCGGGCAATCAGCTGAAGAAAACCTCTATCTCCGGTGGCCAGCCCATCATTCTCTGCGAGGCAATCAATGCTTATGGGGCGACATGGGCAGATGACGGCCAGATCTATTTTGCCCCGAAAGAAGCGCTCAATCTATCCCGGGTATCTGCTGAGGGAGGACTGCCGGAGGTGATCGCGGTCAGCGATGGCAGCACCCGTTTTCATTGGCCTCAAGTCTTGCCCGGCAGGAGAGGAATTCTTTTTTCAGGCGGGATTTTCTCACTCGTCAAGAATGACTTAAGAACCTTGCCTGGCATCACCAGCCCAAGATACTTGTCTACGGGACACCTCTTATTCTCAAGGCCGGGAGGCCTGATTGCAGTGCCATTTGATCTCGAACGTCTGGAAGTCACCGGCGCGCCTGTTCCGGTTCTTGACGGCGTCCGGACCGAGACCTTCGGTGTGGCGCAATATGCCATTGCCGATGATGGACTGCTCATTTTTGTCCCCGGCCAGTCAGCGGCTGTTGGCCGGCCCGTCTGGGTGGATCGAAATGGAAAAGAAGAAATCTTGCCGTTTCGTCCGGAAAGCTATGGATCATTTCGTGTTTCCCCGGACAGCACGGAATTATCGGTTTCTATTCCTGGAGCGGCGAATTCGAACTATATCTGGATCTACGACCTCGTTGGAAAAGGAGAACCCCAGCGCTTCAGTACCGAGAAGAACGAGCAATACCCAGTTTGGAGCCCCGATGGAACGCGCCTTGCTTTTTCTGGGTTGGAAAATGGGAATCTAAGTATTTTTTGGCGTCCGGCCGATCGCAGCCGCGAGCGCGAACTATTGTTCAAGAAAGAGGGCCTTTTTGTTCCGGAGTCGTGGTCGTCCGACGGCCAATGGCTCTCTTTGTATGAAAGGACACAAGGCGGTTTGGACATTCTTGTTTTTAACCTAAAAAGCCTGGAGCTGCAGCCGTTCTTAGCCACTCGGTTTAGCGAATGGGGTTCGGCATTCTCGCCGGACAGCCGCTGGATTGCCTACACCTCGGATGAGTCCGGTCAATACGAGGTCTATGTGCAGCCGTGGCCTCCCACGGGGGGCAAATGGCAGGTCTCAACAACGGCAGGCGGAAACGAAGAGCCCGTTTGGTCAAAGAATGGTCGGGAGTTGTTTTATAGGAACGGACGCAGATGGATGGCTGTGCCCATCAGCACATCGCCGGCATTTTCTGCCGGCGTCCCTCAACTGTTGTTTCAGGGTGACTATCTCAACGTCTCCGGTTTGGAGTACGGCGTTTCGCCTGACGGAAAGCGATTCCTTGTTCTTCAGCCCCTGGACACATCTCCTCCGACAGAACTCCGTGTCGTCGTCAACTGGTTCGAGGAGATCAACCGCCTCGTGCCGCTAGGGACGCAGTAAGGACGTCGACCCTTTCGGAGACACCGACCTTTTGCCCCCTTAATTCACTAAACTAATTGGTGATAGCGTATCATTTTCCCTTTTTCCACGACTCTTCCCCGGGCAGGAAATTCGGAAAATGATATACTGTCACCAATTTCCCTCGCCAATTTTCCCGAAAGGAAGCTATCTCCCTCGAATTCTGGACTATATATCTAGTCGATGATAACGGCTCCAATTCGCCTGGCGAGACGTTCCAGGACATTGGCGCCGTATGATCCATTGTTTCCCAGGATAGCAATATAAACGTGCGCTTCGGGAACTCGTATGACAAATGAGCGGAAACCGGTGACTTCCCCGGCGTGACAGAAGGCCTCGAGATCGCAACAGTCGGTTACGAACCAGCCGAAAGCGTACCTGGATGGCTCGCCGTTGTTGAGCACGTTTGCAGTGAACATCTCTTCCAATGCCTTACTGCTCACCAATTTCTCGGTGTAAAGACTCTCGTCCCACTTGGCGAGATCGTCGACGTTTGACATCAAACCTCCGGCTGCAAATTCCAGAATGTTATCCAAGCATCTGTGCGGGTTGTTTACAAATCTGTCATCTTTCTTGACATATCCTTGAACACGTCCCCTGACGAGCTCTGTGTTGTCGCCATAGCAGGTGTGATCCATCCCGAGGGGATCGAAGATATTCTCCTTGAGGAATTCGCCGTACGTTGCACCGCTGACCTTTTCGATTGTCAGCCCAAGTAGGAAGTAGCCGGAATTGCAGTATTGAAACTGATCCCCCGGGCGAAACTCTAGGCTCTTGCTGGTGAACACATTGATGATCTCGGAGGCTTCGAAAGAACCTGTGACCATACGGAAGTATTCCCGTTCAATCAACCTGTCAAACTCAGCCATCCGCCAGTAATCCGGAAGGCCGGATGAGTGGCTGAGCAGGTGCTTGATTGTGACCCGCTCGCCTTCCATTGGGAAGTCAGGGAAATATTTGGTAATTTCGTCATCGATCGAGAGCTCTCCCCTCTCTGCCAGCATCAATATCGCAGTGGCGGTTATTTGCTTTGTGATCGAACCGATCTTGAATACCATCTCAGGCTGAATCGGAGTGCCCAACTCCATCTCCGCCATGCCATAGCCCTTGCGAAAAACAACTTGGCCGTTTTTGACGGCGATAACTGCCGCGCCGGGTTCATCGGTCTTGAAAGCTCCGGATAAGATCTTGTCTATCTCGGATGCGTATCGATTATTCTCATCCTGCTCTTGCCCAGTAAAAGGCTGATCTTGCCTGCAAGCAGAAGAACAGAAAAGCCCCAGTAGGACAACAGAGCACAAGAGACGCCGCGCGACTAACCTGTCTGAATCAGATTTCCTCATTTTCCCCTCCCGTTCTTATTAACGTAGCCGGCTTACCAATAGGGCAAAAATGTATCAATATCGACAAGCTTGAAGCTTGATATCTTAGCAACGCCTAGAAACTGGCCTTTCATCATCACATGTGTCGGTATATTTTCAGAAGTATAGCTAATTGGTGACGGTATATCATTTTCCCTTTTTTTACAATTCTTTCCCGAACAGGAAATCCGGAAAATGATGTACTGTCACCAATTTCCGCAATTCCCGCGCAACGGTTGACAATTCGCTTCAGCCCGCATATATTGGGCCTACGGAGGTACCCATGAAGAAAGCACTCGCCTTCCTGGTGCTCGTCTTCCTTCTCGCTTCCTTCGCCGCGGCCCAGAACTGGTTCAAAGGGTCTCTCGATCAGGCTGTGGCCAAGGCCAAGAGCGAGAACAAAAAGGTCCTCCTGGATTTCTTCTCGGGTGGCTGAGGGGGCTGCAGACTGCTGGGTCAGCAGTTTTACCAAAATCCCAAGTTCCAAGATTTCCTGAACAAGAATTTTGTCCTTTTCCGCGCCGACCGGGATGAAAAACAGGGGGATGAGATCTTCAAGAAATTCGGCATCCGGGCGACACCGACGATAATGATCATCGACTCCGACGGCTCGGAGTACGACTGGATCCTGGGCTACAACCCCCCGCCGGACAATTTTCGAGACCGGCTGGAGATGGCGCTCCGGGGCGAGGACACTTTCAAGTCGATCTCCGCCGCATACGCCAAGGATCCCAAGAACGTCGATACGGTCTTCAAGCTGGCGAGAAAGTATGACGACCGTTTTGACCGGGTGAAATCGGCCGAAAAATACAAAGAGGTCATCGCGCTCGACCCGGAAGGCAAAACCGGATCTTACACGACCGAATACACCAAGATCACGGTCCCCTACACTCAGTATGCTGAATTCGCCATCGCCACGGCCAACCTGTTTGGGCAGAAGCCCGACCTCGGACCGGCCAAAGCTTTCATCCGGAAATACCCGGAAAGCAAGCTCGTCAAGGAAGCCTATGACCGGATGTCCCGCTACTTCACCTACCAGGCATCCAAGGAAGAGGCCGCCGGATTCTTCCCCGAGTATACCGCCAAGTACCCGAACGATGTCCGCGTCCAAGCCGCCTGGCTGGCCCGGATAGTCAAAGACAGGGAACCCCTCGACAAGGGCGTCGAGCTCGCCGCCAGGATCGAAGAGTTGACCCGAGACAATCCCATCCCTGATATCAACCACGACATCGCCGATTTCTATTTC
>CAYOZW010000007.1:0-35145 GCA_964408495.1 uncultured Eubacteriales bacterium
GTGGTGGGACAGTTCGACCTCGACTACCCGAACCAGGTGACCGAGACCGGCTGGACGTCGCTCGTCCGTCCGAGCAGCGGCAGCTCGGACGGTACGACGGCCAAGTACACGTCCGCTCTCGGCTACGGCTGGGCGGACCCGACGGGGATCAGCGCCCGCGACCGCGGCGGGGCGACCCCGCTCGGCCGCGACTTCCACTTCGACGACGTCGCCCATTCGTTCCTGGTCGACGTATCCAACGGAGGGGAGTTGGCCACGGCGACCCACGATTATGAGACGGGGAGGGATGGGATCATCCTCGATCCTGCCAACCCCGATATGGCGCGCCAGAATCCGGCCGATTACATCCGGGGGACAGAGGCCGTCGTCAGAGCGGTCCTAGCCAAGGCAAAGAAGACTGACCGGTCGTTCGACCCGGCCCAGATCATTGGCATCGGCGTGGACACGACCGGCTCCACTCCGCTTCCCGTGGACAACACCGGAACGCCGCTGAGCTTCCAAAAAAAATTCCAAAAAAACCCGAACGCCCAGGCCTGGCTTTGGAAGGATCACACTTCTTTCGCCGAAGCGGCCATGATTACCGAATTGGCGGCCAAGGAACATCCCGAATACCTGGCGAAGTGCGGCGGAACATATTCCTCTGAATGGTTCTTCAGCAAGATCTTCCACTGCCTGCGTGTTGATCCGGAGGTTTTCGACGCGGCCTCGAGCTGGCTGGAATGCAGCGACTTCATTCCCGGTCTCCTCACCGGCCTCACCGACCCGCTGGTCATGAAGAGAAGCCGTTGCGCCGCCGGCCACAAGGCCATGTTCAATGATGCTTGGGGGGGACTTCCAGCGGAAGATTTTCTGGCCCGGCTTCACCCCAAGCTCGGCCGGCTCCGCCGGCGCCTCTACGGGAAGACCTACACGTCCGATAACGTTGCCGGAAAGTTAGCCCCAGAGTGGGCCCGCCGGACCGGTCTTCCGGCCGGGTTGCCGGTCGCTGTCGGCGCCTTCGATGCCCACCTCGGGGCTGTCGGGTCGGGAGTCCGGCCAGGCCGCCTGATCAAGATCATCGGAACGAGCACCTGCGACATCGCCGTCTGGCCCAACAGCCGCCCTCTGACCGATATCCCCGGCCTCTGCGGTATCGTCGATGGGTCTGTCCTGCCCGGTTATTTCGGGCTCGAAGCGGGGCAATCGGCCGTGGGCGATATCTTTAACTGGTTTGTGAGCTATATCCGGCCCGCCGGCGCGGCCAAGGGCTCTCACCGGACCCTGACTGCGGAAGCGACCGAGCTCCGGCCCGGAGAATCCGGACTCCTCGCTCTTGATTGGAATAACGGCAACAGGACCATCCTGGTGGACCAGCGGCTCACCGGCCTTCTCCTGGGCCAATCCCTTCAGACGACGCCGGGGGAGATCTACCGGACGCTGATTGAGGCGACCGCCTTCGGCGCCCTGACCATCATCAATCGCTTCGAAGAATACGGCGTCAAGGTTTCCGAGATCATCAACTGCGGCGGTATCGCCGAGAAGAACGCGCTCCTGATGCAGATATACGCCGATGTGACCGGCCGGGAGATGAAGGTCGCCCGCTCCGGCCAGACCTGCGCCCTCGGTTCGGCCATCGCCGGCGCCGTGGTTGCCGGAAAGGTCAGGGGCGGGTATGATAGTTTCGGCGCGGCCCAAACGGCCATGTGCGGGATCAAGCCCCGGAGCTTTCGGCCGAACAGGGAAGCCCACAGGATTTACAAAGAGTTGTATAAGCTCTATGCTCAGCTCCATGACGCCTTCGGCACGAAGACATCGTCGGGAAACTTGTACAACGTCATGAAAGACCTCCTAGCCGTCCGTGACCGCCAGAGAAGGAGAAGCTGATGCTCAGCGGCTTGAAAGAACAGGTCTGGCAGGCGAATCTGGACCTGGTGAGATTCAACCTTGTGGCCCTTACCTTCGGCAACGCCAGCGGTTTCGACAGGAAGCGGGGGATCATCGCTATTAAACCCAGCGGCATCTCCTTTAAGGAGATGAAACCTGCGGACATCGTTCTGCTGGATCTGGATGGGAAAAAGGTCGAGGGTAGGCTTAGGCCCTCCTCCGACGCACCCTCCCATCTCGAGATCTATCGCGGTTTTACCGGGATCGGAGGGATCGCCCATACCCACAGTGATTATGCTACGGCATTCGCCCAGGCCGGCCGGGAAATTCCCTGTCTCGGAACGACCCATGCGGACGCATTCCACGGGGCTGTCCCGATAACGCGGGCCCTGAGGCCGGCCGAGGTGAGAAAGGATTACGAGATCAACACCGGCAAGGTCATCGTCGAGCGGTTCCTCAAGCTGGATCCGCTCGAGTTCCCCGGTGTTCTCGTCGTCTCCCATGGTCCGTTCACTTGGGGGAAGGATGCCGCCGAGGCCGTGCAGACGGCTCTGCTCTTGGAAAGGATCGCGAAGATGGCCCTGCTGATGCGGCTTCTCGATCCCCGGGGAGTCCGCTTTCCACATTCTCTATTAGAAAAACATTTCCAAAGAAAACATGGGCCCGGAGCGTACTACGGGCAGCCGGCAGGAGGGAAGAAATGAAGAATATCCCTAAGTTGAAACTGGGCCTTATCGCCGTCAGCCGGGATTGTTTTCCGGTGGAGCTGTCGCGAAAGAGACGGGTCCAGGTGGCCAGGGAGTGCCGGGCGAAGAAAATTCCGGTCATCGATCTCCAGACTATCGTCGAGAACGAGAACGATGTTCTCAAGGCTGAACGGGAACTGGAGGAGAAGGGGATCAACGCCCTGGTCATCTTCCTCGGCAATTTCGGTCCGGAAGGTCCGACCACCCTGCTTGCTCAGAAATTCGCCGGCCCGGTGATGCTGGCCGCGGCAGCCGAAGAGACGGCCGAGGACCTTGTCGGCGGCCGCGGGGACGCCCTCTGCGGTCTGCTCAATGTGAGCTACAATGTCGGGCTGAGGCGGCTGCGCCCCTATATCCCCGAATATCCGGTTGGCAACGCCGCCGAAGTCGCCGGGATGATCGCCGGCTTCCTGCCGATCGCCAGGATAATCCTAGGCCTGAAGAAGCTCAAGATCTTCTCCTTCGGGCCGAGGCCCCAGGACTTCCTGGCCTGCAACGCGCCGATCAAGCCCCTCTATGACATCGGGGTCGAGATCATGGAGAACAGCGAGCTGGACCTGTACGATGTCTTCCTCTCGGCCAAGGGCGACCCCAGGATAAGGACCGTCGTCCGGGGCATGGCCAAGGAGCTCGGTCCGACGCTGGCCTATCCCGACCTTCTTGCCAAGCTCGCCCAGTATGAGGTCGCCCTGGTCAAATTTATGGGCGCCCATCTCGGCGCCTCGGAATATGGTGTCTTTGCCAACAAGTGCTGGCCGGCCTTTGAAAAGTTTTTCGGTTTCGTCCCCTGCTATGTCAATTCACGCCTGGCGGCGAGGGGAATTCCGGTCTCCTGTGAGGTCGATATCTACGGCGCTCTGAGCGAGTACATGGCGACCTGCGCAACCGAGCTCCCGGCGACCTTGCTCGATATCAACAATTCCGTACCGGGGGACATGTTCGCGGCCTCACGCAAACGCCTCGGTGCCTACCGGCCGACCGACCTGTTCATGGGCTTCCACTGCGGCAACACACCCTCGGTCTGCTTGATCGGCGGCGCCCTCAAGTACCAGCTCATCATGCATCGTCTGATGGAGGGCGGCAAGGAACCTGATATCACCCGCGGCACCATGGAAGGCCGTATCCGTCCGGGCGAGGTCACTATTTTCCGTCTCCAATCCACGGCCGCTGCGAAACTCCAGTGCTACGTGGCCGAAGGAGAAGTGCTCGATATCGATCCCCGGTCGTTCGGCAGCATCGGGGTCTTCGGCATCAGGGAAATGGGGCGGTTTTACCGCCATGTGCTGATCGAAAAAAGATTCCCGCACCACACCGCCGTCGCCTTCCAGCACGCCGGCCGGCCGCTCGCCGCCGCCGTGCGGATGTTGGGAGTCGAGGAGGTCTATTTCAACCGGCCGGCGAACCTGCCGTACCCGACCGAGATTTGTTTCTGAACCAACGGGAGGGCCTGAGGCTTTACGATCAAGGCCCTTCAGGGTTTTATGGAAGCTGAAAGGCTGGACGTACAATTCAAGCAAGCGCTATTTTTTAAGCGGAAGACGCGATTTGCGGCCGAGATGAAACACGTCGGGAGGAAAAGCGGCCGGGAGGAAAACAGGTTGGGAGCAAAATAGCCCGAGATGAAACACATCGTTAGGGAAAAAGGTTGAAAAGAAGATGTCTTGAGAAGGAATCCTCTTCTTCCCTCCCCCTTTGATGGGGGAGGGTCGGGGAGAGGGTGGTGACCTTAATCGCCTGAGAGATACAAAATAGGCTAGAGATAAGAAAAGGATGAAGGTCGCGGTTCTCACAGGACTCCGTCGCGTCGAGGTCGGGGAAGTCCCCGACCCGCTGCTGAACAAGGATACCGATATCCTCCTCCGGGTCGGCGCCGTCGGCCTCTGCGGCTCGGACATTCATTATTTCACGGAGGGTAAGATCGGCGGCCAGGTCGTGGAGTATCCCTTTGTTGTCGGTCATGAATGCGCCGGCACGGTTGAACAGGTCGGACCTGCAGTCCGGCGTTTGAAGAGGGGAGACCGGGTCGTCATCGATCCGGCCATTGTCTGCGGTGTCTGTGACCAGTGCCTCGCCGGGCGGCCGAACACCTGCCGCCGCCTCCTCTTTCTCGGCACGCCGGGCCAGGTTTCCGGAGCGTTAGGTGAGCTCATCGGTATGCCGGAGCGCAACTGCCATCCCCTGCCCGACGGTCTGACGTTCGAGGAGGGTGTGCTCGTCGAACCCTTGAGCATCGCCATCCACGGGATGAGGTTGACCGATGAACGTATGCCTGAATCTATCGCCGTTCTTGGTGCGGGGGCGATCGGCCTGAGCATCGTCCTGGCCGCCAGGGCGGCTGGAATTCGGGCGATCTATGTCACCGACAGGGTTGATGAACGGGTGGAGTTCGCCCGGAAAGCGGGAGCCGTTTGGGTGGGTAATCCCGACCGCGAGGATATCGTCGAGGAGATCGGCAGACGCTCGCCAGAGCAGGTCGATGCCGTCTATGAATGCTGCGGTGATCAGTCCGCCCTCAACCAGGCGGTCGACCTCCTCAAGCCCGGCGGCCGCCTCTTTATCATCGGCATTCCCGCCGCTGACCACATTTCGCTCGATATCCATTCCCTGCGGCGTAAGGAGCTCTCCCTCCATAATGTTCGCCGGCAAAAGGATTGCATCGGGGAGGCCATCAGCCTCATTCAAAGAAGAGAAACGGATGTGCGTTTCATGGCCACACACCTTTTCCGGATGGGAGATGCGCAGCAGGCCTTCGAGCTGGCCGCCGGCTTCCGGGACGGCGTCATCCGGGCGATCGTCCACCCCTGAAAAAAGGCATATCTAGAAGCTCAGCCAAGAGGAGGATCTGATGACTTATGAAGACATTGCCGGAATGATCGATCATTCTCTGCTCAAGCCCAATCTGACAGACCGGGAGATCGAAGAGGGCTGCCGGATCGCCCATGAATATCGAGTGGCCTCTGTTTGCGTCCGGCCGAGTGATGTCCGGCGGGCGGCTGAGATCTTGCGGGGCAGCCCCGTCCGGGTGACGACCGTCATCGGTTTTCCCCACGGGACGACGACGACGGCCGCCAAGGTCGCCGAGGCCGAAGAGGCCATCCGCAACGGCGCCGTCGAACTCGATGTCGTCATCAATATCGGCAAGCTCAGGTCCAAAGACCATGCTTATGTCAGGGCCGATCTCGAGGCGGTGACCGCCGCCGCCCACGCCAGGAACGTTATCATCAAGGTCATTTTCGAGAACTGCTACCTGGATGACGAGGAGAAGATCGCCGCCTGCCGGATTTCGAGCGAGGCGGGTGTCGATTTTGTCAAGACATCGACAGGCTTCGGTACGGGCGGAGCGGAGGATCACGACCTGAAACTGATGAGAAAACACACTAGCCCGTCTATAAAACTTAAGGCGGCCGGCGGGATCAGGACCCTGGAGAGGGCGATCGAGGTCCGGAACCTGGGATGCAGCCGCATCGGCGCCACGGCCACGGTCGCCATTCTGGATAGGTTGAAATGAAAAAGCCGGGTCGATGGGACCGGCGTTGCAAGACGAGATATTGCATGAGGGTGAAGATCACAGATAGGTCAGCCGACGGCTAAGCCCGCCGAGAATCCGGAATTGGAGAGCCCGCACCGCAGCCCGGAGGTGATGAATCCGCCCCTCGAAGGGCACGGATTTTTCGAGGTCCGGGATCATGATTCGTTCCCGGAATTCGGCGACGACCCGGGGATCGCGGATGACGGCGATAATCTCCTGATACAGATGGTAACTGAAGAACTCGAAGTTCGATGAGCCCATGATGAGGGAATGGTCATCGACCATTATGGCCTTGAGATGAGTCAACCGTCCCGGATAAACCCGCAGTTTGACGGCTGAGCGTTCGGCTTCCCAGGGAATGTAGCGGCGCATCTGCGGCCAGTTGTTGACCTGGGAGGTCAGTAGAGTGATGTTCGGCCGGGGACGGCCGCGGATCTCCCGGAGCCAGCCAAAGAAGGGCAGGGTGAAATAAGTGCTTTCGATGAAAATCCGGCTGTGCGCATCCTGGACGATTTTGCGGATTGAATCAAACATCCGGGAGTTGCGGCGGCCGTCGCCCACCCAGATCTGCAGGTCCTTGAAGGATTCTGTGGCGAACTGATTGCCGCCCCTCCAAGTGAAGAGAAAATCCTCCTCCAGGAAGGCGGCGACGCTTCTGTCTTCGATCCGGATCATCATGTCGTGCCAGGAGAAATTGTGGTCGCTGAAGTTGATGCCGCCGAGGTAGGCAATCCGGCCGTCGATAATCATGAGTTTCTTGTGGTTGCGGGCGGGGAAGCGGACCCAGAGGGGTCCGTAAGGATTGGTGATCTTGAGCCGGACGCCGTGGCTCCGGAGCTCAGAGATCATTTGTCTCGTGTCCCGCCGTTCCTTTTTCAGATCTTGGTCGAACCATTGATGGGGGCCGTAGACGAAACGGTCGCTGACGACATACTGGGAAACGGTGTCGATGAGCGCCCGTTTGTCCTCCGCTCTTGCCGCCAGCAGCGCCTCGGCGATACCGCGCCCGGCCTTGTCCGCTTCGAAGGTCATCGCCTGGATATAGACTGATTTTCTCGCAGCTTCGATATCGGCCGCGAGTTGAGGCCAGAATTCCCCGGAATCCACGAGGATTTTCATGTTCATCCTCGTGCCTCCCGATTCAGCCGAACAGGCCTTTTATGAGATGGGGGGAAAAGACGGCGATGGCAAAGCGGAGCAGCCTTCCCATAAAACCCCAGATGAGGAAGACGGGGAGGGGGATGTGGCAGATGCCCGAGGCGATGCTGACAACATAAAAAGGAGGGACTCCCAGGAAGGCGCTGGAAAACATGAATATCCCCATCCGATGCTGCCATTCGGCCATCTTCATCTGAACCGCCCGGAGTTTTTTTCCGGGTTTCTTGACGGAGATCTTCAGGATGCCCGCGCCCGCTAAGTACATAAGTGTCTTGGCGGTCATCTGGCCGAGAGTCGCCAGGAGAGTGATTGATATCGCCTGTGAACGTGGAGTCAGCGCCGCCACCCAGACCAAATAGATTTCAATGTTGACGACCGGGACAAAGCCGCTGATGACCGCGACAACGAAGGTCGTAAGATAGAGCCCGTAATGAGCGACCAGCTGCTCGAAGTTCATTCACCCTGCCTGGACAACAAAAGCGTTATGCGAATCCTCGGGTATTGTTGTCAGGCCAGGATAAAAAGTCAAATAGGAGAGACTAAAACGGCCGGTCGCCGGGGCGCCGATTGAATGGGGAAAAAAACGCGGCGACTAGGTCGTTGGGTTCAGGTCTTCGCCGAGGCTGTGACGACGACGTCCGCCGGACCCAGGCAGCCGGCAGCGGCCAGCTGGCTCCATTCCTGTCCATATTTGAAGACCTGGCAATACCCTCCCGAACAGATGATGACGTTGAATATCAGGAATGTTAGGACGAGCGCCGCCAAAACGATGATAATTTTTGTTTTCCCGCTCATTTGAACCTCCTCCTACCGCCCATCCCTCACCCTAATAGACGGACTTCCAGCCGAAAAGGTTGCATCACCGGGGAATAATCGTCAACGGGGACTGCCACCCGGCCGGTTTAATGATATAATGAAAGGCCTCCTTATAAGATGGCCTTCATCAGCGTTTTCAATGATGTCCTGGGCCCGGTGATGCGGGGGCCCTCGAGCTCCCACACGGCGGGATCCTTCCGGCTCGGCCGGATGGCCCGTTCCCTGCTTGGAGAAGAGCCGGAGGCGGCTCAATTCACTTTTGACCCGGATGGCTCATATGCCAGGACTTACCGGGAGCAGGGAGCCGATCTCGGGTTCGCGGCTGGCCTGATGGGATGGCCGATCACCGACGAGCGGTTTCCTCAGGCCCTCGAACTGGCCGCCCGGTCGGGGATAAAGCTCGAGTTCCGGACGGCCCCTCTTCCTCTGACCGATCATCCGAATACGGTCGAGATCGAACTCGTCGGGCGCCGGGGGAGACGGCTGGGGATGATCGGGCAGTCTATCGGCGGCGGCCTTGTTGTCGTGCGGCGCTTAGCAGGCTGGGAAGTCGAAATAACTGGGAAAACCAACGATGCCCTGGTGATCTGTGAAGTCTCCTCCGTCCCCCGCCTGAAGGCGCTTACCGCGAACCTGAGTTCGTCTTCGAAAGTTGTCAAAGAGCTCATTCGCGGCGACGGAGCCTTCGTCCATTTCCAGAGTCCAGACGCCATTGGCGAGAAGGATCTCGAAAGACTCCGCGCCCTGGACGGCGTTCAAAATGTTTGGGCAGCCGCGCCCGTATTTTTTGTTCAGCGCGGCGAATCCCTCTTTTCCAGTGCGAAAGACATGATCGCTTTGGCCGCGAGCCGCCGGGTCAGCCTGGGCCGTCTGGCTCTACAATATGAGTCTCGGCTCCTCGGGCTCTCGGAAAAGGAGGCCAAGGAGGAGATGTTGAGACGCTGGGATATCATGGCCGCGGCCGTTCAGAGCGGGCTCAACGACCAGGGAGTCAAGATGAAACTTCTCCGGCCGTCAGCGGCGGGGATCCTCAAGGCCGAAGCCGCTGGAAATCTGGCCCTCGGCGGCCCGGCGATTCGGGCGGCGGCCAGGGCGATGGCCGTTCTCCATGTCAGCAACAGCGGGGGAGTCGTCTGTGCCGCGCCGACAGGAGCTTCCTCCGGCGTCATCCCCGGTGTCGTGGCCACATTGGCTGAGACGAAGAAGCTCTCCTCTGAACAAATCGCCCTGGCCCTTTTCGCCGGCTCGGCCGTCGGCTTGGTCATCGCGGCACGGGCGACATTCGCCGCCGAGGTCGCCGGCTGCCAGGTGGAGATCGGGGCCGCCGGGGCGATGGCCGCCGCCGCGGCCGTGGAGGCCGCCGGCGGAACCGCGGCCCAGGCACTCGACGCGGCGGCGATATCGTTCCAGAACAGTATGGGGTCGGTCTGTGATCTGGTGCAGGGCCTTTGTGAGATCCCTTGCCATACCCGCAATGCCGCCGCGGCCGCCGGCGCTCTGGTCTGTGCCGACCTGATCCTAGGCGGGTATGTCAACCCTGTTCCTCTGGACGAGACCGTGGACGCGATCTTCGCGGTCGGGAAAATGCTGCCCCGGGAACTGCGCTGCACCTCGCTCGGGGGGCTGGCGGTGACGCCTTCGGGCCGGGACCTGAAGAAACGAGACTGATCAGTCGCGGAACTCGGGATCAGAATTCTAGCCGGTTTCCTTCTCCCTCTTCAATTTTTCCCGGGCCTCGGCGAACATCGGCTCAGCGTACTCGGAGGACCAGGTGCGGTCTTCGAAGCTCCGCTTCTCGATCAGCGTCAAGAAGCCCTTGAATTCCTCAAAGTACGAACCGTAGATGTGAAAACTGTCCACGAGGTCGGCATAGCGGCCGACGCGCACCGGCCGGCCGGTTTTTTCCGCAATCCTGCCGGCGATGACCCGCTGCAGGTCGGTCAGGGCGAAGACATTCATGTAGGCGGCTTTATATGCGTCTCGTGACCGCCAGTGGGTGTTCATGTTGAGGACGAGACCGCCGTTTTCGTCTGGGAGCAGCCGGCACCATACTCGCTGCAGGCAAGGCGGGTCGTAGGTCGGGGGATCGTGCTTGGGATTCCAGGTGATAGCTTGGGCCCGGCGGGAATGCCCCGCCTGGCTGAGCTTGTCGACGATATAGTTGACCTGGTCAATAACAGCGCCCTCGATCTCGTAGGCAAACAAGCGCTTATGGTAAGTGTATGTCCATTTCCCCTCTTCGGGGGCGATCCAGTGGTCATGGACGCCGTCCACGACCTCCTGTCGATAGATCTCGAGGTCTTCCAGGCCGCCGGGGAAAGCGCGGTGGATACGCGGCTCCGCGAAGGGATCTTCGACCACCCACATCATCGTGCAGTCTCGGCTCGGCGGGTCGCCCGGTTTGTCGTATTCGGTCTCGATGGCCACCCCTTTCTCCCAGCAGGCCAGGACGGCCTTCTCCCAGGCCTCAGGCAATGTCTTTCCGTGGACATAGAGCGTTGGGATCAATCCTTGCATCGGAAGCTCACTTCTTCAGAAATGCGGATACCAGGACAACGACTCCCACGGCGATCAGGATGAGCGGCCACCACTCCATGAACCCGATGAGATAGGAACCGCCGATGATGACCAGAATGAGGCCGGCGGTGAGTCGTCCGCTGATCCTGCGCCGACCTTCAGACGAGAAGGCCCGGAGGAGCGCTTCGAGCAGGAATATCCCGCCCAGCCCCACCAGGAAATAGGCCCACCAGTCCGCCCAGGAGATGCGGTCCATCTCGGTCAGAAGAAAGAGGACGCCGAGAAGGATGAGGATGAGACCACCCGTCAGTTTGGGATGATAATCCTGCTTTATCTTGATGTTTTCATTCATCATAATCCTCCCGTTCCGGGGTTTGGTTCTCCACCTATATCATAGCCGCCTCACCCGGTCAATTAGACGGGGAAAAGGGTCAGCGTTTTCGTTAATAAACTCCAAAAATGGCGGGAAAAAGAGGGAGAGGGAGGGACATATCCCTGGCCCCCTCCCAATTCTTTGATAGGAAGGAATTCCGGCTCAGGCTGCCCGCCCGAGGGCGGTCAGTGATTCCGCCACCCGGCCGACGGCCAGGATGTAGGCCGCTTCCCTCATGGTGACAACGTGCTTTTCCATCACGGCCACAACCTCCCAGAAGGCCTTTTTCATCTTTTTTTCGGTCTTTTCCCGGATCTCTTCCTCGGAAAAGAAATAGCGCTGTAGGTCCTGCACCCACTCCAAGTAGGAAACTGTGACACCGCCGGCATTGGCCAGGATATCGGGGGCGACGAGAACCTTCCTCTCTTTCAAAATCTCATCCGCCTCCAGGGTGGTCGGGCCGTTGGCGCCCTCAAGGACGATCTTGGCCTTGATCGTATCGGCGTTGTCCCTGTGGATTTGGCCTTCCATGGCCGCCGGGACGAGGATGTCGCAATTCAGGGCGATCAGGCCGTCGTTGTCGACCGGCTCGGTGCCGGGGAAATTTACGACGCTCCCCGTCTGGAGCACTTGTTTCTCCAGAGCGAACGGGTCGATCCCTTGGTCGCAGCGGATGCCGCCGAACATGTCGCTCACGGCGACGATCCGGCAGTCGGCCTGGTGGACCAGCTTGCCGATCGAGGAGCCGACGTTGCCGAACCCTAGGATGGCCACGGTTTTGCCGCTGAGCGGCGTTTGGAGGTGCTTGCAGGCTTCCTCCAGGACGAAAAACAATCCGGTTCCAGTGGCCATCGCGCGGCCCAGAGAACCCCAGAGATTGACGGGCTTGCCGGTGACAACGGCGGGCTCCAGGTATCCTTGGCCCTGGCTGTAGGCGTCGGCAATCCAAGCCATAGTCTGGGCGTTGGTGAACATGTCCGGCGCCGGGATATCCAAGTAGGGGCCGATGAAGTCCCGGATGGCGAAGGTGTACTCCTTAGTCAGCTTCCTGAGTTCATTCTCCGACATCTTCAGCGGGTCGCAGATTATGGCCCCTTTGCCTCCCCCAAAGGGAAGATCGAGGACAGCGCATTTCCAGGTCATCCAGGAGGCCAAAGCCTTGCATTCGCTCAGCGAGGCCTTCGGGCTGTAGCGGATGCCGCCTTTGGCCGGTCCGCGGACCCTGGAATGCTGGATCCGGAAGCCGGTGAAGGTCTCGGCCACACCGTTATCGAGGGTGATGGCCAGATGGACCGTCAGTTCCCGCTCGGGA
Source organism: uncultured Eubacteriales bacterium (assembly GCA_964408495.1). Taxonomy (GTDB): domain Bacteria; phylum Acidobacteriota; class Aminicenantia; order Aminicenantales; family UBA8522; genus UBA8522. Next base: position 12,315 of record CAYOZW010000007.1, read on the forward strand.
TGCTTGAGCCTCTGATAGACCCAGGGATCGAGGTCAAGAAAATTGGCAGCGCGCTCGAACTGAAGCGTTGCTTCCAGGAACGGGTCATAATCCTTTTCTCTTAATTCGGGAAGAGGGCTGATGTACCTGATCTTGGCTTCGTCTTTCATCGTCGTTCTGCTATTAACCGATTTCCTTGACCAGCAGTTTCAAAAGCCGCTCGTAGCCGGCTTTCTGGAACCGCAGGATAGGGATCTTTTTCCCCCGATGATAAAGATACTTGCCCTCAAGCCGGACTCTTTTTTTCGTCTTCGGCCTTCGGGCGGCGATCTTGTGGACGTCAGGCCAGGGGATGATCTCGGCCAGTTGTCCTTCGGCCGCCTCGGGAAGGGATTCTTCTCGAATGTCCCTGACGGCGCTGCTGGATTTTGAATGATTGCTCATGTCGACCTCCTTATTAGAGCAGGCCAACACTAAAGCAATTCCTGTGCCAGAAGCTAACTTATTGATATGAAATAATATATGCTAATAAAGGCTGAAGGATATTGCGTTTTGCGCTATTGCAAAATGCAGTGACACCGGCCTGAGCACGGACTTTATTGCTTTTCCCAGGCCTTGATTTTTCTGAAGAGAGAGGAAGGGTGAATCCCCAGTACCTTGGCGGCCTGAGTCCTGTTTTGATCAACGGCCGCTAGGACTTTCTTGATGTAGGCTTTCTCCAGTTTCTCCAAAGTCGGAAGCGAGTCGATCGGAATGATATCCTCGAATCCGGGGGAGTCGGGTATCTCCCGGTAGTCTCTGATTTCCGAGGGGAGATAGTTATATCGGACCTCCTCATCGGCATAGAGGGAGAGAATCCTTTCGATAATATTGCGGAGCTCCCGAGCATTGCCCGGCCAGGGATAGGCGAGGACCGCCTTGGCGGCTTCTTGGGAGATCCCTTTGTAAGCTCGCTTCAGCTCCCGGTTGAGCTCGCGGATAAACTGAACGGCCAAGGGGAGGATATCCTCCTGACGCTCCCGCAGCGGCGGGATGACGATGGGCACGACGTTCAGCCTGTAGAACAGATCGGAGCGGAATTTGCCGCTCTCCGTGGCCTTAGCCAGGTTAATGTTTGTGGCCGCTATGACGCGGTTGTTGACCTTGATCGGCTGGGTCCCTCCGAGGCGGTTGAATGTCCCTTCCTCCAACACCCGGAGCAGCTTGGCCTGGAGGTTGAGCGACATATCCGCGATCTCGTCGAAGAAGATTGTCCCCTCGTCGCCTCTTTCCAGGAGCCCGAACTTCCTTTTGCGGGCATCGGTGAAAGCTCCGGCCTCGTAGCCGAAAAGTTCACTCTCCAACAGGTTATCCGGAATGGCGGCGCAGTTGATTTCGACGATCGGCTTTTCCGCTCGCGGGCTGTGATAATGGATGGCCTTGGCCAGGAGCTCTTTCCCCGTCCCGCTCTCTCCCTGGAGGAGGACGGTCGTCCTGTCGGCGGCGGCGACCCGTTTGGCCAGGCTGATGACTTCTTTCATTTTCCTGCTCTCGGCGATGATCCTTCCGAAGTAGTAGCGGCCCTTTTCTGATTCGAGATGGTCCAGGACCCGGATGCGGAGAGCCAGGGTTTCCAGAGCGCGGCGGATAGTGTGCTTAAGGTCGCCGATCCGAAACGGCTTCAGCAGGTAGTCATAGGCGCCGAGCTTCATCGATTCGACGGCCTTTTCCAGGATCTCATAGGCGCTCATCATGATGACGATCGTCTCTCGGTCGATGTCCTTGACGCGGCGCAGGACCTCGATCCCTGAGATGCCGGGGAGCATCAGGTCGAGAAGGATGAGCTGGGGCTTGTAGCGGCCCACCATCTCCAGGGCCGCCTCACCGGAATCGGCGACTAGGACCTCGTAATCCTCTTTCTCCAGCGCCTTTTTGAGGTTGTTCAGGGTCAGAATCTCGTCATCGACGATCAGGATGGAGAATGTGCTCAAGAGATCACCTCCTCATCCTTGAGAGACGTCCGGCCTTTCTGGCGGACGGGAAGAAGGATCGAGAACGTCGTGCCTTTTCCCGCCTCGCTCCGGACGGAGATATCTCCTTCATGGTTCTTGATATAGCTCAGGCTGATGCTCAAGCCGAGCCCGGTGCCCTGGCTTTTCTTGGTGGTGAAGAAGGGGTCGAAAATCTTCTTCAAATTTTCTGGGGGTATGCCGATTCCGGTGTCGCTGCTCTGGATCTGGATCCGATCCTGAAACTTGACCTTGGAGGTCGCCACTTTGAGTTCGCCGCCCTCGGGCATGGACTGAGCGGCGTTGATGAATATATTGGTCAGGACCTGGCGGATCTGGTTGAGGTCGGCGGTGACCTGGGGGAGACCCGCGGGAAGGATCTTCTCGATCCGGACGTTGCGGAAGATCGGCTGATGGCCGAGGAAAGACAGCGTATCTTCGACGAGCTGGTTGATGTTGATCTTGGTGAACTGAGGGGGTGTCGGCCGGGCGAAGTTGAGAAGGCCTCGGATCGTCTCGGAGATCCGATAAACATTCTCCAGTACGACCTCGATCTCCTGCTTTTTGAGGGCTTCGGGGGTCTCATCCCGGAGGATTTCGAGGTAGGAGGAGATGCCCAGGAGAGGGTTGTTGATCTCGTGAGCCGCCCCGAGCGCCAGCTGGCTGAGGGCGGAAAGCTTTTCATAATCGGCCAGCTGGCGATGGAGCTTCTCGCGCCCGGTGACGTCCTCGATCAGGATGCTCACGCCCACGATCCGGCCGTGGGCATCCTCGACCGGGAAGAACGAGAGATTGAAAAATTCCTCGCCGCGCTGGCGGTCGATTTGTTTCTTATCTATCCAATGGGGTTGGCCGCTGAGGATGGTGTTGTCGAAAGCCAGTTCGATGTCTTTGTCATTGAGCCATGGCAGGGCCTGGAAAATGTTCTCGCCCTTTTTGAGGTCCGGCAGGTTGAAGAGCTGGCGGATTTCTTTGTTGAAATGAGTAATTTGGCCGGAGGAGTCGAGGCCGATGACCCCCAGGGAGATGCTGTCGACAAGGTTGGTGATGTACTCTTCTGAAAGGCGGAGCTCCTCGGCCAGGAGCTCGCTCTCTTTTGCCCTTTTTTGGAGTTCGATGTTCATGTTGTCGACTACTCTTTTCTTTTCCCGCGACTCCTCCAGGGCGCGGCGGAGGTCGGTCGTCAGTCGAAGGAGGAGAGATGTTGTCCGCCTTGAATTGAGGGTGGAGATAAAGACGAGAAGCATAAAAAACGGCAAGAAAAGGTAGAGGATGATCCGGTTGACCTGCCGGAGCGGCAGGAGGGCTTCTTTCAGGTCGATTTCCGAAATAAGGTATTCATTGGAACCCGGAATCTTGGCGTAGGCGCAGAGCACGCGCTGGCCGCGATAATCGGTGTGCGTCTTGACCCCTTTTTGGCCCTCATGAGGATTGCCTTCGCTCTCCCGAAATCCTTTATCGCTGAGCGGGCGTCCGCCCAGCTTGGTCGGGGAAAGCAGTATTCCTTGGCCGTCGGTCAGGAAGAGCTCGCTCGTTTCTCCGATCCGCAGGTCGAAAAGCAGGCTGTAGTAGCCCCGGAGGTCCAATCCGGCGGCCATGATTCCCACGATCTCGTCGCTTCGATTGCGCAGAGGGACGGAGAGGATCATGACGCTCGAGCCGACGATCTCGGAAAAGAAGATTCCCGAATTGAAGAACTTCCCCTCCCGGGCGACCCGGAAGTATTCCCGGTCGGCGATCGAACCGGATAGATCGATGTTGAGAGAGAGGATGATGCGACCTTCCAGGTCGGCGGCGAGGATGAAGTCATACCATTTCATGTCGGCGAGGCGGGAGGCCAGGACCGGGGTCAGACGCGGGATGTCCTCGAGGCCGTCGATGTCGAAATGGGAGAACGACTTCAGGTCGGTCTCACGGTCCTGGAGAAAAATGGTGATGGCCTTGATGTTCTCGGCGACCGTCTCAGCTAGGCGGTCGTAAATCTGTCTCTTGATTAGAGACGAAACCTCGTGGTTGACGGCTAGGTAGAGGAGGAGGAACGGGCTGACGAAGAGGATGATGGTTAACAGGGTGTTCCTAGAAGTCAGCTTCCGATAGTCGGTCTCTTCGTTGGCTTGAAGCTTCATGGGGTCGGAGGTCCTGCCCGGGGAAGTCCTATTCTATCAGAACCGGAACAAAATGTAATCGGCTGGAGCGGGGAGAAGCGCCAAGCTGCCCGTTTTTCCCCTCCGATTGGCCCTGGATATTGCCATCTAGGGATTTATTAGTATAGAATAGCGCCAATTCGCCATGACTGTCAGTGCTGTCGTCAGGTCTGTGAGGCCGGCCCAATGGACCAAGAACCTCTTCGTCTTCGCGGCCCTGATCTTCGCCCGGGAATTTTTCACCGTTTCGTTGCTGCTCAAAACGGTCGGAGCCTTTTTTACGTTCTGCCTGGTTTCCGGCGCCTTTTATATTTTTAATGACCTCCATGACCGCGAGGAGGACAGGGCGCATCCCAAGAAGTCGCAGCGGCCGATCGCCAGCGGGGAAATCCGTCCCGGCGAGGCCCTCGTCCTCTTCTTCCTGCTGGCCGTGATCGGCCTGACGGGCGCCTTTTTCCTCGAACGGAATTTCTTCCTGGCTGTCGGCATCTACTTCTTGCTGCAGTTGGCCTATACTCTCCGGTTGAAACAGGTCGTCATCCTCGACATCTTCATGATCGCCGCGGGATTCGTCATCCGGGTGGTCGCCGGCGGATTGGTCATTGCGGTGCCAATCTCCTCCTGGCTTTTGATTTGCACAACACTTCTGGCCCTTTTGCTGTCGATGGGGAAGAGGCGCCACGAGATTACCGTGCTTCAAGACCGGGCGAGTGAGCACCGGCCCATCCTCAAGGAATACAGTCCCTACCTGCTCGACCAGATGATCGCCGTGGTCACCGCGTCCACCTTGATCGCCTACTGCCTCTACACGATCTCAGAGGAGACGGTGAAGAAGTTCGGAACCTCGAATCTTATTTGGACGGCCCCATTCGTCCTCTATGGGATTTTCCGGTATCTCTACCTGCTCCATCTCAAGGGCAAGGGCGGCAGCCCGGAAGAAATCATCATCCAGGACAAGCCGATGCTCCTCAACATCGTGCTCTGGATCGGGGCGGTTATCCTCGTCCTTTATTTGAGGGAGTGAAGGCTTTTCGGCTCCCGCTCGAGATGGAAGATGATGAGACTCTGGAGTGCCTGGCTGATAGCCTTGAGCTGACCGGCTGAAAAAGGGACGGTATTCTCACGGGGGGGAGCGTTTTTTCTGACCCATTCCAGGAAATCAGGCAGTTCGACCGGGACCGCTTCTTTCTTGAGCGGCGCGCAGGCCGCGCAGTATACGCCATCCATCCGGGGGGACAGCCAGCCCGTTTCAACCAGCCGTTTCCGGCACTTCTTGCAACGCCGGAAATCGGGCAGGAGCCCGTTGATCTGGAGGAACCAGGCTTCGAAATATCGGCTCAAGAACTCCAGGTCTCCCTTCCCCTTAATGGCCCGCAAGGTGGACAGGAGCAGACGGAAGATGAGATCTTCGCTGGCCCGCGAGGGGAAAAATTCTTCGACAAGCTCGGCGAAATAACCGAGCGTGCAGGACGTCCGATAGTCCCGGTGCACCTCGAAGAATGATTCGACGAGGTCCGCCTGGCTCAAGGTCACCAGTTCCTTTCTCTCTTTTTCGTAATAGAAGACATTGACCAGCGACAGCGGCTCAAAACTGCTGCCGAAGCGGTTGCCGAACTTGCGCGCCCCCTTGGCCACGCCGCGGAGCAATCCCTTGTCCCGGCTGAAGAAAACGACGACCTTGTCCTGGTCGCCGATATTGAAGCTCCGCAGGACGATGGCTTCAGTCTGGTCAAGAGGCATGGATGCTCAGGACACAAAAGTGATATTCAGTGTCTTGATTCTTTCCCGGAGCTCTTTCTCGTCGAGCTTGAGGTCGGAAGCGGACTGGGGGATGTCCCAGCCGTTTCTCATCAGCACCTCGTGGATGTATCGTCTTTCGAAATGTTCCTTGGCCTTATCCAGCGTCCGGTCGTCCCGCCCTTCAAAAAACTCGGAGAAGTACTCCAGCTCACGGGTCTCAACAAGGAGGGTGAGATGGGAGCTGTCGATAATATCTTCGGAGACCATGATGACGAACCGCTCGATAACGTTCATCAATTCACTGACGTTTCCAGGCCAGACATAGCGCAGGAAGGCCCTCAGGGCTTCCGGACTCATTGTCTTCGGCTTCTTCCCGTATTCCCCGGCGAAGTGTTTGAGGAAGTGGTTAATCAGAAGCGGGATGTCCTCAGTCCTCTCCCTCAAGGGGGGGAGCGTCAGGGTGATGACGTTAAGCTTGAAAAAAAGGTCTTCCCGGAAGCGGCCTTTGGCGATGAGGTCGCGGAGGCCCTTGGACGTCGCGGCCATAACGCGGCCCTCAAAGGAAAGGGGGGCCACGGCACCGATCGGCTCGAAGCTCCGCTCGCTGATGGCCCGGAGGAGACTGGCCTGGGTCTTCAGGCTCAGGTCGCCGACCTCATCGAGAAACAGCGTGCCGTCGTAGGCCAGCAGCAATTTTCCTTTCTTGTCCCGGGCGGCCTGAGGAATCGCTCCCTTGAGATAACCGAACAGCTCCATTTCCATCAATTCATCGGGGACAGCCGAACAGCTGACCTCGACGAACCGTTTCTCGCGACGCTGGCTCTTCTGATGGATGAGACGGGCGACCAGTTCCTTCCCGGTCCCGTTTTCTCCGTAGATCAGAACCGTGCCGGCGGAGGCCGCAGCCGTTTCGATCTCCTTCCTGAGTTTCTGGATGGAAGGACTCTCGCCGATGAGGTAATAGCGTCCGCGCTGGCGTTCGCGGAGCAGGAGATTCTCCTCTTCGAGCCTCTTCTGCCGGAGGGCGTTGCGAACGGTCAGGATGACCTTTTCGAGCGAGAGAGGTTTTTCCAGGAAATCATGAGCACCGAGTTTGGTTGCGGTGACGGCCGTCTCGATCGTGCCGTGTCCGGAGATCATGACCACCGGGGGACTCTCCTCCAGAGCCTTGATCTTCTTCAGGACCTCGATGCCGCTCATCTTGGGAAGCCAGATGTCGAGAAGCACCAAGTCGACGTTCTGGCTCTTCAGCAGTTCCAGGCCGAGCTCTCCCGAGGCCGCGGTCTTCACCAAAAAGCCCTCGTCTTCCAGAATCCCTTTGAGCGAGGAACAGATGCTGGCTTCGTCGTCGACGATGAGGATATTCTCTTTAGTCATGCGGGTAACTGAATTGTGAACTTAGCTCCGGTCGGCTGGCTATTCTCCACTCGGATCGACCCGTGGTGTTCTCGGATGATCTGATTGACGATGGCCAGCCCTAGACCGGTGCCCTTTTTCTTGGTCGAAAAATAGGGCAGGAAAAGCTTGGTCTTGTCCTCGACCGAGATACCCGGGCCTGTATCCGTGATCTCGATTGAGACCTGCTGCCTTCTTTTCTCGAAGAAGGCTCGGACGTGGATCTTGCCTTTCTTGTTCATGGCCTCGATGGCGTTATCGAATATGTTGATCATGACCCTTTTGAACTGCTCCGAGTCGAGCTGGAGTGCGCTCGGAAGGTCGGTCGCCAGGTCGGCCTCGAATTCGACCTGGGCAAAAATGCCGCGGAAGAGCCCCACCGTCTGTTCGATAAGGGTGCGCAGGTCGCCCGGCCGGAGATCGACCTTGGGCATGCGAGCAAAGTTGGAAAACTCGTCGACCATGGACTTGATTGTCCGGGCTTCCTGGATGATCGTCCTCGCCCCCTCCGCGATGACCGTGGGGGTGTTGGGGTCCTGCTTCCTCAGCATTTTGATGATCCGTTCCGCCGAGAGTTGGATCGGTGTCAGCGGGTTTTTTATTTCGTGGGCGACCCGCTGGGCGACCTCTTTCCAGGTGGCGATCTTCTGGGCTTTGATAAGCTGGGTGAGGTTATCGAAGACGACGATCATTCCCGAGAAGTCGCCGTTGGCCTGGGGCAAAGGGGAGAGGGCCAGCGCCAGGGTCGTCGTCTGTCCATTGGAGACGATGTTGATCTCCTTGTCCGAAAGGCGGTAACTGTTCTTGATTCCCCAGTTAATGTTCTTGACAATTTCTTCATATTTTTCTTCGTTCAGGACATCTTCGAATCTCTTGCCGATGGGATTCCGGTCCTCGATGGCCAGCATCTCCCGAGCCGAGGGATTGATGGTCGTGATCCTTCCATCGGAATCGAGCGTGATGACGCCGGTGGTGATGTTTTGGAGGACCGTCTCGATATATTGCTTCCGGTTCTCGAGCTCGGCGGTTTTCTGGGCGATGTGAAGTTGGCTCTCCCGGAGGTCGGAGATCATCTGGTTGAAGGAATCGATGAGGGTCCCCAGTTCATCGGTGGCCGCGTCCTCGACCCGGACGCTCAGGTTGCCCCGGGACACCTCCTTGGTCGCCTGGGCGAGCTTCTCGATCGGGACGGTGATGCCCCTGGCAAGATGGAGTCCACTCCAGGAAGCCGCAAAGATGATGAGCAGGGTGATGAACATCAGGATGAAGACATAAAATGTCTTCACGGTGATTTTCTGGGGAGCGAGAAGACTGTATCTTTCCACATAGGCATTGATCGTGGTGAGCTTTTGGGTGAAGCTCTGAGGAAAAAACCTCCCCGTAGTCACCAGGACGTGACCGACGCCGGTCAGGTCGAAGGCGACGCCCCGACGGATCATCTCCCCGGCTCCCATCGGCTCGATGTTGCGGAAAAGAGCGTCCCGTCGGGTTTTTTCGATGAGATTCGGCAGGACGGACTTGTAATCCTGGAGAGGAAGACCGGGATTGAGATAAGTGAACAGCTCTTCCTCATCCAGGTAAATGCCGATTTCATCGAGCTTGTATTCGTTGAGCTTCTCGCGGATGAAATCCCGCAGGAGAAGTCTGTTTTGCACCTGGACGAGCCTGCGGCTACGGATCTCCCGGCTCAGCTCGAGGGCGTAGTGGTGGGCCGTCTCCTCAGCGTCCGCGTAGACTCCGTCGGCCACACTCTGAGTGTCCGCAATCACCCGGTCGAAAGGCGTCTTGAACCAGAGCTCGATATTCCGGCTGATCAGGTCGCTGGCGAAGAAGAAAAGCAGGAAGGTGGGAATAATACTCAAGGCGATGAAGAAGAGGACGAGCTTGGTCTTGAAGTGCGAGCCGACGATGTTCCGCTTTCTTTCAAGGTAAAGCTTGACCAGGTTTCGGCCCAGGACGAAAAGGAGGACGAGGAAGAGGATCAGGACGATGACCTGCATCATCGATAGGAGAACGTTGGTCACCGAGGTTGGGGAAAACTCTTGGGAAGCGCGGATGAAGTAATCAAGGGCAAAGAAGATGATGACGAGCAGGATAACGAAAGCGGCGATGATCCGCGGGCCTTTCTTCTTGGGCGTCTCCATCGGTTTAGCTCTCATTGGGATGGCTTGGAACCAGGAAATCGCTGTAGTTCTCGGGAGTGATCCGGATGTCCTGACGGACAGCGCCCTGGGGGCCGAACGCTTCGGCTTTCTGCCCGTTGATGGTCAGGCCGAAGCCTCCGGTGTTGCCGATATAGAGGAGGATTTCCCGCTCGGCCGTCACCTCGAGCGATTCCCCGACGGCCTTGATGCCGTCCCAAATAGACTCCCCGTCGGCATAGACATGAAGCCACGTCTCTTCGATGAAATCGAAGCGGAGAAGAAGTCCCCGGAAATCCTCGATTGTCGCCTCCGCCGGCGATTCAGGGATCACTACAGGAATACTGGCCGGCAGATCGGTTTCCTGCAATGTGGCCGGCTCCTCTTCCGGCGACATGGAGAATATATGGAGAAGAACCAGCCCGATGGCGATAACGGCGATGGCCGCGGCCACCCATCTCATCCGTTTCCAGGTAAAAACCCGGGGAAGCTCTCGGGGCGGAGTCTTGTCTCCGGATTCCTTTTCTTGGTGCCGTTCTGCGAAGGAAAGCATTTCCTGGTATTTGTTGAGCACCTGGTGTTCGTCGATGCCGATGCACTTGGCATAGGTGCGCAAAATGGCCCGGATAAAGAACGCTCCGGGGACGAGGTCGAGGTTATCTTCTTCGATAGCCTGAAGGTACCTCAGGCTGATCCGGGTGGAATCGGCGATCTCCCGGAGAGAAATCCCCCTGAGCTCGCGCTCTCGCCGGAGTTCCTGCCCGAGGGAAGCCATTGAAAAAATTGTAGGCCAATCCCTTGGACGTGTCAAATTTTCCTGATACCCCGCGATTTTAATCTATAATACTTGTGAGCGATGAATCTGGAGTGGGCAATCCGGCTGCAGGAAGAACTCGCCTCCCGTCTGGTCATTCTCGGCTGCTCCCGTTTCTGCGTTCTCGAACCTCTCCGGGAGGCTCATCGCCGGCGCGGGGAGATCTTCTAGATCTTTAGGAATCGGGAGAGAGAACTCAAGCTTCCCAATCCACCCATGAGGATTCCCCCGATGACCATGCTCAAGGCTTGAGACAGGGAGAGATAGCGGAAGTTGATGATTTCCTGGAGGGCCCCCAGAGAATGGCCGAGGTAGAGGGGGAAAAGCTTCACCAAGAGAAAAAGCAGGCCCAGAGACAGAGCGCCGCCCAGGATCCCGAGGGTGACGCCTTCCAGAAGAAAGGGCAGCCGGATAAAGGTATTGGTCGCCCCGACGAACCGGAGGATCTCGATCTCTCCCTGGCGAGCAAAAACGTTGAGGCGGATAACGTTGGAGATGATGAAAAAGGAGGCCAAAATAAGGATCCCTCCCAGGAAGAAGCCGATGGCCCTGGCCAGGCGGCTCAGCGACTGCATCTTCTGCACCCAATCCCGGTTGAACTGGACCTCCTCCACACCTTTGATGTTCCTGATCTCCTCGATAAAGCCGAGGATCTCGTTGGACATGAAAGCCTTCTTCTGCAGGGTCGCCTCGAACGAAGGGGGAAACGGGTTAGTGCCCAAGTTTTTGAGGATTTCCCGGAGTTCGGGGAAGTTTTTCTGGAATCGTTCCTGGGCCTGTTCGGAGCTGACGTGATTCAGGCGGATGACGTAGGGCGAGGATCTGATACGCTGCTCGATAAAGCCCATGTTGGCAGCTGAGGATTCTGGGGACAGGAAAAAAACCACCATCATGTTTTCGGAGGTCTGGTCGGCGATGTGCTGGAGGTTGTTGGACAGGGAAAAAAAGACGCCCAGGATAAGGAAGGAAAGACAGATGATCGTGATGGAAAGGAAGTTCCGCGTCCTGTACTGCCAGAGGTTGTTCAGGGCGTTGCGTGAGAAATACCTTATCTTTTGGAGGATGGCAGGACCTCCTTGCCGATGATCTTTCCCTTGAAAAGGAAGAGGATCTTATCGCCGAAGTGGCGGATCAGCTCTTTGTCATGGCTGCAGATGATGACGGACGTGCCCTGCTTATTGATCTCCTTGAAGACGCCCATGATCTCGGTGGCCAACTCGGGGTCGAGATTTCCAGTCGGTTCGTCGGCCAGCAGGATTTTGGGCTCATTCACCACGGCCCTGGCGATGGCCACGCGCTGTTGTTCTCCGTAAGAAAGATGGGGAGGATACTCCCACATTTTTTGATGGAGGTTGACCAGCCGCAGGGCGTTGAACACGCGGCGCCGGATTTCTTTGGTGGGGACTCCGAGCACATGAAGACCGATGGCCACGTTATCGAAAACCCTCTTGTGAAAGAGCAGCCTGAAATCCTGGAAGACGATGCCCATCGTCCGGCGCAGCTTGTAGATCTGATGGTCGGGGAGCCGCAGGATGTTGATGCCGTCGACGACGATCTGCCCTCGCGTGGGCAGGATTTCGCGGAAGATGATCTTGAGCAGAGTGGATTTTCCGGAGCCGCTCGGTCCGGTGATGAACCAGAAGTCCCCCTTCAAGACATGGAGGTTGACGTCGAGCAAGGCCCACTGGCCTTCCTGATATTGCTTCGAAATATGGTAGAGCTCGATCATAACGGCGCGGTCGGTGACGGCCAACTTGGTCCGGGATTATAGCATATCGAATGGGGGATTCAAAGAAGAGAGGAGGGCGGCAGAATGATCTCTCAACGGGCGAATAAATACATGAACCAGCCGAAGGCCAGCGCCCCGACGACCATGAACAGGAACAGCGAAAGCCCGTATCTGAGACGGCTCTTCCGGTCGTTCCGGCGGAGAAGCGCGAGCACGACCGAGACGAAGAAAGCATAGACGATCATGGAGAAGAGATGGCTCTTCAGGATCATCGCTTTTTCCCCTTGGCGATATCGTAGGCATCAAGGGCGATGAGATAGTTTAAAAGACCGGCTCCGGCAATATAGGCCGTTCCGAACTCGAAAGTGACCCGTTCCAACGAACCCTGGCCGAAGGTGAAGAGGCGGGCCAGAACATAAACGAGGAAATTGCCGATATCTGCAAAAAAGGCCAGGATAGTGAGCGGATTATCCGTCTGGAAAGGATAGATCCTGCCGCCCACGACCAGACCGATGGTCGTCATGACGCCGATGGAAACGAAAAAGGCCAGCCCGGTCCAGAGCTTTTTCTGGAGAATATGGCCGAGGCCGGGGACGAACCAGCCGGCGATAAGGCAGGATATCTCTCTCATAGGCTTTGAAGCTAAGAATCATAAAGGAAACGCTGCGGCAAATCAAGTATAATGAGGTGATGCCCGAGCTTCCGGAGGTCGAAACGATCGTCCGCTGCCTCCGTCCCCATCTCTCCGGCCTCCAGGTTCGATCCGTCCGTTTGCTCTTTCCTCCGATCGTCCGGGACCCGGGCCGTTTTCCGCTCAAGAAACTGATAGGCCGGTGGATCAGCGGCCTGCGCCGCCGCGGCAAAATGATCCTCCTAGATTTTTCCGGCGGGGTGACCCTTATCGTCCATCTCAAGATGACCGGCCAGCTCCTCTTCTGTAGGCAAAGTAAGCCTCCAGATAAGCACACGCATTTCATTCTGGGGTTCAGTAGACCTCAGCGGGAGCTCCGCTTCCGGGATGTGCGCAAGTTCGGGTTTATCCGGGCCGTACGAACGGCCGAGGCAGAACGAACCCGGGAGATCAGCCTTCTCGGTCCGGAACCGTTGGAGTTGAACAGGACTGCATTCCTTGAGTGTCTCCGGGGCCGCCGCGGCCGGCTCAAGGGCCTTCTCCTCAACCAGCGGGTGCTTGCGGGCATCGGCAATATCTATGCCGATGAGATCCTTTATGAAGCCGGGCTCCATCCCCGAACGGATGTCTCCCACCTGGGCCGCCTGCGCCTGGAGACACTCTATGCGGCTATCTCCAAAGTCCTTGAGGAGGCGATCGTTTTCAAGGGCACAACGGTGCGAGATTTCCGGGATGGCTTCGGGCTCGAGGGCTTGTTCCAGAATCGCCTCTGTGTTTATGGACGGGATGGGGAGGCTTGCCTGCGTTGCGGGAGCCGGATCAAGCGTATCCGTCTCTCTGGAAGGAGCACGCACTTCTGTCCGCGGTGTCAGCGTCGGAGGGTTTGACAGAATCGGGGCATTGGTTATAATTGCTAATGCTGTTCTCCAAGAAGAGTCTCCAGTCCGGAACGCGCCGGATATTCTGAGAGGAGGAATCAGGTCATGAAATTCGCCAATTTCAAAGATGTCATGAAATTCGCCATCCAACGCGAAGAGGAGGCCGCCAAAAACTACGGCAAGCTGCGGACGATCGCCAAGGAAGAAGCCGCCAAGAGGCTGTTGGCCGACCTCCAGCAGGAGGAGAAGCGCCACAAGGAAATCCTTCAGGGGCTGACCAAGGTCAAGATCGAGGCGACCGCTTCCAAAAATGTGAAGGACTTGATGATCAGTGATTATCTGGTAGAAGAGCCGCTCACCCCGAACATGAATTTCCAGGACCTTCTGATCTTTGCGGCCAAAAAAGAAAAAAAAGCGGCCGACCTTTATTCCGATTTGGCCAAGAAGTCCCCGGTCAAGAACCATAAGGCGCTCTTCGAATTCCTGGCCAAGCAGGAAAAAGCCCATAAGCTGCGCCTAGAACTCGAGTACGAAAAGCATGTCCTTTGGGAGGATTGAGCCTCTTCTGGGCATCTGACGATCAATATCTAATAAGGAGATGCGATATGGAAAAATGGGAATGTCAGGCTTGCGGCTATATTTACGATCCCGAGAAGGGAGACCCCGATAACGGCGTGGCTCCGGGGACCCCTTTCGAGGAACTCCCTGATGATTGGGTTTGTCCTCAGTGCGGTGTGGGCAAGGAGATGTTTCAGAAACTCTCCTGAGAGGTTTCGTCAGACCGGACGCGCTGGGGGATTGGGATGAAAGTCATCATCATAGGCAACGGCCTGGCCGGGACCATGGCCGCCAAAACAATACGGGAGTTGGATTCTGAAACTGAGCTCCTGGTTTTCTCCGAGGAGAAGTACCACTACTATCCCCGGCCCAATCTCATCGAGTTTATCGCCGGCAAGCTTCCCTATGATCGCGTTTTTGCTTTTTCCGAAGGTTGGCATACTCGCCAAAACATCGAAATTCGGTTTGAAGCCCCCGTCCATAAGATCCATCCGCGATCGCGGGAGGTCGAGCTGGGGGACGGTCGCCGGGAGTCCTATGACAGGCTGCTGATCGCCAACGGGGCTTCTTCCTTCATCCCCCCCATCAAGGGAGCGGAAAAGCAAGGAGTCTTCTCCCTGCGGACCATAGATGATGCCCAGGCCATCCTTGACTACCTTGAGGACCATCGTCGCGTGGTCGTCATCGGGGGCGGTCTGCTCGGGCTGGAGATCGCCCGGGCCATCAGGTCGCGCGGTGCCGAGGTGGAAGTGGTGGAGTTTTTCGACCGTTTGCTCCCCCGCCAGCTCGACGCCCAAGGAGCGTCGCTCCTCCGGAGTCAGGTCGAGAACCTGGGGATCGGTATCCGCCTCGGCGTCGCCACAGAAGAGATCCTTGGCACTGGAGAGATGAAAGGGATCAGACTGAAGGGCGGCCATGAGGTCAGCGGAGACTTGGCTGTCATCGCCGCCGGCGTGCGGCCGAACCTGGCATTGCCCCAAGACGCTGGGCTGGCCACGGACCGCGGGCTGGTCGTGGATGACCGGCTGCGGACGAGCCATCCGCACATATTTGCCGCCGGCGACAGTATCCAGCATCGGGGCAAAGTATACGGCATCATCCCCGCCTCCTTCGAACAGGGGCGTACGGCCGCCTACAATATCCTGGGAGAAGAAAAGAAGTATGAAGGAACGGTTCCCGCCAATACCCTCAAGGTTGCGGGCTTGTACGTCACTTCCGTGGGCCTGGTGAATCCCGAAGGGGATGGCTTTAAGGAGGTCAAGAAGCACAAGAAAGAAGAAGGAATCTATAAAAAGATCATTCTTCAAAACGACGCCCTTGTGGGGGCCATTTGGATGGGGACGAAAAAGGGGACTAGCGAGATCACCCGCGCCGTCTCGGCGAAGACCAAGATCAGCCAGTGGATCAATAACCTCCTCGACGACAGTTTCGATTTTTCAGTGCTATGAGATTCCATCGCATCTTTCTTGTTTTTTGTGTTGTTATTGGAGGCTTGCTCTTCTGTCCGTCGGCCTTTTCTCAATATCAGCTCAGCGGCTGGCTGTCGGCCCGGTATGAGAAAGGGAAGACAGCTAGCGATTTTCCCCAAGGGACCTTCGGCTGGCTCAAAGCGGGACTTTTCCTTCGCGGGAGGACTGCGAATATTTTTAATTATAATCTTGAGATCCAGCTTAAATCAGAAGACCGAGTGGAGATCGAGGAAGCTTGGATAGGAATCGGCGCCGCGGAATCCTTTCAGTTGAAGCTCGGGTGCTACCTTATTCCCTTTGGCAAGTACAACACGGCCAACCGTCCGTTCCAGACGCCCTTCATCCAGACACCCCTGCCCCAGGTCCATATCTACCCCGAGAGCTGGCGGGATATCGGTGTCCTGGCGGAAGGCCGATGGTCATCTTTCGGCTATTCCCTGTATTTGGGAAATGGTTTGGGTGAGGGCAGAAACCTGCCGGAGGGCCAGCAGTTCAAGGATAACAATAGCAATAAATCCGCCGGGGGAAGGATTTCCCTGAAATTGGGAGAGGGCTTCGAAGTCGGCGGCTCCTATTATCGCGGCAAGTACGATGAAGCGTCGGAAAGAGAGTTGCAACTCTATAGCGGCGACCTCAGCTGGGGAAGCCAGGGTTTTCTGCTTCTTTACGAATACGATAGGGCGGAAATCGATAATCCTGCCGGCTACGCTCAGGGAACGGCCAAGGGCCACTTTGGCTTAGCTTCCTTAAAGGTTAGCGATTTCACGGTGTTGGGCAGCTACCAGACCCTCAATTACATCGACCCCTATCACGAATGGGAACCCCTGGATATCCTGTCCGACGGTGTCGGGATAGCGAAAGATATGCATCGATGGGCCGTCGGCCTGAACTACTCGCCGGCCCCCAGTTTCGTGTTCACGGTCGAGTATGATTTCAACCGGGAGAAGACTGTCGAGCTGGACAATGATGTTTTCCTGGCCCGGGTGTCGCTTCTGTTCTGACCTCTAGAAGGACGGAGAAAGGATTCTCATGGCCAACGTTGTCGTTCTTGGTGTCCAGTGGGGAGACGAAGGCAAGGGCAAGGTCGTCGATCTGCTGACGCCGTCTTTCGATGTCGTCGCCCGCTATCAGGGCGGCCACAATGCCGGCCATACGGTTTACATCGGAGGACGGAAGGTCGTCCTCCATCTGATTCCCTCCGGCATCCTGCATCCGGGTAAGCTGTGCGTCATCGGCAACGGTGTCGTCTTCAATCCGCGGGCGTTCCTGGAGGAGATGGCCACGCTTGAGGAACTCGGTGTGGTCATCGATGACCGCCTGGTCATCAGCGGAAACGCCCACCTCATCCTCCCGTATCATCTCCAGGCCGAAAAAATCGCCGAGGAGAAAAAAGGCTCGAGGAGGATCGGGACCACAAACCTGGGGATCGGACCCGCTTATGAAGATAAAGTCGCGCGTTGCGGCATCCGTATGGGCGACCTCCTCGACCTGGCCGTCTTTCGGGAGAAGCTCTCCCTCAATTTGGAGGAGAAAAACGCGCTCTTCCGCGCCTCCGGCTTTCCCGCCTTTGACCTCGACGAGGTCTTTCAAGAGTACGTCGGCTATGCCGCCAAGGTCACCCGCTATATCGGCGATGTCTCGTTGCTTCTCCACCGACGGATGCGCCAAGGCAGCGCCATCCTGTTCGAAGGTGCCCAGGGCGCGTTGCTGGATATCGATCACGGAACCTATCCATATGTCACCTCATCCAGCTCCACTGCCGGGGGGGTCGCCACGGGTCTGGGCGTGGGTCCGACTCGGATCGATTTTGTTCTCGGCGTCGGCAAGGCCTACACGACCCGGGTTGGCGGCGGCGCTTTCCCGACCGAAATCCAGGACGAACGTGGCTGTCTGATCTCGGAGCGGGGCTGCGAGTTCGGTGCCACCACCGGCCGACCCCGTCGCTGCGGCTGGTTGGACGTCGTGGCGGTAGCCCACAGCTGCCGGGTGAACGGCATCGATAAGCTCGTCCTGACCAAACCGGATATTCTTGACAACTTCCAGGAGATACCGGTGTGCATCGGCTATGAATACAAAGGAGAGGCGCTCGACACTTTTCCTACAGAGCCTTGGATTCTGGAGAAGGTCGTCCCCAGGTACAAGACAATGAAGGGTTGGCGAACTCCTGTCCATCGGCTCAGCGAGCGGCGGCGGCTCCCGGCCGCGTTCCTCGATTATCTCAGACTTATTGAGGATATGGTCGAAGCCAAGGTCTGCCTCATCTCGACGGGCGTGGAGAGAAAAGACTCTATCCTTATCGATGAGGAACTCGAGGGAGTGGTCGATCTTGAGCGGGTGAGAAAAGAGCTGGCCTGAGCTCGTCCGAATCCCCATGGGTCAATAGGATGTCTCGAGGTCAGTCAGGACGTAACAAGCATCCACGAGCTTCAGGGCAAGAAGCGCCTGCTCGATTGGAAATGAGGGACATGCCGAGAGGGGCCGAATCCTGAAGGACACGATGCCATATGTCCGTGCTTAAAATAAAATAAGGAGGTTACCCATGCCAGCCAAAACCAAGAAGAAACCGGCTCGGAAGACGAAAAAGGGCGATGCCTATGAATGCCGGGTTTGCGGCTATCGGATCATTGTCGATGAGGCTTGCGGCTGCGCTGAAGAGCACTTCTTTATCTGCTGCGAAAAGCCGATGAAGAAGAAGGCCAAAAAGGCCGCCTGAATCCGCTCCAAGATCATCGCGTTTTCGACCTCCCAGGGTCGGACAGATTCTAACGGGGGAGGTGAAGATTGAGAGGTGTGGCGTTCTCTATCGTGGATGTTTTTGCCGAAGAAAAGTATGCCGGCAATCAGCTGGCCGTCGTGCGCCGAGGCGAGGATCTCACTTCCGAAAATATGCAGAAGATCGCCCGTGAGATCAATTTTTCCGAGACCACATTCATTATCGGAGATGTCAGGCGCAAGGGAGGATTCGATGTCCGCATCTTCACCCCCGCCGCGGAACTTCCCTTTGCCGGCCATCCCACCCTCGGTACCGCCTACGTCATCCAGCAGGACCTCATCCGTGAGCCTGTTCGGAAGGTGGTTCTCAACCTCAAGGTCGGACCCATTCCAGTGAGTTTCAGCTATCGTCAGGGGAAGCCCGACGTCCTCTGGATGCGGCAGATCGAGCCCCAGTTCGGGCAGACGATGGACGCCCGTCGGGTTGCCACCGTTCTCGGTCTGAAGCCGGGCGACCTGCTCCCGGAATTTCCCGTACAAGAGGTTTCAACGGGAATCCCCTTTGTAATCGTCCCAGTCAGGTTGCTGGAAGCGGTCAGACGGAGCCATTTCCGGCCGGAAAAGCTGGCCGGATTGACGACCGACAGACGAGGGAAGGCTTTCCTTCTTTTTTCGCCCGAGACATACGGCGCCGCCAATGACCTCAACGTGCGGGTATTTGCTCAGTGCTATGGCGTCGCCGAGGACCCGGCCACGGGAAGCGCCAACGGCTGTCTGGCCAGTTACCTCGCTCGGCACCGTTTCTTCGGAAAGAAGAAAATTGATGTCCGGGTCGAACAGGGGAATGAGATCGGCCGGCCGTCGCTGCTCCTGCTCAGAGCCGAAGAGACAAAGGGGAGAAAAATCGAAGTTCTTGTGGGCGGCCGGGTCGTTCTGGTCGCCCGGGGAAAACTGGTCTGACCGAGTAGATGGATAATTACTAGTATTCCCATAAGATTAATTGTATTCGGTTGGCAAAAGGTGTAAAATTGGATATATATTGACCGTCCTCCCGGTCCCGAAATCGGCCCGGGAAAAGCGAAGGCACAATGATCAAAGACCTGTCCGTGATGATCGCCGGAAAAGCGGGCGATGGAGTTTTATTCACGGGCAACGTCTTGGCCAAGATTCTCAAACGCCAGGGTTGGGAAGTGGCCACCTACCGTGACTTCCCCTCGAACATTCGCGGCGAGAACACCTGCTACACGGTCCGCGCCTCCTTGGACAAGATCTATGGTTTGAGCGACCGGCTGGATATCCTTTTGGCCTTTGATTGCGAGGCGATCCTGTCTCATCTTCCAGAAATCGCCGATAACGGGATCGTCTTCTGCGATGGTGAAGGGGTGGCGAACCTTCCGCCGGAAAAAACCCGGGGAAAGACGTTCCATCGTTTTCTCCTGCGTTCCCTTTCCCGGGAAAAGTTTGGCCAGGAAATCTTTAAGAATATGATCGCCCTTGGGGCCTTGAGCCATGTCCTTGACCTCGATCGCGCTCTGCTCGAGCAGATCATCTCAGACATGTTCTTGGCGCGAAAAGGCGAGGAAGTGGTCCAGACCAACATCCAGGCGGCCTCCTTCGGCTACGATAGGGCCCGGGAGATGACGGCCGAAACGGAACGGCACTCGCTGGAGAGGAAAAGAGACAACGACCGGATCCTCATCTCCGGAGATGAAGCCATCGGTATCGGCGCCCTGGCCGCAGGATGCCGTTATTTCGCCGCCTATCCGATCTGTCCCGCTACCGAGGTTTGGCAGACTCTCGTCCAGGATATGCCGGATTTTAACGGCGTTGTCGTCCAGACAGAGGACGAGCTGGCGGCCCTCAACATGGCAGTCGGAGCGGCCTTTGCCGGCGCCCGGGCGATGACTTCGACCTCCGGCCCGGGAGCATCCTTGATGATGGAAGCATTCAGCCTCGCCGGGATGACAGAGATACCGGTCGTCGTCGCCCATGTCCAGCGTATGGGCCCGGCCACCGGGATGCCGACGAAGAGTCAGCAGGGGGATATCCTCCAGTGGATCTTCGGTTCTCATGGTGAATTCCCCCGCATAGTCATAGCCCCGGGAACGGTCGGGGAGTGCTTCGACTTGACGGTCAGGGCCTTCAACCTGGCTGAAAAATACCAGTGTCCGGTCATCATCCTGACCGAGCTCGACATGGGCCAGAACTACAGGACGGCCCGGTCGTTCGACCTTTCTTCCGTCCATATAGACCGGGGCAAGTTGCTGTGTCCCGACGATCTTCTGGATACCGTCGATTTTAAACGTTACGAGTTCACCTCAGACGGGATTTCGCCCCGCTCTCTCCCGTCCTTTAAAAACGGCATCCACCTCGCCGAAAGCCTGGAACATGATGAGAAGGGCTACCGTGATGAAGACCCGTTGAACCGCCTGCGGATGATGGAGAAGCGCATGCGCAAGCTCGACCGGGCTGCCGCAGACCTGCCTTCGCCCCGACTTTGGGGCTGCCAGAAGGCCGATGTGGGGTTCATCGCTTCCGGCTCCACGCTGGGTGCTGTCCTCGAGGCCATGGACCGGCTTAGGGAATCAAGCGTGGCCTCCCGTTTTCTCCAGCTGCGGACTCTCTGGCCGTTCCCGGCCGCCGCGGTCCGGGAATTTCTGGCCGAGAGCCGGGACGCCTTTGTCGTGGAACATAATTATGAAGGTCAGCTCGCGACCTTGATCAAGAGTCAGGTCAGCCCTTGCGGAGAGCTGAAAAAGATCGTCAGCTCTTCGACCCGGACGTTCACGCCCCAGGATATTGTTGGACCCGTCCTCAAGGCCGTGCGATGAAAAAGAAACAAGGCTTTCAGCTCACCACTCCCACCTGGTGCAAAGGCTGCGGCCTTTTTGGCGTTTTTGATGCCCTCAAGAGAGCCTCAGCAGCCCTTGACCTCGATCCCAAAGACCTGGCCATCGTCACCGGGATCGGCTGCCACGGCCGGCTGAATAACTATTTCCGGGCCTACGGCTTCCACGGCCTTCACGGCCGCGCCATGCCCATCGCCACCGGGATCAAGCTGGTCAATCCCCTCCTTCAAGTCGTGGCCGTCAGCGGCGACGGCGACGCCTACTCGATCGGCCTGGGCCATTTCCTCCATGCCGTCCGAAAGAATGTCGGCCTCACCTACATCGTCGTGGATAACCGTATCTTTGCCTTGACCCAGGGACAAACATCGCCGACATCTGATTTCGGAATGGTCACCCTGTCCACCCCGTTCGGGTCGAAGGATTTCCCTATCGACGGTCCGACGCTTGCCCTGGCCGCCGGCGGGACTTTCATCGCCCGCGGTTTTTCCGGCGAGGCGGTCCATCTGGCCTCTCTCATCGAGCGGGGAATGAGGCACGATGGTTTCGCCCTGATCGATATCCTCAGCCCCTGTGTCACCCACAACAAGGTGAATTCTTATGATTGGTACCGGAAGAATATCATCCACGTGGAGGATATCGCGGATTACAACCCCCGGGATAAAAAGAATGCGTGGGATGCCTTGAGCCGCCCGGAGAAGATCATCATCGGGCTGATTTATGAAGAGGACAAGCCGTCTTTCGAGGAGCTTATCCTCCCCGATATCAAGAGGCCGATCGCGTCGCTTGGCCTCGAGGTCGATCGTCCGCGGCTGCGCAGGATCATCGAGAGATTTCGTTAAGATAGTGAACGTGATACAATACCTTTAAGGAGTGAGATTAGATGAAAGAGAAAGTCGAAGAAGCATTGAACAAGGTTCGCCCCGCCCTGATGGCCGACGGCGGAAATGTCGAGCTCGTTGATGTCCAGGATGGAGTGGTCAAGGTGAGGCTCACCGGCGCCTGCGGCGGTTGTCCGATGTCCCAGATGACCCTGAAGATGGGGATAGAAAGGCACTTGAAGAAAGAAATTCCAGAAGTTAAAGAGGTCGTTGCCGTCTGAGACGGATTTGATCGGCCGGTCAGGACCATGAAGCGAGTCTATCTCGATCACATCGCGGCAACACCATTGGATCCTCAGGTCCTGGAGGCCATGCTTCCTTATTTGCGGGAAAAGTTCGGCAATCCCCAGAGCCTCCATTCGGCCGGGCAGGACGCGCTGACGGCTGTCCAGGAGGCGCGATCCCGGGTCGCCCGGCTGATCGGTGCTGAGGAAAATGAGATCTACTTCACCTCCAGTGGTTCCGAGGCCAACAATTTCGCCGTCAAAGGGATCGCTCTGGCGCGGCGGGATAAAGGTCGGCACCTCGTAGTTTCAGCCATCGAACACCAGTCCGTCCTCCACTCTGTCAAGAGCCTGGAGAAGGTCGATGGTTTTTCCTCGACTTTGGTTCCCGTCGACCGGGACGGCCTCATCAACCCGGAAGACGTCAAGCGGGCCCTCAGGAAAGATACGGCGCTTGTCTCCGTGATCCTGGCGTCGAGTGAGGTGGGGACGATCGAGCCCCTGGCCGAGATCGTCCGGGTCTGCCGATCGGCGGGAATCCCGCTTCACACCGATGCCGTAGCGGCCGCCGGCAATATCCCGCTGGATGTCCGGGAGCTTGATGTCGACGCCTTGAGCCTGGCCGCGGACCAGTTCTACGGGCCAAAGGGGAGCGCGGCTCTTTTCCTTAAGAAGGGAACACGGATCCTGCCTTTCATCGAC